>VTPP01000011.1 GCA_008638225.1 Pelagibacteraceae bacterium
AGTAAAATAGAATTTGGAAAAAAAAATATTTTTATTATTGGCGATTCATCTCATGCTATGGTTCCTTTTCATGCTCAAGGAGCAGCACAATCAATAGAGGATGCGTACTGTCTCGCAAAACTATTTCAAAATAATATATTTTCGGCTGAATATTTTAGAACAAAAAGATTAAGCAGAGTTTCTATGATTATATCTAAATCAAATCAAAATTTATTTACTTATCATCTAAGTAACCCTTTTATGAAAATAATAAGAAATTTTTTTATAAAAATAATATGTAGATATAGTTATATTTCTAATTTATTTTTTGGCAAAATCTTTAATTACGATTTTAAAAATTAGATTTGGACCTTATTTTTTGTCTCAAGTAATCTATAGGTTTTAATTTTCCTTCAATATTAAAGTGCCAGTACGACCAGCCATTGCATGAGGGAGCACCTTCTAATTCAGCTCCTACTTTATGAATTGATCCTACAATGTTTTTGCAGCCTATGCTTCCATCAGCCATGACTTTTGCAGTATATTTTTTTTTAAAATCATATAAACTTAATCCAGGCTCTATAATCCCACTTTCTACTAACATGCCAAAAGGTATTCGCTTTTCATTTCTTTTTTTCTCAATAGTTTTTAAATAATCATCTTCAATGGGTCTAACATTGTCTATTCTTTTTTTTGCAACTTCTATATATTTTTTTTCTTTTTCTATTCCGCAGAAATTTCTTCCTAATTTTTTTGCTACTGCACCGGTTGTTCCACTACCAAAAAAAGGGTCTAATATTAAATCTCCCTTATTGCTAGTCGATAGAATAACCCTATATAATAATGCTTCTGGTTTTTGTGTGCTATGCGCTTTTTCCCCATTGGTTTTGCATCTTTCATTTCCGTTGCAAATTGCCAAATCCCAATCAGATCGAACTTGTTTATCATCATTAAAACATTTTAATGAATTATAATTAAATGTGTATTTCGACTTTTGCTCTTTAGCTGCCCAAATTAATGTTTCGTGGGCATTAGTAAAACGTGTTCCTTTAAAGTTCGGCATTGGATTTTTTTTATTCCAAATGACATCATTCAAAACCCAAAAGTTTAAATCTTGTATTATTTTACCAACTCTAAAAATATTATGATAGGTTCCAATAACCCAAATACTTCCATTTTTTTTTAAAACTCTTTTACATTCTTTAAGCCATTGAGATGTAAATTCGTCATATTGATTAAAAGAAGAAAATTGATCCCATTTGTCATTAACCGCAGAAACTTTACTATTATCAGGTCTTTGTAATTCTTTGTCTAATTGAAGATTATATGGTGGGTCCGCAAATACCAGGTCAAATGTCTCGTCAGGAATATTTCTTAAAACTTCTATAGAATTCCCCTGAAGAATCTTATTTATGAAGGAATTTTTAGCCATATTTATATTCAACTTGTAGTAGAATAAACTTTAAACAGCTTTTAAAGTCAATTGGCTAAAATCAAAGATTAGTTACATTTTTATTTTTTAAACAACATCTTGTGTATTGGAGCAAAAGTTTTTCTATGTAGAGGAGTGGGACCGTACTTTGCAAGAGAAATCATATGTTGTGAGGTTCCATAACCAAAATTCTTATCCCAACCATATTCTGGAAATTGTTTAGAAAGTAAGCACATGTACTTGTCCCTAATAACTTTTGCAATAATTGATGCAGCTGCAATTGACGGATAAATACTATCTCCATTTACAAAAGTTTTGATATTTTTATTTTCTTTATCAAAGCTAAATGTTCCATCAACAAGAATAATGGCATCTTTTATATTTATTTTTTTTACGGCCCTTTTCATAGCAAGTAAAGATGCTTGTAGTATATTTATTTTATCAATTTCTTCCACAGTCGCAAGACCAATAGAAAAATTAGAAAATGAAATTATCCTATTAAAAATTTCAGTCATTTTTTTTTTAGATAATTTTTTAGAATCATTTATTCCTTTTAAACAAATATTTTTTGATAAAATTACAGCAGCTGCAAATACAGGTCCAGCTAATGGACCTCTTCCAACTTCATCAACTCCCACAATAGTTGAATTAATTTTATTTTCTCTAGAAAAACTAAACACAATTAAATATTAAACTCTACAATTTTCTGTTGAAGTATTTGTAAATCTTTCCATGAATTTTTTTTTTGATTTGGTTGCTTGATTAAAAAATTAGGATGGAAAGAAGCGATAACTTCAGCACTATAATCTTTCTGTTTATACTGAATCCATTGACCTCGATTTTTAATTAATGAATATTGATTTTCAAATAATATTTCTAAAGGCAGGGAGCCAAGTAAAAAAATAATTTTTGGTTTAATAATTTCAATATGCTCCTGCGTGAATTTTTTTAATAGACTTTTTTGATTTAAATATTCTTGTTTATTTTCTTCTAAATAAAAATGAACAATGTTTGTTAAGTAAACATTATCAGTCGAAAGGGAAATTGCATTTAACATTTTGTTTAGCAAAACTCCACTTTCATCAGAAAAAATACTATTATTTTTTTTATCATCTAGACTGGGAAAGTCACCGATAATCATTATTTTTGAATTTATTTTGTTATTAGAAAATTGAATATTATTTTTATGTAAGTAAAATTTATTGTAATTTTTTTCAATTTTTTTTATTAGAGCTGCAATTTTTTGATCCTGCGAGAGGCTTAAATTAGCAGACATTTCCCTATAAATTAAACTGTCATAGACGCCTGTAGAATGGTAATATTGTCTAAGACCATCGTTAAAATGTTTTTTTAAATTTTTTATAGTCATGATACCCAAGTTAAAATCTATCTTTATTATCTGTATATTTTCATTTTTTATTTATTCAAGTTCTGCCAATTCATCTTTTTTTAATTTAAACAATTCAAGCGTAGTCTCAGACTATATCTCAAATTATTTAAAAGGATCAGTATTAATAAATCAAAATCAGTATTCAGAAGCTAATATTTATTTTTCAAAAATTAAAAAACTTTCGAATACTCACCCTAGTTATAACTTTCAATATATATTCTCCCTAGTGATGAGTGGCAAAATAGCAGAGGCTAACTCAATAATAACAACTCTTGATAAGCAATATAGAGATAACGATTTATTTCAATTAATAGAAGGTGTTTTTTTGATAAAAAATAGAAATTTTTTTTTGGCAAAAGAAAAATTTAAAAATTCAGGCAATAGTAGCCCTTTATTTATAGAGCTTAACAATTATATAAATCTGTGGCTAGAAGCTGAAAATTCTTCTGAACAAGAATTAAAAATTAAAAAAATTAAAACTATATTTTCTAATATAAAATTAATTCAGAGCTTCTTAATATATGATTACGTCGGAAATGATAATTTGTATAAAAAGACAAGTCTAGAGATTTTAAAACAACCAGATTTAGGACGTTATCACTTTTTTCATAGTATTTTCTTAATAAAAAAAAATAAAATTCAAGAAGCTACAAAAATTATTGAAAATCAACTGTTAGAAAATCCTAATAATTTATTAATGAAACAAAGTTATGTTTCTTTAAAAAATAATAATTTATCTTTCTTTACTAATAATTACGACTCGAAAAATGTAAATCATGGCATTTCTGAACTTTTGTATTTATTTGGAAATGTATTGCAGCAACAAAACCAAATTGAATTATCAAAACTTTTTGTATCTCTATCTGATTATTTAAATCCTAATTTTATTTCTAATAAACTTTTAAATTTAGAAAATTTTATGATAGAAGACTCGAATTATTTTAATTATGAAATTGCCGATACTATTGAAAATTTAGGTAGTGAATTCTTTTGGTACATTAATTTCAATAAATTAATTCATGAAGAAAAAAAAATACAAACAAAAAATGCCAGTTTAATTAACATTTTAAAAAAAAAACAAGCGGATAGTAATTTTTTTGTATTTTCTAAATTAATAGATTTGGCCAATTACTATCGAAGTAATAAAAATTACAAAATATCACTTGAATATTACGAAAGGGCAGAACAAATTGCATTACCCAAAGAGCTTGATTGGAAATTTTATTATTACAAAGGTATTTGTAATGAGCGACTTGGAAATTTCGATAATGCTGATAAAAATTTTTTAAAGTCTTTGCAACTCTCACCACAAGAATATGTTGTTATTAATTATCTGGCGTACAGCTGGTTAGAAAGAGGGGTCAATATAGATAGAGCTAAAAAGATGCTGTATGATGCAGTAGAATTAAGCAAATGGGAACAGGGCTATATTATCGATTCGCTAGGGTGGGCATATTATTTATCTAGTAACTTTAGTGAGGCTGAAAAATTATTGCAATTAGCCTACGAGAAAGCTCCTTACGAACCAGAAGTTTACGATCATTACGGCGACGTACTTTGGAAAAATAATAAAAGAATTCAGGCACGATACGTCTGGGGCAATGCAATTAAACTTCCTCAAATTGATGAAGAGCGCACAAAAAAACTAAAAGAAAAATTAATGCATGGTATTAATTAAAAAAACTTATCTTCGTTCACCAGCAAAAATAAATCTATTTCTTAGAGTAATCAAAAAAATGTCAAATAGTTATCATGAAATTCAGAGCCTTGTTTCTCATATTAATCTTTATGATGAAATATCGATACACGAAACAAGTAGCAGAAAAACTATTGTAAAGTTTAGAGGAGCATTCGCCAAATTTACTTCTGATAAAAATAATTCCATTCTCTCAACAATTACTTTACTTAAAAAACTATGTAAAAATATTAGATATAAAAATTTTGTTGTTACAGTAAAAAAAAATATTCCTGTAGGATCTGGTTTAGGTGGCGGAACTTCAAATGCAGTTACAATATTTCAGTATTTAATGAAAAAATTTGATTTAAAAATAGATAAAAAAAATATTAATAAAGTATACCAACTGATTGGCGCTGATTCTAAAATATTTAATAACTCTAATTCAAAATTTGTATCAGGAAACGGCGATATTATTCATGATTGCAAGTCTAAAATAAAATTAAATTTATTATTAATTTTTCCAAATCAGCCTAATTTTACAAGAAATGTTTACCAGAATAATAAAAAATTTAGTAAAAAATTAAATATAAATTATCTTAAAAAAATAATTAATAAAAATATTTTTAGTATATTTCATTTCGCGAATAATGATTTAATTGATGCAGCAATAAAATTAAATCCAGCAATAAATAAATTAATGACATATTTGCAAAGTCAAAATATTTGTGATTTTATTCAAATGAGCGGTAGTGGATCTTGCTGTTTTGCAGTTTTTAAAAGTAAGAAAATCCTTTTAAAATGCCAAAAATTAGTTAAAACTAAATATAGAAGTTATTGGACAGCAGTAGCTAAAACAATTACATAACTGCATACGTTGGGGCTTAGCCAAGCGGTAAGGCAACGGGTTTTGATCCCGTCATCCCAGGTTCGATCCCTGGAGCCCCAGCCAATTTTTTAGAATTTGTAATGAATTTAAACAAAATTCCAGAGGCCTTAGAAATTTTTCAATTGTTAAATCCAAACATGGAAAATGTTATCAATACTAGGTTTGTGGGAGGCTGTGTTAGAGATATCGTATTAAAGCAAAATATAAACGACATTGATCTAGCTACAACGTTTCTTCCTAACGAAGTTATTAAAATTTTAAAAAATAAAAATATTGAGTTTATAGATGTAGCTGCTCATTTTGGAGTAATTACAGCTATTGTAAATAGTATGAAGTTTGAAATTACTACGCTACGTAAAGATTTACTTCCAGATGGAAGGTATGCAAAAATAATTTTTACTGACAATTGGGAAGTCGATGCTCGAAGACGCGATTTTACCATGAATGCAATTTATTACAGTGTAAATGGTGTGAAAAAAAATGAGGATACTTTTTTTGATCCATTTAATGGAAAAGAAGATCTTATTAACGGAAAAATAAATTTTATTTCAGATCCTAAAATTAGCATTAAAGAAGATTATGTTAGAGCTTTAAGATATTTTCGTTTTTTCTTTTTGTATTCAAAATATGATCACGATCCTCAAGTATTAAATTTTATTTTTAATAATAAAGAGCATGTTAAGAAACTATCTAATAATAGATTGGAAAAAGAGCTGAGAAAAATTATGTCAATTAAAAACATAAAAAATATTTTAAAACAAAACAAATCAACAGAAAATTTTTTTAATTATATTTATCCTGGTTTTGACAAATTAATACCAAATACAAATTTAAGTGATTAATATTTTCTTAATTTAGATATATTTTACGTCAATAATTTCAAAACTTTTTTCACCAGAGGGAGTTTCAATAGTTACAAAATCATTTTTTTGTTTACCAATAAATCCTCTTCCAAGAGGTGATTTGTAATAAATAAAACCATTTTTGACATCAGATTCATCCCTACCAACAATTTTGTAAGTATTTTTTTTATCTGTTTCTAAATCTTTGACAATAATAGTGCTTGCAAAGATTACTTTGATATCAGGTTTTATTTTGGTAATATCAATAACTTCAGCCATTGCTATAGAAGTTTCTAGTTCTTGAATTCTCTTTTCATTAAGGCCCTGCTCTTCCTTTGCAGCATGATACTCTGCATTTTCTTTAAGATCACCATGAGATCTAGCTTCTGAGATTGCTGCTACAATTTTGGCTCTAGTAACTTGTTTTCTTTCATCAAGCTCAGTTTTGATTTTTTCTAGCCCCTGAATTGTTATTGGTTCTTTTTCCATTTAGTTTAATTATTACCATGATGCCGAAGGTGGTAAAGACATAAATATAGCTTCAATGTTTCCGCCGGTTGCTAAACCAAATTTTGTACCACGATCAAATAGTAAATTGAATTCAACATATCGGGCCCTTTTAATCAATTGTATTTTTTTATCACGTTCATTCCATTTATGTTTAGATTTTTTTTGAATAATGTTTTCTGCAATTTTTAAAAAAACAAGTCCAACATCTTTTGTGTAAGAAAAGTCATTTTCCCAATTATTGGTATTTAGATAGTCATAAAAAATTCCACCATCACCCCTTGGCTCTTTTCTATGAGGAAGATAAAAATATTTATCACAATTATATTTGTGTTTTTTGTAATAATTTTTATCATGAAGGTCGCAAGTTTTTTTTAATTCGCTATGAAAGTACTTTTTTTGCCTGTTATCAGCAATACACGGGGTTACATCCATCCCTCCACCAAACCATTCTTTAGAGGTTACTATGTATCGAGTATTAAAATGAAGAGATGGAATTTTAGGATTCTGAAAATGAGCTACTAGTGATATTCCAGCAGCCCAAAACTTAGAGCTTTTCTCCGTACCTGGAATTTTTTTTTTGAATTCAGAATTAAAAAAACCATTTACTACCGAAATATTTACCCCCACTTTTTCAAAAATTTTTCCGTTTCTTAGAATAGAAATTTCTCCACCACCCTCAGATTTTGTTTTAGATTTTTTCCATTTTTTTCGCAAAAATTTTATTTTTTTATTAGAATATTTATTTTCAATATCTTCAAATTTTTTACATATTTGATTTCTCAAATCTGTAAACCAAGATGAAGCTAGTTTCTTTTTTAAATTAGTAGATTTTTTTTTCATAAATTAATTTGTCTTAAAGCTTCCGAGCCAACTATGGCCACAGAAGAAGCTATATTTAAAGATCTGACATTTCTAGTCATTGGTATAGTTAATTTATTTTTAATATTGTCATGTATATTTTTAGGTACACCAGAGCTTTCTTTTCCAAATATTAGAGTGTCATTTTTATCGAAGATAAATTTTGTATAATTGTTATGTGATTTTGTAGTAATTAAAATTAATCTCGATTGTTTTTTTTTAAATATAAAATCTTCATACGATTCGTAAAATTTAAGCTTACAATTATCAAGATAGTCTAAATAAATTCTATCCATCCTTTTTTTATCAAAAAAAAAGCCACATGGTTTAATAATTTCTAAATTAATCCCCAGGCACGCGCATATTCTTATTATTGCTGCTGTATTTTGTGGTATATCTGGTTGATAAAGAGCGATATTAATCATTTATTAATTATTATGCGTCATTCTGGCTATAGAACTATATTATTAATTTTTTCTATATACAGGAAAGTTAGTAAATAAATATGAACGAAAACAAAAATAAAGATAAATCTACAAGAAGAGATTTTTTAACAACAGTTACTGCCACAGTGGGCGCTGTTGGAGTTGGTGCCGCTGTGCTTCCCGTTATAAGTCAAATGAATCCGGATTCTTCAGTTAAAGCCTTAGCTTCTATCGAGGTGGATATTTCCAAAGTGAAAGAAGGTCAGGAAATAACCGTTCTTTGGAGAGGAAAGCCAGTTTTTATCAAAAGAAGAACTAAAGAGGATATTTTAAAAGCTAAAGAAACAAAAATGGCAGATTTAAAAGACCCCCAAGAAGATAAGGCTAGAGTTATAAAAGAAGAGTGGCTAGTAGTTATTGGAGTATGTACTCACCTTGGTTGTGTGCCTGCAGGAGGACAGGGTGATTATTCTGGATGGTTTTGTCCTTGTCACGGATCTCATTACGATACTTCAGGAAGAATTAGAAAAGGCCCAGCACCTACAAATTTAGAAGTTCCAAAATATGAATTTGTTGGTAGCGATAAAATTAAAATAGGTTAAAGGATTAAAATGAGTGCTGACAATTTAGAACAAAAATATAAACCGGTTCACACCAATAAAACTGGAGGATCTCCATTTACAGGAATAACTGGATGGATAGATAACAGACTTCCAGTCATACGAATGTTCAAGCATGAGTATTTGGATTTTCAAGTTCCAAAGTCTCTTAGTTATTTTTGGAGTTTTGGAGGAATTTTAACTATATGTTTGATACTTCTAATTATTACAGGACTGAGTTTGGGAATGCATTATAAACCTGACACAAAGTATGCTTTCGATTCTGTAGAAAAAATTATGCGAGATGTCAATTTTGGGTGGCTTATTCGTTATGCCCACATGAATCTGGCCTCATTTTTTTTTATAGCAGTTTATCTTCATATATTCAGAGGTTTGTATTATGGCTCATATAAAGAACCAAGACAATTAATGTGGTTGATTGGAATTGTTATATTTTTCCTGATGATGGCTACTGCTTTTCTTGGCTACACATTACCCTGGGGTCAAATGAGTTTTTGGGGAGCAACAGTTATAACAAATCTTTTTTCAGCCATTCCTTTTTTTGGTGAATCCGTAGTTACTTGGTTGTGGGGTGATTATTCTGTTGGTGATGCAGCTTTAAACCGTTTTTATGTTTTGCATTGGTTGATTGCTTTTTTAATAGTCGGCGCAGTTGTATTTCATGTAATAGCACTTCACATTGTTGGTTCGAATAATCCTTCAGGAATTGAGCCAAAGGATACAAGAGATACAGTTTCTTTTTCTCCATTTACAACAAGCAAAGATTTAGTTGGTATGTTAGTTTTTTTATTAATTTTTGTTACTGTTATGATGTACGCTCCAAATTATTTAGGGCACCCGGACAATTATATTCCTGCAAATCCATTAGTTACGCCACCGCACATTGTTCCAGAATGGTATTTCTTACCTTTTTACGCAATTTTAAGAAGTATACCTGATAAGTTAATGGGCGTAATCGCGATGGTAAGTAGTATTGCAGTATTAGGTTTGTTGCCTTGGCTAGATTTCAGCAAAGTAAGATCAAGTGTCTTTAGGCCAATTTGGAAGCAGTGTGTATTTTTGTTTGTGCTAAATTTTTTCGTACTTATGTACATCGGAGCAGCTCCGGCAGAAGGAATTTATTTGGTAATAGGTAGAATAGCAACAGCATTTTGGTTTGCCTTTTTCTTTATCTTAGCCCCACTTGTTTCTATTGTAGAAAAGCCACTTCCTATGCCCGAAAGTATTCATGAATTTGAAAACTGGAAAAAGCAAGGAAAAATCAAAACAATAAATATTTTTAGTAAATAAATTATGAAAACTTTTTTTTTAAAAGTTAACTTTATTTTTATATTTTTAATTTTTGCCTTTATTTCTAATATTTCCAATTCAAAAGAAGCACAAGCTGAACTTTTAAAGCCAAACTGGTCATTCGATGGATTTTTTGGAACATTTGATAGGGCTTCATTGCAAAGAGGTTTTCAAGTTTACAAAGAAGTTTGTGCATCTTGTCATTCCATGAGTCTAGTTAGTTATCGAAACTTAGGAGAAAAAGGAGGACCAGAGTTTACAGAAGAAGAGGTTAAAGCAATTGCCTCACAATATGAAGTTACAGATGGACCAAATGCTCAAGGCGAAATGTTTATTAGACCTGGTAGGCCATCTGATAAGTTTAAAAGTCCTTATCCAAATGAAAATGCGTCTAGATCTGCAAATGGGGGAGCCTATCCACCAGATATGTCCGTGCTAGCTAAGGCGAGACCAGGGGGCGCTGATTATATTTATTCTGTGTTAATGGGTTATGAGGAAAAAGTTCCTGAAAATATTAAATTAGAAGATGGTGTTTATTATAATAAATACATGTCCGGTAATAAAATTAGAATGTCTAAGCCGTTAAGTGATGGGTCAGTGGAGTACTCGGATGGTACGAAAGCTTCAGAGGAACAAATGGCAAAAGATGTAACTTCTTTTATGATGTGGGCTGCTGAACCTCATTTAGAAGTTAGAAAAAAATTAGGTTTTAAGTCTGTTCTTTATTTATTAATTCTTACAATTTTAGTTTATTTAATTAAAAAGAAAATTTGGTCACGTATTGAATCTAAAGTGTAAGATATCTCCATCTTTAACTAAATAATCTTTTCCTTCAATTCTTAATTTTCCTTTGTCGCGAGCACCAGCCTCACCGTTGTATTGTATAAAATCTTCATAACCTATTGTCTCTGCTTTAATAAATCCTTTTTTAAAATCAGTATGAATTACTTCAGCAGCATCTGGCGCTTTGCAATTGGTTGGAATTGTCCAGGCTCTAGTTTCTTCAGGACCAGCAGTAAAATATGTGCTTAAGTTGAGAGCTTTGTAGCTTGATCGAATAACACGATCTAGTCCAGTTTCAATTATGTTTAGTTCTTTCATAAATTCTAATGCTTCGGCTTCACCCAGCTCTGTAATTTGCTGCTCTATCTCAGCCGATATATTGACAACTTCTTCATCTTTGAATCTACTTTTCACAATTTCAGTATATTGATTTCCAGTAGAAATACTTTCTTCTCCAGTATTGCAGACAATAATTTTTGGTTTTAATGTTAATACAGAAGCGCTATTTACTATTTTAGAATCAAATTCATTTCTTAAAAAATAAGGATTCTTTCCTTCTTTTAAGCATTCATAAGATTTTTCGATTAGTTTTGTAAGCTCTTCATTCTCAATAATATTTTTATTTTTTTTTCCAATTCTTTTTTCTAAAGAATCTAAATCTGCCAGCATCAATTCTGTTTCAATAATTTCAAAATCCCTAATTGGGTCTACAGTTTTGTTAACATTTTGTATTTCATCTGACTCAAAACAACGGAGAAGATGAACAATCGCATCTACTTCTCTAATATGGGATAAAAATTTATTGCCCAAACCTTCACCTTTTGAAGCGCCAGCAACTAAGCCCGCTATGTCTACAAAAGTAATTAATGTAGGAATAATTTTCTTAGAATTTGCAATTTTGCTTATTTTTTCAATTCTAGCATCAGGAACAGCTACCACACCTATATTTGGTTCTATGGTACAAAATGGAAAATTTGCTGCTTCAGCATTTTTAGACTTGGTTAATGCGTTAAACATTGTAGATTTTCCAACGTTGGGCAAGCCTACAATTCCAACTTTAAATCCCATTAAATATTACTTTTACTTGAAAAGTTATCTAAATCTCGTTGCATCAAAAGATGAACATTATCTAATATTTTTTTTATTGAGATATTAACAGTTTCTATCTCGTCAATTGTAAAATCATTTAAAACGTGGCTATCAACTAATTCTTTTTCTCCAGGATGACCAATTCCAATTCTTATTCTGTAAAAATTTGGACCTATGGCATCCTCAATTGATTTGATCCCATTATGACCACCAGATGAGCCTCCAATTTTACATCTGATTTTTCCCAAATCTAGATCTAAATCATCATGAAATACAAAAACATTTTTGGGAATAATTTTATAGTAATCCTGAATTTCTCTAATGCAGGTACCTGAATTATTCATGAACGTCAGAGGCTTTACCAATATTAATTTTTGCTTGTCAATTTCTCCATTGGTTAATAATCCTTTAAATTTTGGTTTTTGTTTTGATAAATTAAATCTCTTATTAAGATTATCAATAATCATGAAACCAATATTGTGACGATTATTTTTGTGTTTGGGATCAGGATTTCCTAAGCCAACAAATAAGAACATCTACTATTTCTTTTTATCAGCAGGAGCTTTGTCTTCTTGAGTTTTTGCGTCTTTTTTATCCGCAGCTCCATCTGCACTAGCAGCAGCACCCTCAGCGCCTTCGGTTCCCTCAGTAACAGCTTCAGCAGCGGCTGGCTCTGGCTCTTTAACAACAGTAGGAGCTGCTACTGTTGCTATAGTAAAATCTCTATCTAGAATTGTTGGCTTAACATTTTCAGGAAGTTTAACAGCAGATATGTGAATACTTTCATTAATTTGTTTTTCGGCTAGATCAACAATTAATTCGGAAGGAATTTGATCTGCAGGACAACTTAATTCAACTTTTCTTCTAACAATGTTTAGAACACCTCCCATTTTTAGGCCAGGACAAATATTTTCATTTATAAATTTTACAGGTATCCAAACAACAACCTTTGTTCCAGCAGATAATGTTTGGAAATCTATGTGAATAGGTTGATTAGTTAACTTATTAAATTCTATAGCTCTTGGTAAAACTTTATAATCTTTTCCATCTACTTTAATCTCAATTACTTTACTCATAAAATTTCCAGATTTAAGAAATTTTTCTAAAGAGTTTTTTTTAATTGATAAATTTAAATTCTTATCTATATCGCCATAAAGCACACCAGGTACAAAACCGTCTAATCTTAATTTTTTAACGTCAGCTTTAGTCTTTGTTTCTCGGACGTTTACTTCTAGTGTATTTAAATTTTTTTCCATAAGAGATGAGGTTGTATAGCACCAGAGGTATAAACTCAAGAATTCTTTATAAAAAAGGTTATTTTTTTTATTTAAATAACTTAGAAACTGACTTGGATTCAGATATTCTATTCATAGCTTCTCCAAATAGAGCTGCAATACTTATAACTTTAATCTTAGAACCTTTAATTTTTTTTGAATTGTCTATAGAATTTGTAACCACAAACTGCTTTATTTTTGATTTCTGTATTTTTTGTACGGCATCCCCGCTTAGAACAGCATGAACAACATAGGCATAAACATTTTTAGCCCCTTTTTTTATCAAAGCTTCTGCTGCATTGCATATAGTTCCGCCGCTATCAACCAAGTCGTCGATAATAATACATGTTTTTCCATTTACATTTCCAATAACGTTCATGACCTCGGATTTTCCTGGACCAGATCTTCTTTTATCAATGATTGCAAGATCAGCATTAAGCCTTTTTCCGATGGCCCTTGCTCTTTCAACACCGCCAACGTCTGGGGCGACACATACCAAGCTTTTAGATTTAATATTTTTTTTTATGTCTTTAACAAAAGTAGGAGCGGCAAAAAGATTATCAACGGGTATATCAAAAAAACCTTGAATTTGATTTGCATGCAAGTCTAAAGTCACAACTCTATTGGCTCCTGCGTTTGTAATCAAATTTGCAACTAGTTTGGCACTAATAGGTGATCTTGGTGTAACCTTTCTATCCTGCCTAGCATATCCAAAATAAGGAAGGACAGCTGTAATATTTTTAGCCGAAGCTCTGCGTAATGCATCTATGCAGACTAACAATTCCATTATGTTATCATTAGCTGGATAAGATGTTCCTTGTATAACAAAGACTTCAGACCCTCTCATGTTTTCATTTATTTCAATATAGACTTCTGAGTCGGCGAATCGTTTGATGTTACTATTAACAATTTTTGTTTTTAGATACTTCGCAATTTCTTCGCTTAACTTAGGATTATTTGTGCCAGATACAATCTTCATCAATTTTTTATATACCTAACATTAAAGGTATTCAATGGTATTTTGAGATCAAGGATAGATTTCTACCATAATCTTTTTCTCCATTTAGTAGAGACCTTCGGTAGCTATAAAATAGAGATTTGTTAACAAAAGTGTCTTTATTAATATCAAAAATATTAGACATGGAAATTTTAGCATTAACTAGTTTTAATTTTATAAAATATCTCAAATTAAAATAAATCTTGTTATTTTTAAATAAGAAGCATTTTTTGAAATTTGTATTTGAAGATATAAATTTGTTATAAAAATCAGCTTTCACCTCATAACTATCCTGTGATATACACGGTCCTATACATACTCTTATATTTTTTGGCAAAATTTTATTTTTACGAAAAAGTGCAACAGCTTTTTGAATAATGTTTGAAAATGCACCTTTCCATCCTGCATGAACACAACAAATGTAGTTATTATTTTGATCTACAAAAAGAATGGGTGCACAATCTGCAGTTAAAATGCCAATAGCAACGTTGTTTAGGTTAGTAAATATTCCATCGGCGTCACCAATTCTTATTTTTTTTTGAATTTGTGAAAATTTTTTTAACCAAATAATTTTATTACTATGTTTTTGACTTACTAGACATAAATATTCTGAGCCTATTTTTTTTTTAACATAATTTAGATTTTTGTAGACATTTTTTTTTAAGTCTTTAGACCCAAGACCGCAGTTTAAAGAGCTATATATTCCATTTGAATTTCCATTTTTTCTGGAACAAAAACCGTGCGAAATATTTTTTCCGAAGCTAAATTTTTTTGATTTAAATATCATATTACAAATTTTGATTATTTTTATTCATTTTTGATACTATTAACACTTTAAACAAATCCCCCATTTGGGAAGGGTGTAGTAGTCTAGCAATAGAATTGCTTAATTTCTTACGTTCCATAGGATTTAAATTTTTTGCAGAATGCTCAAATCGTTCCTTAATACCAAGTCTTTGTAAAAATTTAGACTGGGTAGTAAAATCAACAATGTTTAGTTTGTAATTTTTAAATAATTTTATTAAATGAAAAAAATTTATTTGATATGTAATATCACTATCACCAATGTTTTCTAGCAATATTGCTTTTTTATTATTGTAAATGGCCTGAACGGTATCATTGCAGATTTCTGAATAATCTCCATAATCAATTGTTAAAAAAATAGAATTTTTACTCATTAATATTTTTGAAATATCTTTAATAATATTTTCTAGTTTTGGAGAAAATTCAATAAAAGTATTTATATCTAAGTTATAAATATTTTTAATTTGCTTCATCAAACTGTTTTTTGGTTTTTTAAAGATGTAATCTAATTTATTAGCTGACTTGTTAAAAAAAATATTTTTTTCTAACCAGGTATTTTCTTTTTTAATTAATTGTTTTACAGGTAGAGCATCAAAAAATTCATTACTAATAATTGCTAAATTTTTTTTTTTAAAATTCTTTAATTTTTTAATCCAAAAAATATTTTTTTTCCCTTTTAGTTTTATTTTCTGCTCTTTTTTTAATGAATTACTTGTTTCTAAAAGAAAATAATTAATTTTAGATTTGAAAAAAGAAAATTTTGATAAAGAATTTAAAATATCATTACTCATTGTTCCATCACCAGGCCCAAGTTCGAGAATATTTATTATTTTTGGTTTATTAATCTGATCCCAAAAAGTAAGCAGCCAAACAGAAATCATTTCTGAAAAAATACTAGAAATATGCGGGGAAGTTACAAAATCTCCACCATATCCAAATTTTCTTTTTTTTTGATAATAGCTATTTTTGAATTTATATAGACAGAAGTTTATGTATTCATCTAAAGGTAACGTTTTTTTTTTAATTTCTGTTAAGATCATTTTTTATTAAAAAATAATACAAAAATACTTGCGATCATTATTGTTATGATGCTTAAGATACTTCCCATACTTATTCCAAAAAATAAATATCCCAACTGTTGGTCTGGTTCTCTAAATATTTCACCAATCACTCTGAACGTTGAGTATAGTATTAAAAATAAAATAGATAAGTATCCTGTCGGTATATTAGTTTTTCTTATTAATAAATTTATAATAATAAATAATAACAATCCTTCTAATAATGCTTCATAAATTTGAGATGGATGTCTTGGTAGTTGGTCGTATTTAGGAAATATAAAAGACCAGGGTAAATTACTTTCTTTTCCAACTAGTTCAGCATTTATAAAATTTGCAATTCTACCAAAAAAAATTCCTATCGGGGAAATGCAGGCAATCAAATCTGTTAAAGACCAAAATGAAATATCATTTTTTTTAGAAAATAAAAATGAAGATAAAATAATTCCTATTAATCCGCCATGAAATGACATACCGCCATTCCATATTTTTAATATTTCAACAGGATTTTCAAAGTAATAAGTAAAGTTATAAAAAAAAACGTATCCTATTCTACCTCCAAGCACGATTCCAATTACAGCCCAAATTAGATAAT
This sequence comes from Pelagibacteraceae bacterium, assembly GCA_008638225.1. Taxonomy (GTDB): domain Bacteria; phylum Pseudomonadota; class Alphaproteobacteria; order Pelagibacterales; family Pelagibacteraceae; genus IMCC9063. The sequence goes on from VTPP01000011.1 coordinate 16,508, forward strand.
CATCAAGATTTTTCTCCGAAACTTTTATTTTTGTAGATAGATTCTTTATGAGATGTTTTCCGTAATACAGTCCAAGTAATATTCCAAAAATATAAGCTAAAGAATACCATCGAATTGAGATTGGTCCTATGTCAACCAAAATAGGATTAAAATCATGAACAAACATTATGCTGGAAAGTTTAATATGACTTTCAATCCTTTGCCTTTAGGATTGTCAGTTAATTTAATAGTGCCACCATGGGAATTTACAATATCTTGCACAATTGATAGACCCAAACCTACGCTTCCATCTGCCATTTGTCTGCTTTTATCTATTCTATAAAATGGTCTCATAACTCTTTCTCTTTCATTTTCCGGAACACCTGGTCCATCATCTTCAATTGAGATTTCTATCGTTGAATTATTTCTTTTAACAACAATATCTGCACTGCCAGCATATTTTATTGAGTTATCTATAAGATTATAAAGACACCTTTTAATGAGATGCTTTCTTCCTAGCATCAATATTTTTTCATTGCATTTAAATGTAATTTTATTGTTATTATATTTTTGCTTTATTTCAGTCATTAAATTAGACAAATCAAATTGGATGGTATTACCAGTTTCTTGAGAACTAGAAAAATCTAAATATTCAGCAATCATTTTTTCCATTTCCAAAACATCATTTTTTACTTTATCTAAGGCATGATTTTTGTTTAAAATTTCTATTTGTAACTTTAGACGAGTTAGAGGAGTTTTTAAATCATGACTAATTCCTGATAACATAGCTGTTCGTTGGCTGATGTGGCGCAAAATTCTTCTTTTCATTTTTTCGAATTCTATAATTACTTTTCGTACCTCAACTGCACCTGATGGTTTTAGTTCTGGAACGTACTGTCCTTTTCCAAATTTCTCAGCAGATTCTGCCAGACTAGTAAACGGCTTGATTTGATTTCTTAAAAAAAGAATAGATATTAAAAGCAACAATATAGATGGAATAGTTATCCATAAAATAAATATTCTAGCAGAAGAATTTCTAATTCTAGATTTTTCTACAATGAATTGTAATATAGTTTTATTTGTACTTACCCGTATATCGACAAAATCATTGCTATTTTTTGTATCATACCAAAATGGAGCATTGATTTGACTAGCTAGTTGCTCATCTAGAAGCTGATCATACAAATTGTAAATTTTTGGTTTTTTTAACGACGGTAGTTTATAGTTTTCTAATACATAAATTTTTGAAATAAGTTTATTTTCAAAAATATTTTTAACAAAGTTAAAATCTTTATTAGTTTTGGGATTACTATAGACCTCAACGAGACTGTTAATTTGTCCAGCTAGCGTTCGTGCTAATCCTTTGTTTGTTTTAATCCACAAACTATCAAAAAATACAATTGTTAGTATAATTTGTAGTAATAAAACAGGGGCAATAATAATAAGTAAATAGCGAAAAAAAATAGTTCTGGGCAATAAGTGTTTTAGCATTTCTTAGTCAGTCCAAAGGACGTAACCATTGCCCCTAACAGTTTGTAAATATTTTGGATTTTTTGGATCCGGTTCTATTTTTTGTCTAAGTCTTGTGATCATTACATCGACAGCCCTTTCTTTGGTTAATTTGACAATTTTAGAAATTTGTTCCCTTTGAAAAACACGACCAACGGATAATATCATAATTTCTAGTAGTGCTTTTTCTGCAGAGTTAAGTTTAATGTCTCCTTCTTTGGAAGTTATAGACATTTTGTCCAAGTCAACCTTAATATTGCCGAATTTTAATATTGGGTTAAGGTTTTTATTTTTTTTAATTCTTTTTAATATATTTTTAATTCTTAATAACAGCTCTTTAGGTTCAAAAGGTTTTGGTAAATAGTCATCTGCTCCAGTTTCGAGTCCCGAAACTCTATCAGATGTTTCGCCCATAGCAGTTAATAGAATAATAGGCTGATCACTTGTTAACTTTATTTCCTTAGTAAGTTCAAGCCCATTTTGTCCAGGCATCATTATGTCTAAAATTATCAAATCAAATTTTATCAATTTAATTTTATTTTTTGCATCTTCAGCATCTCTGGCGGTAGTAATATAAAAATCATTACTTTCTAAATATTCTTTAATTAACTCACGTATTCGATCATCATCATCAACTACCAGAATGTGTTTTTTCTCTTCTATAATCATTTATTCGGCAATAATTTTTTTTAATACTTTTTTAAAATTTAAAACTTCACTTGAGTCTGAATCTTTAAATGCTTCTAATATTCTTTGTTTTTGCTTATGAAATATTTCATCACTAACTTTTTTCCCTTTTTCTGTAAGATGAAGCAATCTTTGCCTACCATCCGAATCTCCTCTACTTTGAGATATGATTTCTTTTTTTATCAATTCTTGGAGCACTCTACTTAAACTTTGTTTTGTTATTTTTAACTTTTTAATTAAATCTGCCACTTTTATTCCTGGATTTGCATCAACAGTACATATGAGTCTGTGGTGAGCTTTGCCAAAAGAGTTTTTTTTTAGAATATCATAAGGATCAGAATAAGAATTGGTGTAAGCTTCCAACATTAATTCTATAATTTCCTTGATGTTGTTTTCTCTTAAATATAAAAAGTTATGCATAAATTTATTGATATAGTCAGCATTATTGACATATATTATATTGAATTAACAAATAATTGAAAACGAAATTTGCATGAACTCAATTCCTTACGACAAAAGAACAGGAAAAATATGGTTGGATGGAACTTTAGTCGAATGGCAAGATGCAAAACTGCATGTGCTCACGCATGGACTTCATTATGCAAGTGCGGTGTTTGAAGGTGAGAGAGTATATGATGGAAAAATATTTAAATTAACCGATCATACGGAAAGATTGGTTTATTCTGCAAGCAGAATGGGTTTTAAAATTCCTTATTCAGTTAATCAAATAGACAGTTTTTGTAATGAAGTGGTCAAAGTTCAAAAAATTGAAAATGGATATGTTAGGCCAATCGCCTGGAGAGGAAGTGAAATGATGGCAGTTTCTGCTCAACATAATACCATACATCTTGCAATCGCAGCTTGGGTATGGGGTTCTTACTTTGACCCAAAAATAAAATTAAATGGAATTAAATTAAATATATCCAAGTGGAGAAAACCACCCCCAGACTCTATTCCGTGGGACACCAAGGCATCTGGGAATTATATGATCAATACACTTTCAAAACATGATGCAGAAAAAGATGGATATAACGATTCAATGATGCTTGATTATCAAGGTAATATTGCAGAAGCAACGGGAGCAAACGTTTTTTTTGTAAACAAAGAGCAAACAGAAATATACACACCAATAGCAGATAGTTTTTTAAATGGAATTACCAGAAGAACAGTTATTGATATTGCAAAAAGTTTACAAATTAAAGTAGTAGAAAAAAAAATAAAACTAGAAGATTTAAAAAATTATAGCGGATGTTTTTTAACTGGTTCAGCTGCAGAAGTTACGCCAGTATCACAAATAGGAGAATATTCTTTTCAAGTTTTAGATTTGATTGGAAAGCTTTCTGATCAATACCAAGCTTTAGTCAGAAAAAAATAACAAACTAATCAATAGCATGCTCAATACCTTTTTTAAGGTAAGAATATCCAGTTACTAAAGTTAAAACTGCAGCAATCCAAAGAAGCGTAATTCCAATTTCAGATCCCAGATTAAATAATACTTGGTCCCCAGAAGGTCCTGTTAAAAGTATTGAAATTGCAAACATTTGAAAAAAAGTCTTCACTTTTGCCATATTAGAAACTGGAATCTTTAATTTAAATTTTGCAAGATATTCACGTAGGCCAGATACCAAAATTTCTCTACAAATTATAATGATTGAGGCTATTACTTCTTGACCTTTTATTTGATTATCAGCCACTAAAAGAACAAGCGCTGTAACAACTATTATTTTATCAGCTATTGGATCTAATAATTCTCCAAGTTTAGACTGTTGCTTTAAAAGTCTTGCAAAAAATCCATCTAAAAAATCAGTGAAACTAGCTATGACAAAAATTGAAAAACCCAACCAATCACCGAGACTACCCGGCAGATAGTAAGCAAACACGAGAACTGGTACCAAAATAAGTCTGCCCATAGTTAGGATGTTAGGAATTTTAAAAATCATAAAAAGTTTTTGTTTAGATGAAAATAATTATATATTTTTTTTGCAATAAATTCACTTATTCCCTCAACTTTTTTTAAATCTTCCAAGCTAGCACCACCAACATCTTTTGCTGATCCAAAATGATTTAGTAATGATTTTTTTCTACTTCTGCCAATGCCCGGTATTTCATCTAGTAATGATTTAGTAAAAGACTTTTTTCTTTTTTTTCTGTGGGTGAAAATAGCGAATCTGTGGGCTTCATCTCTTAGCCTTTGTAAAAAAAATAATAATGGACTGTTTTTTTCTAATTTGATTTCTTTATTATTGTGAATAAAAGTTTCATTTCCTTCGTTTCTATTCTTTCCTTTTGCCATAGCTATAATTTGTAAATGATGAAAGCCAAGTTCATCTAATTTTTCTCTTACGGTTGAGTATTGTCCTTTACCACCATCTATAAGCAATAAATCTGGGGTATTATCGTTATCATTTTCTTTAATTAATTTAGAAAATCTTCTGTTAATGACTTCCTTCATCATTCCATAATCATCTCCAGGCTTTATAAGTGTGTTTTTTATATCAAATTTCCTATACCTATTTTTCAAAAACCCACCCTCACTAAAACTAATAAAACTTCCGATCGCATTACTACCTTGGGTGTGACTATTATCGTAAACCTCAATTAAGCTTGGAACAAAATTAAGATTAAAAGATTCAAAAAGCAATTTTAAGAAATCGTTGTTTTTGTCAGTATCAAGTATTTTTCTTTGATGACTTTCTTTGGCATTTTTCATTGCCATATTAATTATTGATAGTTCATTTTTTTTTCTAGGAATTTTAAAAGTAATTTTTTTATTATACTTTTGGATAAGTGCATTATTTAAAAGTTCTAAATTCCTTGGTTTAAAATTTAAAATAATTTCTGTTGGAGGTAGTTTGTTTTCGTAAAACTGAGCCAAAAAAGCTTCCAGTACTTCTGATTCAGTGTCATCAGTTTCGTGCCTCGGAAAAAAACATTGATTACCCCAATTTTGTTTAGATCTGTAAAAGAAAACTACAATGCATGTAATATTTTCAAGTCTGTAAGAAACTATTACATCCGCATCTACAAAATTATTTGTATTAATTTGTTGAGAAGATTGAATTTGAGTTAATGATTTAATTCTATCTCGTAAAATTGCTGCTTTTTCAAAATCTAGTTTTTTACTTGCAATCTCCATTTCATTTGAGAATTTTTTTTGTATAGATCTTGATTTTCCATTTAAAAAATCGATGCATTCTTCCACAGATTTTGCATATTCATCTTTGGTTATTTCGTTTGTGCATGGAGCTGAACATCGTTTAATTTGATAAAGTATGCAAGGTCGTTTTCTGTTTTTAAAAGTATGATCATCACAAACCCTTATTTGAAAAACCTTTTGAAGCATTTTTATAGTCCAGTTTGCAGAACCAATGGAGGCAAAAGGACCAAAGTATAAATCTTTATCATTATGTTTTCCTCTAAACTTTGTTAGTTGAGGCCAGTTATCACTCAACGTTATTTGTATATATGGAAATGACTTATCGTCTTTTAGTAAGACATTGTATCGAGGTTTGAATTTTTTGATTAAATTTGCTTCTAATAAAAGAGCCTCAGATTCATTGGTGGTAGTAATTACTTCAACTTCATTAACTGAAGAAATTAGTCTTTGAGTTCTAACTGTGAGCCCAGAGTTAGAAGTGTAATTCAATAGCCTTTTTGGTAAATTTTTAGCTTTGCCGATATAAATTATTTTATTATTACTATCTAGAAATTTATAAATTCCAGGACTGCTTGAGATATGTTTTATTTTAGATTTTATTAATGATTGACCAGAATCTAAACTATTCATTAGTTTTTTCTTTTACTAATTTCAAACCCAACAGTTCCACCCATTTTTAAAATATCTAATTTTTCTATTTGCAATTCAATAGCTTCAATTTTTTCATTATTAAGAACTTTTTCGGCTATTGTTTCTCCCAAAACCTCTAAAAAACTTATTTTTTTATCTAAAGTGTCGTTAATTAATTTTATGATATCATCATAGTCTGCGATTGTTTCTAAATCGTTATCAGCAAATGATAATTTTGGATTTAATTCCAATTTTATATTAAATTTTAACTTTTGTGGCGTAGTTTTTTCTTCAGGGTAGTAACCAAAAATTTTTTCAATAACAAGATCTTTGATAAGTATTTTTTTTACAACATCTTTTGTTATTTTTGCTTCAAAGATTTCAATTACGTTATTTTTTGTGATCGGTTTCATTCTATTCTTTTATATTTATTAGATCCGGTGTTTTCCAACCAAGGTTTTGACCGCTGTCTACAGGTATAGTCATTCCCGTAACTGAATGATTATTAATAATAAATTCTATAGCATTACAGATATCTTCTATTCTTACTTGTTTTTGCAAAATAGTATTTTTAAATTGTTTTTCAAAATGTAATTTAGACTGCCTTTTGTTTTGCATTACAGGCCCCGGTGCAATGGCATTAACCCTTATACTTGGAGCAAATTTCATAGCAAGTATCGTTGTTAACGTTTGAAGACCTGCTTTACTTAAAGTATATGAAAAAAAGTAAGGTGTTAATTTAAAAACTCTTTGGTCAATAATATTAATAATATTTGAATTGTTATTTTTTTTTTGTTTTGCAAATTCTGCGCACAAAATAGCCGGTGCTTTTAAATTGATATCAAAATGCGATTGCCATTTTTGATTATTAAACTTTGTAATATCATCATTTTCAAAAATTGAAGCGCAATTTACTAAACAGTTGATTGTTCCTATTTTTTTACTTGCTTCTTTAACAATGGATTTTACTTCATTATATTTTGATAGATTGGCCTGAATAATGCAGCATTTAACTCCGATTCTTATAATTTCTTTTTGAAGCGCGAGCGCTTCCTTTTTAGATTTGTTAAAATGAATCGCAACATTCCAACCTTTTTCAGCAAAAAAAAGTGATATTTCTTTTCCTACTCGCTGGGCACCACCAGTAATAAGTATGTTTTTATTCATTTATCTTTTTTTCTTAACTTTTGTTCCAGCTTTGCCTTGTGTTGATCTTCCAAATAATGAGTTGTTCGGTCCATATTTTTGTATGCTAGAGTTTATTGCCAAACCTAAGTCTGAATTTTCAAGTTTTTTAATTTCGTCTCTTATTTTGGCTGCTTTTTCAAATTCTAAATTATCTGCTGCCATTAACATATCTTTTTTCAGAGCTTTTAGATGCTTTTTTAAGTTGTGTCCAATTTCAGCATCTTTACTAATATTTAAATAATCTTTTTCGTAAATACTTTCTAATATATCCCCAATATCTTTTTTGATGCTTTGGGCGGTTATATTATTTTCTTTATTAAATAAAATTTGTCTATCTCTACGTCTGTCTGTTTCTTCGATGGCTTTTCTAATACTATTGGTTTCTTTATCTGCGTATAAAATAACTCTTCCCTCAATGTTTCTTGCAGCTCTACCTATTGTTTGAATCAGGGAAGTTTCTGATCTTAAAAAACCTTCTTTATCCGCATCTAGAATTGCAACTAATGCGCATTCTGGGATATCAAGTCCTTCGCGTAACAAATTTATACCTACCAAAACGTCAAACACTCCTAATCGTAGGTCTCTTATGATTTCAATTCTTTCTAAAGTGTCGATTTCTGAATGCATATACCTAACTTTAATTCCATTCTCATCTAAGTATTCAGTGAGATCTTCAGCCATTTTTTTTGTAAGAGTTGTAGCTAACACTCTTTGATTTTTTTTACTCAATATTATGCATTCAGACAACAAATCATCCACTTGGTTTTTTGCTGGGCGTATAAAAATATCAGGATCGATTAAACCGGTTGGTCTAATAATTTGTTCCGCAAAAACACCTTTAGTCTGATCCAGCTCCCACTCAGCTGGCGTAGCTGAAACAAAAACCGTTTGTGGTCTCATCATGTCCCATTCCTCAAATTTCATTGGGCGATTGTCCATACAGGAAGGAAGTCTGAATCCATATTCGGAAAGTGTTTTTTTTCTAGTATAATCTCCTTTGTACATTGCATTTAATTGCGGAATAGTAACGTGACTTTCGTCGACAAATACGATTGCGTTATCTGGCAAATACTCAAAAAGAGTGGGAGGTGGTTCTCCAGGTTTTCTACCCGATAAGAAACGTGAATAGTTTTCAATTCCTGCACACGTTCCAGTTGCCTCAATCATTTCTAGGTCAAATCGAGTTCTTTCATTAAGTCTTTGTGCTTCAAGTAGTTTGTTTTCTTTGTAAAATTTTTCTAATGTTTGTGTTAATTCTAATTTAATTTCTTTAATAGCCTGCTGAACAGTTGGTCTTGGCGTAATATAATGACTATTTGCATATATCTTAATAATATTTAATTCTTCTATTTGATCTCCTGTTAAAGGATCAAATTCCTTAATCATAACTAATTTTCCGTCCTCTAAAGAAATTCTCCAAGCTCTATCCTCTAAGTGCGATGGAAATATTTCTATATTTTCACCCCTGACTCTAAATGTGCCTCTGTGAAAATTTTGATCGTTTCTTTTATATTGCAATTCAACAAGTCCTTTAATAATTTTTTCTCTTTCGAATAGATTATTTTTTTCAAATGTCATCGTCATTTTAGAATAAGAATCTGGAGACCCCAATCCATAAATACATGATACACTAGCAACAATTATTACATCATCTTTTTCAAATAACGATCTTGTAGCCGAGTGTCTCATTCTGTCTATTTGTTCATTGATGGCAGACTCTTTTTCTATGTAAGTATCTGATCTTGGAACATAAGCTTCTGGAGTGTAGTAATCATAATAGGAAACAAAATATTCAACAGAATTTTCATTGAAAAAACTTTTCATTTCACCGTACAATTGAGCCGCAAGTGTTTTGTTTGGAGCCAAGATAAGAGCTGGCCGATTTAGTTCTTCAATTAATTTTGCCATAGTAAATGTTTTTCCAGACCCAGTTACTCCCAGCAAAACTTGATTTTTTTGATTTTTAATTAAACCTTCTTTAAGCTGTTTTATTGCAGATGGTTGATCTCCTGCAGGCTTAAATTCAGTCGTTAGTTTAAATTTCTTTCCACCCTCTAGTTTCTTACAAAAATTATCTTTTTTGTTTTTTCCTTCTGAGGTATGTACAACTGATAAATTAGACATTTTTTTATTTTAATGACTATACTATCAGCATCTCTATCCAGAATAAAACCATCTCCGACAATGGCAGTTGTTAAAAAGGCAACTGAATTAAAAGCGGCAGGAAAAGACATAATATCATTGGGCGCTGGAGAGCCAGATTTTGATACCCCAGACAATGTGAAACAGGCAGGAATTGATGCCATCAAAAATGGCCAAACTAAATATACTATTGTTGACGGAACTATAGATCTTAAAAGAGCAATTATGGGAAAATTTAAAAGAGAAAACAATCTTACTTATAATGAAAAACAAGTAACGGTAGGAGTTGGTGGAAAGCATGTTATTTTTAATGCAATTTTAGCAACTATTAATCCTGGTGATGAAGTAATTATTCCAGCTCCTTATTGGGTTTCTTATCCCGACATTGTATTATTAGCAGGAGGAATTCCAAGGATAATCGAGTGTAATGAAAGCAATGATTTCAAAATTCTACCAGAGCAAATAGAAAAAAATATTACAAAAAACACTAAATGGATTATTTTAAATTCTCCATCTAACCCAACAGGATCAGTTTATTCAGAACAAGAATTAAGAAGCATAGGTAAAGTTTTGGAAAAATTTCCACAAGTTTTAATTATGTCAGATGATATTTATGAACATGTGCTTTATGATGATTTTAAATTTTTTACGATTGCTCAAATTCCTGAATTATTTTTAAGAACTTTAACGATTAATGGCTTAAGTAAATCATATGCTATGACAGGATGGAGAGTCGGCTATGCTGGGGGAGCTGAGGATTTGATACAAGCGATGGGAAAAATTCAATCTCAATCAACGACCAACACTTCTTCCATTAGTCAAGCAGCTGCAGTTGAGGCTTTAAACGGCGTTCAAGATTTTATTAAGCCAAGATCAGATGCTTTTAAGAAAAGACGAGATTTTGTTGTGCAAAAACTAAACACTATAAAAGGATTAACTTGTAAAAATCCTCAAGGAGCTTTTTACGTTTTTCCAAATTGTAAAAATTGTATAGGTAAAAAAGACAAAATGGGAAAGCAAATTTTAAATGATACAGATTTTGTAACTTCTTTATTAGAAAATACGGGAGTGGCAGTCGTTCAGGGATCTGCATTTGGTTCAGAGGGGTATTTTAGAATTTCTTATGCCACTTCAATGGACAATCTTGTAAAAGCATTGGACAAAATAGGGTCTTATTGTAACGAACTTGTTTAGTTAATCATTTTTTGACAAAAACTTCTCAGCCTCTAAAGCAGCCATGCATCCCATGCCAGCAGCCGTAACGGCCTGTCTATAAGTTTTATCTTTTACGTCTCCAGCAGCAAAAATACCTTCAATATTTGTTTTTGTGGAATCTGCTTTAGTCAAGATATAGCCTTCCTTGTCCATTGTAATTTGGTCTATAAAAATTTTAGTTGCTGGATCATGACCAATAGCCACAAAAAGACCATGCGTATCAATTTTTGTTATACTTTTATCTTTTGTATTTTCCAATAATACTCCTGTAACACCTTTTGGATTTTCAGTGCCCAGCACTTCTTTTATCGCGTTGTTCCAAATAATTTTAATTTTTGGATGAGATAAAATTTTTTGTTGTAATAGCTTTTCCGCTCTTAAAGAATCTCTTCTATGGACTAATGTAACTTTAGATGCAAATTTTGTTAAAAATAGCGCTTCCTCAACAGCTGCATTTCCTCCACCAACAACCACTACCTCTTTATCTTTGTAAAAAAAACCATCACAGGTAGCGCATGCAGAAACTCCAAACCCTCTATATTTTGTTTCTGTTTCGAGATTTAACCATCGGGCTTGTGCTCCAGTAGTAATAATAACAGAATCTGTTGTGTAAATTTCTCCGCTTTCTCCAATAAGTTCAAATGGGCGATTGTTAAAATTAACTTTCTTAATCATGTCATTTTTAAATATAGTCCCAACTGTTTCTGCCTGTTTTCTCATTTCTTCCATTAGCCAAGGACCTTGGATGACATCAGCAAAGCCAGGAAAATTTTCAACATCAGTTGTAGTTGTTAATTGCCCACCAGGTTGCATCCCAGATATAAGAACCGGATTTAGCATTGCTCTGGCCGCATAAATTGCAGCCGTGTAGCCAGCTGGACCAGAACCAATAATTATAACTTTAGAATGCTGCTCTTTTTTTAGACTCATTTATTAAGTTTATTATCAGTTAAATTAATTTAGGTATATATATCATAATGAAAAAAATTGATGCTTGGTTATTAACAGAGGGCGCTCATGGAATGATAAGTCAAGTAGAGGGATTGGCAAAATCTTTAAATGTAAATTATCAACATAAAAAAATTAGTTATAATAAATTTTGGAGCTTATTTCCTCCAAGGTTCACACCTAAAAATGAATTTGTTTTTAATTGCAATGAAATAATCAATAACAAATCAAACATTCAAAACCCTACACTTCTTATTTCTTGTGGAAGAAAAAGTGTGATTCCGTCTATTGTTATAAAAAACTATTTTAAGAAAAAAAATAACCAATCAATTTTTAATATTCATATTCAGGATCCTAAAATAGATATTCAAAACTTTAACTTTATTATTGTCCCTGAGCATGATGGTATTAGGGGTGATAATATTATTACTACTAAAGGCGCTATTCATTACATATCAGGCGAAGAAATCATAATTGCCAGAAAAAATATGCAACCTAAAAATGTACTTGCAGTTATTCTAGGTGGTCCAAACAAATATTACTTATTTGGTCTCGATGAGATTAAGAATGTTTTTAATACAATCGAACATTCATTTTTTAATAAAGTAGATCAGGTAAAAATTATCTGCTCAAGAAGAACGCCAGAAAATATTATTAATTTTTTAAAAGAAAAATATATTCATAATTCTAAAATTATTATCGATTCATCTTTGCAACGACAAAATTACATAAATGCTTTAGCGGAAGCAAAAAAAATTATTGTTACTTCAGACTCTATCTCAATGATATCAGAGGCGGCAACCACTGGAACTCCAATATATGTTGCCCAGTTAACACCTAATAAAAATGATTATCGCTTTAATAAATTTATAGAGTTATTTAAAAGTTTAAATATTATTAAAGATTTAAATGCGTCAGAAGAGTACTGGACTTATGATGGGCTATATGAGACTAAAAGAGTAGCTGATATTATAAAAACAAAAATTACATAGTATTAATGAATTTTTTAAATTCTCTTAAAAATAAATGCAATCATCTTAAGGATCCTTTTCCACACTGGGAATTTAAGGAGCCACTAACAGATGCGATGATTGATGAAATTTATAACACTGAAATTGATGACCCAGCACGCTACCAAATCGATTATGATGGAACCAGGGCTATAGATGGGGGAGATGGAAAATTTAGAGCAGGTATAGCAGATGGAGGCAAAGCCCTTAAGTTTAGATCTTTTTTAGAAAAGCATAACGCAAAACAATTTCCAGAATTATTAAAACTAGTCCAAGAGCTTCAATCTAAGAATACTCATCAATATGTTGGTTCATTAATTAAAAAAGACTTATCCAAATCTTATGTTCGTCTAGAAGTTATTTGTGACAGAAAAGGATTTTGGCTGAAGCCTCATTGCGATATTAAAGAAAAGCTTTTATCTTGTTTGCTGTTTGTTAATCGCTTTGGTGAGTCGGAGACATTAGGAACCGATTTCTATAATACAAAATTAGAACTGGTAAAAACTGTTCCTTATAAAAATAATTATGGTTATTTTTTTAGTAGTGATGAGAATAGTTGGCACGGAATGGAGAAGAAAGAAATTAAAAAAGACAGAAGGTGCATTCAAATAAACTACGTAACTTTTAAAACTGATTGGCCAGTTTTATAATTCTATAAATCCTGAATTGGCGTAATGCCCATTTTTTTATTTTTCATGGAAGTTATAGCTTCTGTACATGCTATGGCGCCAGCCAATGTAGTAAAATAAGGAATATTATTATTTAAAGCAGATCTTCGAAGAGACTTTGAGTCTTCTATAGATTTTTTTCCTGAGGTTGTGTTAATCACAATAGCAATTTTTTTATCATCTAGGTACTCCACAATATGAGGAGATCCTTGAGTAACTTTATTTATTTTTTCACATGCTATACTTTCTTGATTAAGAATATCGGCAGTTCTACCTGTTGCTATTATAGAAAATCCTAAATTGAATAATTTTTTTGCAAAATTTTTAATTAATGGTTTATCCTTATCGTTGACGGAAATGAAAACAACTCCTTCTTTTGGCAATGTGTTGCCAGCAGAAATTTGACTTTTCGCATAAGCCATTCCAAAATCTAAGTCAATTCCCATAGACTCACCTGTAGACTTCATTTCGGGGCCTAATAAAGTGTCAACTTCTGGAAATTTATTAAATGGAAACACAGCTTCTTTGACTGAAAAAGTTTTTAATTTTTTATTTGGAATATTTAAGTCTTTAAGTTTTAAACCAGACATTACTTTTGTTGCAATTTTGGCAACAGAGATATTGGACGCTTTTGAGACAAAGGGTACGGTTCTACTGGCTCTAGGATTAACTTCAAGTACGTAAATTTTTTTATCTTGTATTGCAAATTGAATATTAATTAAACCAACTACACCAATACTAGTTGCCAGAGTTTTGGTTTGTTTTTCAATTTCTTCAATAATTTCTTTGGAAAGGGAGTAGGGTGGTATGCAGCAAGCGGAGTCTCCAGAGTGGATTCCAGCTTCTTCAATGTGCTCCATAACTCCAGACACGAACACTTCAGATCCATCACAAATAGCATCAACATCTACTTCTATAGCGTCATTTAAGAATCTATCGAGAAGAACAGGATTGTTTCCAGAAACCATAACCGCCTCCTCTATATAAATTTTAAGCTGTTCATCGTCATGAATAATTTCCATCGCTCTACCCCCGAGTACGTACGAAGGTCTAATCATAAGCGGATATTTTATTTTTTTTGCAATTTCATAAGCTTCTTCTTTTGATCTTGCCAATCCATTTTCAGCTTGCTTTAAATTAAGTTTCTTTATTAAATTGCTAAATCTTTCTCTATCTTCCGTTAAATCGATAGAGTCCAAAGAAGTACCAAGTATTGGATAGCCATTGTCATGTATTGCTTTTGCTAATTTTAAAGGAGTTTGTCCTCCAAACTGAACTATAACTCCTTTTAATATTCCTTTAGAATTTTCTTTTTGTAAAATTTCTAAAACATATTCTTCAATAAGAGGTTCAAAATATAATCTATCACTTGTATCATAATCTGTGGATACCGTTTCAGGGTTACAATTAATCATGATTGTTTCGTATCCGATCTCGCTTAAAGCATAACTTGCCTGGCAACAGCAGTAGTCAAATTCAATTCCTTGCCCAATTCTGTTAGGACCTCCCCCAATAATTACAATTTTTTCTTTATTGGTAGGGTTTGACTCGCACTCTCTTGTATCAGAAAGACCGACATCATAGGTTGAGTACATATAAGGTGTTTGCGAACCAAATTCAGCAGCACACGTATCGACTTTTTTGTATACTGGAACAATTCCAAACTCATTTCTTTTTTTAACAATATCCGATAGAGGCTTTTTGATAAGTGACGATATTTTTTTATCACTAAACCCTACAGATTTTACAAAATTAAAAAATTTCTTATTTTCTAGAATATTTTTCTCATTAATTTCTTTTTCTATATTAATAATTTCTTGTACCTGACGCAAAAACCAAGGATCAATTTTTGTTTTTTCATAAATTTCATCTATAGGGAAATTCATTCTGAAAGCTTGTGCAACGTACAATATTTTTTGCGGTATGCTTTCTGCCAGTTTTTTTTGCAACTCTTCCTTAGTTATAGAAATTAAATCCAAACCATCTAATCCTACTTCTAAAGAGACCAATGCTTTTTGAAGGGATTCTTTGAAATTTCTACCAATCGCCATTGTTTCACCTACCGATTTCATAGCAGTTCCTAATATTGCTTTTGATTTTTGAAATTTTTCAAATGCAAATCTTGGTATTTTAGTTACGACGTAATCAATAGTAGGCTCAAAAGATGCCGGTGTATTTCCTGTGATATCGTTGGTGATTTCATCTAAAGTGTAACCAATCGCGAGCTTTGCAGCAACTTTTGCAATTGGAAAACCAGTGGCCTTAGATGCAAGCGCGGAAGAACGAGAAACTCTTGGGTTCATTTCAATAACTATCATTCTTCCATCTTTTGGATTAATAGCGAATTGAACATTAGAACCACCTGTTTCAACTCCTATTTTTCTCAAACAGTTAATTGATGCATCCCTCATCACCTGATATTCTTTATCTGTTAAAGTTAAAGCGGGTGCCACCGTCATAGAGTCTCCGGTATGAATTCCCATTGGATCTATATTTTCAATACTACAAACAATGATGCAGTTATCTTTTTTGTCTCGAACAACTTCCATTTCAAATTCTTTCCAGCCAACCAAAGACTCTTCAACCAACACTTCATTAGTGGGAGATAATGCTAGGCCGTTTTTAACAATTTTTAAATATTCTTCCTCCGTATTTGCAACACCACCTCCAGTTCCGCCAAGAGTAAATGAAGGTCTTATAATAACTGGTAACTTTATTTCTTTTATAATACCTAGGGCCTGATCAATAGAAGTGCATATTGCAGATTTTGCCGATTCTAGTCCTATTTCATTCATATGTTTTTTAAACTTCTGTCTATCTTCAGCTCTATCTATTGCTTCTGCATTGGCACCAATTAATTCTATATTGTATTTTTTTAGTATCCCATTTTTGTGAAGTAACATGGCAGCATTCAATCCTGTCTGCCCACCCATTGTAGGAAGAATTGCATCTGGTTTTTCAACTTTAATGATTTCTTCTAGTATTTCAGAAGTGATTGGCTCAATATATGTTTTATCTGCAACATTGGGATCGGTCATAATAGTTGCAGGGTTAGAATTAATTAGAATAACTTTATATCCTTCCTCCTTAAGTGCCTTGCAGGCTTGTGTTCCGGAGTAATCAAATTCACAAGCTTGACCTATGACGATTGGACCAGCTCCAATAATTAGAATTGTTTTAAGATCAATTCTTTTTGGCATTTAATTTTATTAATTCTATAAATTGTTTGAATAAATAATTACTATCGTGTGGACCAGGACTAGCCTCTGGGTGATATTGCACCGAAAATGCAGGTGCATTTTTTGAAGATATTCCTTCAATACTTCCATCAAACAACGATACGTGAGTTATATCAATGTCCTTAGGTAAAGTTTGTTTATCAATTTCAAATCCATGATTTTGAGATGTAATTTCAACTTTATTTGATAGTAAATTTTTTACAGGATGATTTGCACCTCTGTGTCCTTGATGCATTTTTTTGGTATCACAACCCAATGCATGTCCAAGTAATTGATGACCTAAACATATTCCAAAAATAGGTATTTTTTTATTTAAAATATTTTGAATACATGATTTTGCAAATTTTGATGTTGCAGCAGGATCCCCTGGACCATTAGATAAAAAAACTCCGTCTGGATTAAGTTTTTTTATAGTTTCATAACTAGTGTTGGCTGGAACCACTGTTATTTTACACCCCAAGTTAGAAAAGTTTCTTAAGATATTCTTTTTGATTCCAAAATCGATAGCAACAATATTTAAAGAATGTTGACTATTTGTTTGGTAGCCAGTTTTTTTGTTCCATAAAGCAACGTCTTCCCATTGATAAATATTTTTAGAACAAACTTGAAGAGTTAGATCAAGTCCATTTAAGCCTCCCCATTTTTTACACTCTTCTAGATAAAAATTATGTTGGTTAGAATGAGACCTGTCATTGACAATAGTTCCTTTTAAAGCTCCTTTTTTTCTAATAATATTTGTTAATGCCCTGGTGTCTATGCCGCAAATTCCTACTACATTATTTTTTTTTAACCAATCATCTAAATTTTTTAGCGATCTATAATTTGAAGGTTCAGTTATTTCCTTGCTAAAAATTACACCTTTAAGCCAAACTTTATCTGACTCAATGTCCTCTAAATTGGTACCGACATTTCCAATATGAGGAAAAGTAAAATTAATAATTTGATCAGCATAAGATGGGTCAGTAATTATTTCTTGATATCCTGTCATAGAAGTATTGAAACAAACTTCTCCCACAGAATAAGATTCCGCTCCAAGACCAAATCCTTCAAAGACTGTTCCATCTTCTAGAATTAAAATACCTGTGGATTGTTGATTATTTAAATATTCAGAACCTGCAATAACTTCTTTATTTAACAAAAATACAACTCATGGGTTAAAGAATCATTTGCTTAAAAAAACTTTGGCGGAACATATGAAAAAGACTTAAACTCGTCAAGCAACTAAAGTAAAATAATGTATAAAAAACCATGTCCAAACTATTTGAAAAAATAAACCTTTCTTTAAACGAATCCATCAAGAAAAAAGAAGCTGATAGAGTTTTGACTCTTAGATCTATTGTCTCACAAAAAAAAGATAAAGAAATCGAGTTGAGAGCAACTGATCAAAAAGAAATTTTAGATTCTGATGTTGTTAATATTTTAAACAAGATGATGAAGCAAAGAAAAGAATCTATAGAAATGTATGAAAAAGGAAATAGAGGAGATTTAGCAGATAAAGAAAAATTTGAGATTAGCGTAATAGAAGAGTTTTTGCCCAAACAAATGAGTGATGATGAAATTGTCAAATCTTGCAAAGAAGCCATAACTGAGTCCCAAGCTCAGAGTATTAAGGATATGGGCAAGGCAATGAAAATACTGAAAGACAAATACTTGGGAACAATGGATTTTGCAAAAGCTGGAAAAATTTTGAAAGATCAACTCCACGGATGATGAAGTACCCAAGATCATACCTTGAAGAAATAAATCAAAGATTAAAAGTATCCGATATAGTTGGCTCCGTAGTTAAGTTAACGAAAAGGGGAAAAGAATTTGTAGGATTGTCTCCATTTACAAATGAAAAAACACCATCTTTTACTGTTAACGACGAGAAAGGTTTTTATCATTGTTTTAGCAGTGGAGAACACGGTGGTATATTTGACTTTTTAGTTAAAATTGAAAAACTCACCTTTGGAGACGCAGTTAGAAAACTAGCAGCAAAAGCTGGAATGCAAGAATACAAGTTTTCTCAAACTAATATTGAGCAAGAAAAAAAAATAAAAAGATCAGAAAAGCTTTTTCAGTTATTTTTTAATTATTGCTATAAAAATTTATTTACAGAAGAAAATAAAAATCACCTTGATTATCTTACTAATAGATCTTTAAAAAAAACTACCATTGATTTTTTTCAAATTGGTTTTTGTGATGACAGCAATAAAGCAAGTGATCATTTTTTAAAGCTTGGGTATTCTCAGCAAGAACTTATTGAAACTGGGCTATTTTATTTAAATGAACAAAAAAAAACATTAGTAGCAAGATTTAAAAATAGAATTATTTTTCCAATAAAAAATTTATTCGGAGAGTTCATAGGATGCGGAGGCAGAACGGTTCTTTCTTCCGTTCCCGCAAAATACATTAATTCACCAGAGACAATTTTTTTTAAAAAAGGAAATAATTTATATAATTTTAACAATGCTAAAAATGAAAATAAAAACCAAGATTATCTCTTAATAGTTGAGGGCTATATGGACGTTGTTAGCCTCTACAATCAGGATATCAAAAATGTGTGCGCATCACTTGGGACAGCTATTACAGATAATCAGATTAATTTAGCGTGGAGAAATTTTAAAAATATTATCATTTGCTTTGATGGAGATAGCAGTGGTTTTGCAGCAGCCTACCGAGCGGCAGAAAAATTAATACGAATATCAAAACCAAATCATACAGTTTCTTTTATGATTATGCCTCAAGGACTAGATCCGGATGATTATGTTAATAAATTTGGAAAAGATGGTTTTGTTCAATTAATCAATAGAAAAAAAGACATAACCGAATTTGTATTTGAATATAGCGCAAGACAATTAAAAAATCATAGTCCCTCTTCCTTGGCCGAACTGGAAAAAAAATTGATGGACACTGCTGATACTATAGAAGACCCTATCATAAAAAAATATTATAGAAATTTTTTTAAAAATAAAATCTTTGAAAATTTAATAAAAAAAAATAAAAATAAGCAAAGCAAGTTTCAAATTGCCAGCACCTTTGATTTAAATAGATTGGAAATGTCGGAGTTAGAAATTAAAGAGTTTTCACTATGCCAATTACTAATTAAGTTTCCAGAATTTTCAGCAAAACACATAGAAAAAATATCAGAAGTTAATTTAAACTTGGATCTAACAAAAAATATCAAATCTAAAATTATAGATGTTTTGATTGGTAATCAGCATTTCAATTTTAATCAAATCAATGAATATTTGGCCTCACAAAAGATTAAGAATATTGATTTATTTTTCAAGTTTTCCAGTACTAACACGTTAATGGACGATGTTGATTTTGCAACCTTTGTTAACTTAGTTGATGATTATGAGATTCAATTAGAAAGAATTCGCAAATCTAAAAAAATAGAAGAATTAGAAAATTCATTTTCTACGAATATGAATGAACAAGCTTTAAATGAGTTAATTTCATTGAAAAATAGCAATAATCTGTAAATTTAGTTGTTCAAATTTTCAAAAAAAAATATAAGTTCTCACTGGTTTTAAAGTGGAAAAATTAATATCCAAATCATTTGAAAGATTAATAGAAAAGGGCCTTAACAGGGGCTTCATTACCTATGAGGAATTACAAAAATCTCTAGGTAAAAGAAATGCTAATGTTGAAAGCTTAGAAAAATCAGTCCTACACATATTTGATCAAGCAATTACTTTTGTAAAAAAGAAATCTGATTTTAAAGTTAAAAAAACAGAAGCAGAAACTGCCAAACAGCCTCGAAATCAGGAAAGAAGCGATGATCCTATTCGTATGTATTTACGAGAAATGGGCGGAGTTGAATTATTGTCCAGAGAAGGAGAGATCGCAATCGCAAAAAGAATTGAATCTGGAAAATATGTAATGGTAAGCTCACTTTCTGAGAGTCCCGTAACCGCTAAGAAAATATTTGAATGGGAAAATAAATTAATAAATAATGAAATGTTAGTCAGAGATATTATTGATCTTGATACTAACTTTTTAGATGATGATAAGTTAGCAAAATCGATAAAGGAAAAAGCAAAAAAAGAAGCCAAAGAAGCAAGGCCAGATAAAAAAAATGATAAAGATCAAAACGAGGAAACAACCACAGAAGTTGCAGATGATGATGAGGATGAATACAATATTTCTCTAGCGTCATTAGAGATTGAATTAAAACCAAAAATTCTCAAAACTTTTGCTAATATTTCTAAAAATTATAAAAAATTAATTGCGTATCAAAACGAAAGTCTAGAATCGATACTAAAAGGAGAAAAATTTAGCGATAGTAAGAAAAAAAATTACGAAAAAATTAAAAAAGAAATCATGGAAGAAATGCTTGGTTTGCAATTTAACCAAGTCACCCAAGAAGATTTGGTTAGTTTAAATTATAATGAAAATAAAAAAGCTATTAACCTAGACGGTGATTTAATGCGTGCTGCTCTTAAATATAATATTTCAAGAGATGATTTTATCAAATATTACGTTGGTAATGAATTAAATCCAAATTTTGAGTCTTTCTTAAGTGGAGATAAAAATTGGTCCAAGTTTTTTAAAAACGAGCAAAGATTATTCAAAGAATCTCGTGAAAAATTAATAAAATTAAGTCGGGAAATTGGAATTTCTATTTCTGATTTTAAAATTTTAGTAAATAAAATTAAAAAAGGAGAACGAGAATCTAGAATAGCTAAAAAAGAAATGATCGAAGCTAATTTGAGATTGGTTATTTCTATAGCTAAAAAATATACAAACCGTGGTTTGCAATTTTTAGATTTAATTCAAGAAGGAAATATCGGTCTTATGAAGGCTGTAGATAAATTCGAATACAGAAGAGGATATAAATTTTCTACTTACGCAACATGGTGGATTAGACAAGCTATAACAAGATCTATTGCAGATCAGGCAAGAACAATCAGAATCCCTGTGCATATGATTGAGACTATCAATAAAATAGTTAGAACTTCTAGACAAATGATGAGTGAGTATGGAAGAGAACCTACACCAGAAGAATTATCTAAAAAATTAGCAATGCCATTAGAAAAAGTTAGAAAAGTTCTTAAAATTGCAAAAGAACCTATCTCTTTAGAAACCCCAGTAGGAGATGAAGACGATAGTAGTCTTGGTGATTTTATTGAAGACACAAATGCCTTAATTCCTGTAGACGCAGCAATTCAAACAGGCTTAAAAAACTCTACAACTAAAGTATTAGCAACTCTAACACCAAGAGAAGAGAGAGTTTTAAGAATGCGATTTGGAATTGGAATGAATACCGATCATACTTTAGAAGAGGTGGGTCAACAGTTTTCAGTTACTAGAGAACGTATAAGGCAGATTGAAGCAAAAGCATTAAGAAAATTGAAACATCCAAGTAGGTCAAGACAGCTAAAAAGTTTCTTGGATAACTAATCTATTTTTCTTTTATTTAATAGGTGGTATACAAAAAATTAAGGGCCTGTAGCTCAGTTGGTTAGAGCCCCCCGCTCATAACGGGGTTGTCCGGGGTTCAAATCCCTGCGGGCCCACCAAATTCAATATTTATTTGCAAACTTCTTAATACTTTTTGCGTTTCATATTAACCAAAATATTACATCGGCAGATAAATAGATAAAATGTAATTAGATTATGAACAAACTTTTCCTAATTATTTTATAATTACTTATGAACTTAGATATCTGTAAGTAGCAAAAGAAGCGTTACTTAATTTTTAGTTATATATTCTTTTAAGTTTTCAATTAAGGCTTCAAATCCCTTATTTCCAATGATCGAGGCAAATTCTTCTCTTTGTGTCCTTGCTAAGCTTAAGCCTTCTACTACTAAATCTCTTATTGTTAGCTTGCCGTTTATTAAGAACACTCTCCAATCAACCAAAATTTCTTGCTTATCTTTCGCATTAGTAATTTTTGAATTCACCAAAACATAAATATCACTTATTTTTTTTGATCCAGTAACTGTAACATCCTGGTCTGAATAATCTTTAAGTTTGCTTGATATATTTTTAGAAAAATAAACTTTAAATATTTTTACAAATTCTGAAATTTGTTTTTCAGATAATTTTTTAGCCTCCTCTCCCAAAGTAAACTTAGCCAAGCCCTCCACATCCACAGCATTCAGTGCAAGATTTTCTAATTGCTGTCTCTTTTGTTGATCATTTAATTTTGTATCTAGTAAAATAGATTTAGCTTTAGTCGTTGTTTCCATGACAAATGTTTCAGCATCTTTTTCAAGAGCAACAACACTACTAGAAATTATTGATATTATTAAAAATAAAATAAAAGCAATATTTTTCATTAAATTTATTATTTTAGATTTCGACCTAAAGTCTTTTCATTTATCTTGAAAAGTCTTTCCATTCATCTTCAGATTTTGTTTTGTTTGAGATTAAATTTTCTCTTCTTTGAAGATAAAGACTTTTAACACTTGCATACAAATCTAGAGAATTTTTTTCTAAATTATCAAAACTTTTTAGATTTTGTGATCTAAAATCGACAGTATCAAATCCTTGTTCTATGTAATATGTTTTATCACCAAAATTATTATCAAGAACTTTTGAATCGCCAACAGTTATCATATAGAATGGATCTAAAATTGTATTTGCAACTTTTCCAACAACATCTCTAGTTGTGCTGGGTCCAAAAACTGGAAGCATTAAATAACATCCAGGTCCAACGCCCCATACACCAAAAGTTTGGCCGTAGTCTTCATATTCTATTTTATTAAGACCAATACCTGCGGCAGGATCAAAAATACCGAGAATTCCAAATGTAGTATTTACTAAGAATCTTCCAGAATCATGAAAGAAATTGTTAAAATTTCCTTGAAGTAAATGATTAGGGATTGTTACAGTATGAGAAATGTTTGAAGTAATGTTTCTAACTCCTTGTTGTACTGGATTTGGTAAATAAGCATAGCCTTTAGCAATTGGTTTAAATAAAACATTATCTAATCCCTTGTTAAAAGAAAAAACGGCTCTGTTTACACTTTCAAAACAATCTTTTGTTTCTGCAAAAGCATTAATTGGAGTAGTTAAAAAAATTAAGATTAATAGTTTATGTGAAAATTTCATTTTTATTTTTATGATTTGGTAATTATATATTGAATATGCTCTAACAATGCATCATTAATATTTTATGAAATTTAAAAAAATTAGCAGTCCCAATTTCGATCTTAAATCTTCAAGAAAAATAAAATATATAATAGTTCATTATACTGGCATGAAAAATCAGAAAGTTGCAATTGCTAGATTACAATCAAAAGTTGCAAAAGTAAGCTCTCATTACGTAATATCAAAAAATGGCACTATTTATCAAATGGTTGATGATATTAATGTTGCCTGGCATGCTGGAAAATCAAAGTGGGGCAACGATATTAATCTTAATTCAAAATCAATAGGAATTGAGCTGGTAAATAAGGGAAATGAAAAATACCCTGATATTCAGATAAAAAATCTATGTTTATTGTTAAAATACCTGAAAAATAAGCATAAAATAGACAAAAAAAACGTGCTAGGACACTCTCATATTTCTCCAAATAGGAAGTTTGACCCAGGACCACTTTTTCCATGGTCATATTTAAATAAAAAGGGCTTATCTAAAATATATTGAATTTATAAATTTTCTTCACTATATAAACATCGCTAGTTGGTTGAATGATAGCTTTTAGCTTATGTTAAAAGAGGAAAGTCTGGGCTCCATAGGAGAAAGTACCAGGTAATACCTGGCAAGAGTGATCTTAGGGATAGTGCCACAGAAAAT
>VTPP01000028.1 GCA_008638225.1 Pelagibacteraceae bacterium
AATTTTTTAAATTGTGCTCTTTTGCACCTTTAACAACAATTTTTTTAAGCATTTAGCTTGTGGATATAAGTAATTTTATTCATTTAACATGCGGTATATGGTATAAATATATCATCTTATTATTAATACTAACACAAATGAAATTATATATATGGCTGGAAGTTTAAATAAAGTTTTATTGATCGGGAGACTGGGAAATGATCCTGAAATCAAACAGATGCAAAATGGAAAAAGTGTTGCAAGACTAAGCGTTGCTACTAGTGAGAACTGGAAAGATAAAAATTCTGGAGAAAAAAAAGAAAAAACTGAATGGCATCGTGTAGTTATTTTTAACGAAGGTTTAGTCAATGTTGTTCAGCAATATCTTAAAAAAGGTGCTCAAGTTTATATTGAAGGTCAGCTATCAACAAATAAGTATACAGATAAAGATGGACAAGAAAAATATAGCACTCAAATAGTTCTGCAGGGTTACAACTCAACTTTAAAAATGATTGGTGGTGGCTCTAAAATGGCAGATTCTAGTATCGATCAATCCTCTAGCAGTTCTTTGCCTTCTGATGAAATAAGTCCTCCATCCGACTTAGACGACGAAGTTCCTTTTTAAATTTTTTTAGTAATGGTCGATAAAAAAATCGAAATTAGAAATATTACAGATGAGATGAAATCTTCTTATCTGTCGTACGCTATGAGCGTGATAGTATCTAGAGCTCTGCCTGATGCTAGAGATGGCTTAAAACCAGTTCATAGAAGAATTATCTACGCAATGTATAAAGGTGGATACGACTGGAGTAAACAATTTAGAAAATCTGCAAGAGTAGTAGGGGATGTAATCGGTAAATATCATCCACATGGCGATCAGGCTGTTTATGATGCCCTTGTAAGGTTGGCTCAAGATTTTTCTATGAGCGTTACTCTTTTAGATGGGCAGGGTAACTTTGGTTCATTGGATGGAGACCGTGCCGCTGCCATGCGATACACTGAAACACGCTTGGCTAAAGTTTCTGAATTTCTTGTCTCAGATATAGATAAAAATACAGTTGATTTTCAAAATAATTACGATGACACGGAACTGGAGCCTGTTGTTTTGCCAGCTCAATATCCAAATCTTTTGGTTAATGGTGCAGGCGGTATTGCAGTTGGAATGGCAACTAACATTCCGCCACATAATTTAGGTGAAGTTATAGATGGAACCCTAAAGTACATAGATAATAATGACATTAGTATAAAAGAATTGATGAAATATATTCCAGGACCTGATTTTCCAACAGGTGGAATTATAATTGGCAAACAAGATATTGTTCCTGGTTACGAAAAAGGCAGAGGTTCTATTAAAATTAGAGGTGAAGTTGATGTTGAAGAAGGATTAAAAGATAGAAAAAAAATAATAATTAAGTCAGTACCTTACCAAGTCAATAAAACTGTATTAATTGAAAAGATAGCTGAATTAATTAGAGACAAAAAAATAGAAGGTGTTTCTGATTTAAGAGACGAATCGAGTAAAGATGGAGTTAGAATAGTTATTGAAGTTAGAAAAAATATTTCAGAAAACGTTATTATTAATCAACTATATAAATTTTCTCCTTTGCAAAGTTCATTTGGATTTAACACTCTTGCAATTAATGAAAAAAAGCCAGAACTACTAAACTTAAAACAGTTTATTAAAATATTTGTAGATTTTAGAGAAAAAATAATAACAAAACGTACTCTTTTTGATTTAAAAAAAGCAAAAGATAGAGTTCATATTTTAATAGGCCTATTTATCTCCATCGAAAATATTGATGAAGTTATTGCAATTATTAGAAAATCAAAAGATCCCAATGATGCTAAAAGTTTACTTCTAAAAAAGAAATGGAATTTCCAAAAATCTAAAATTGATAAAAATATAATTAATATTAGTGAACTATCTACAAAAGATGAATATCAATTAAGCGATCATCAAGTAAAGGCAATTTTAGAATTAAGATTACAAAAGCTTACAGCCATTGGCCACGATGAAATTAATTCTGAATTAAATGATTTATATCAATTAATTGTTAAATATAAAAAAATCTTAAATGAAAAAAATGAATTATTTAATTTAATTAAATTAGAGTTAAATGAAATTAAGAAAAAATTTGCCGTACCAAGAAGAACAAAATTAATTGGAGCAGTAGATTCAGTAGAAATTGAAGATGTTATACAGGAAGAAAAAGTAATCGTAACGGTTACAAATGATGGTTACATTAAAAGAACACCACTTACATCAATCAAGTCTCAAAAAAGAGGCGGAAAAGGCAAAACTGGAATTGTAACTAGAGAAGAAGATTTTGTTAACCAATTATTTACTGTAAGTACATTAACACCTGTTTTATTTTTTTCATCTAAAGGTATTGCTTACCGGCTTAAAGCTTGGAAAATTCCAGAGGGTTCAAATACCTCAAAGGGTAAAGCTTTATCGAATATTTTTCCAATTACAGCTGATGCGAAAATTAGTTCTATTCTTCCGTTACCTCTAGATGAATCTACCTGGAAAGATATTTTTTTAATATTTGTAACATCTAAGGGAAAGGTAAGAAAAAATAGCCTTTCTGATTTTGAAAATATCCAAGCTAATGGAAAAATTGCTATGAAATTAGAAAAAGATGATCAAATTATAAGTGTAAAAATAGTTAAAAAAGATGAAGACATTATGTTCAATACTTATTCTGGAAAAAGCCTAAGGATTAACTCTGGTAAAATAAGATTATTCAAAGGAAGATCTTCAAAGGGGATTAAAGGAATCAATTTAAAAAAAGATGATCGTGTGATTTCTTTGACAGTGCTTAATCATGTTAAGATTTCATCAGATGAATCAAAAGCATATATAAAAAAATCTAGAAAAGATGATGATGACGTTGAAGATACTAATTTTGAAATTAGCCAAAAGAGATTTGATGAATTAAAGATTAAAGAGGAATTTATTTTAACTGTTACGGAAAATGGATATGGCAAAAGATCTTCTTCCTATGAGTTTAGAGAGAGTGGTCGTGGAGGACAAGGTATTATCAATATTATTACATCAGAACGAAATGGTAACGTGGCAGCATCTTATTCTGTTAAAAATGATGATGATATAATGCTAATCACTAATAGTGGTCAAATGATTAGATGCAAAGTAAGTGATATTCGTATTGCTGGCAGAAATACCCAAGGTGTTAGAATATTTAAAGTTGAAGACAATGATAAAGTTGTTTCATCCGTATGTTTATCGGATGAAACTGAGGAATAATTATGAAAAAAATTGGTCTATATCCTGGAACCTTTGATCCAATTACTTTTGGTCATATCGATATTGCAAAAAGAGCTGCTAAAGTGGTTGACGAACTTTATGTCGGTGTTGCAGAAAATAAAAATAAAAAAACACTTTTTTCTACAAGTGAAAGATTAGAAATTGTAACAAAATGCTTATCAGGTATTAAAAATATTAAGATTGTAAGTTTTAACACTCTGACAGTTAAATTTTGTAAAAAAATAAAAGCAACTATAATTTTTAGGGGATTACGAGTTGTTACAGATTTTGAACATGAGTTTCAATTATCTGGCATGAATAATAGATTAGATAACTCGATACAGACTATATTTTTAATGGCGGATATAGAAAACCAATTAATTTCATCCAATATGGTAAAGGAGATAGCGCAATTAGGTGGTAATATTAGTAAATTTGCCCCAAAGGAAGCAATAGTGTATTTAAATAAAAAATTAAAAATCAAATAATGAGATTTTCTTTTATAAAAATTACAACATTTATAATCTTATTATTTTCAACTTTAAAAGGAGAGGCAGTGGAAAATCCAAAAATTATTTTAACTACTAAGTATGGTGATGTAAAAATTGAACTATTCAAAGATACAGCTCCTAATCATGTAAATAGAATTTTAGAATTAAGTAAAGCAGGACTATATGACGGAGTTGCTTTTCATAGAGTAATCGATGGGTTTATGGCTCAAACTGGTGACGTACAGCACGGTAATACAAAAAAAGGGTTTAATGCTTCTTTAGTTGGGACTGGCGGATCTGATTTGCCTGATTTAACCCAGGAGTTCAATAACATAGCTCATGATCGTGGAATTTTATCAATGGCCAGATCTCAAGATCCTAATAGCGCTAATAGCCAGTTTTTTATCTGCTTTGACAAAGCACCGCATTTAGACAGACAGTACACAGCCTTTGGAAAAGTTACTGAAGGAATGGAATTTATTGATAAGCTTAAAAAAGGTGCTCAAGGTTCCGGAGCTGTCACTAATCCAGATATTATCGTTAAGATAACTGTTTTATAATTTTAAATGACATGTTCATTTAAAGTTTTAAATGAAAGTTATGGTGCGCGTTTAGGTAAAATTACTACTAGCAGAGGAGTAATCGACACACCTGCATTTATGCCTGTGGGAACAGCTGGTACTGTAAAAGCACTATTAATAGATCAGGTTAAAAGTACAGGTGCTCAAATTATACTTGGTAATACAT
This sequence comes from Pelagibacteraceae bacterium, assembly GCA_008638225.1. Lineage (GTDB taxonomy): Bacteria > Pseudomonadota > Alphaproteobacteria > Pelagibacterales > Pelagibacteraceae > IMCC9063. The sequence continues at coordinate 4,486 of VTPP01000028.1, forward strand.
ATCATCTTATGTTGAGACCTGGAATTGAACGCATTAGCAGGGTGGGTGGTTTGCATCAATTTATGAACTGCGATCTTCCAATCTTAACTGATTCTGGGGGCTTCCAAGTGATGTCACTTTCTAAAATAAGCAAAGTCACAGATGAGGGCGTTACTTTTAATTCACATATTGATGGTAAAAGAATTTTTATTTCACCTGAAATAAGCATCCAAATACAAAAAAGTCTTAACTCAGACATTGTTATGATATTTGATGAATGTCCTGAATACACAAAAGATAAAAATAGAGTTGAAAGTGCTGTTAATTTATCCATAGATTGGGCAATAAGATCTAAAAAAGAATTTGGAATTAATAAAGACAAAATGCTTTTTGGGATTGTGCAGGGTGGAATTTTTAATGATTTGAGAAAAGATTCGTTAAGTAGGCTTCTTGAAATTGGTTTTGATGGTTATGCCCTTGGAGGATTGGCAGTAGGTGAGCAACAAAATGAAATGTTTGAAGTTCTAGATAATATAAAAGACAATCTTCCTACTAATAAACCGCATTATTTGATGGGTGTTGGGACGCCGGCTGATATTCTGGGAGCAGTTAAAAGAGGTATCGACATGTTTGATTGTGTTTTACCAACAAGATCTGGAAGAACTGGACTTGCTTATACATGGACTGGTAAAAAAAATTTAAAAAATGCCAAATATGCAAATAATGATACACCTTTAGATCCAATAGTAAATTGTCAAGCATCACAAAACTATTCTTTTAGCTACTTAAATCACTTAGTTAATTCAAATGAAATTCTGGCATCTATTCTATTAAGTTGGCACAATATTGCTTTTTATCAGGACTTGATGCAAAAAATTAGAATGTCAATTTTAAATAACGATTTTGATAATTTCTACAATAAGCATTTTGATATTCTAAACAGTTAATATTTCATATTTTTATTCAAGACGATAAACTCATTTTCTATATCTATTGATTAATAGAGTAATATTTTATAGACAGTAACCTCTTAATAAATTGAAATATAGGTGTTTCTTGTTAAGCTAGTATATATGTGGGCCCGTAGCTCAGTCGGTAGAGCAATTCCCTTTTAAGGAATGGGTCACAGGTTCAAATCCTGTCGGGCTCACCATTTTATGAATAAAAATTACAAATATTTCAACGTAAAATGTCAAAAATGCAAAAAGGACATTAAAGTTCTTCCTGAAATTTATAGAAATAAATCAAAAGTTACTTGTGATGCTTGTCTAGATAAAGTGTTCGACAAATTTAAATATTATCAATCTTAGGAAAATTTTTTCTTATTGTTGGTATCCAGCTTCTAATTTGAGATATTCGATTTTCTGAAGAAGGGTGGGTACTTAAAAATTGAGGTGGTTCTTTACCTTTGTTAAATTCTTTCATTCTTTTCCACAATTCTATACCCTCATATAAATCGTAACCTGTCATAGAACAAAAAGCTAAACCTAAATAATCAGCCTCAGTTTCCTGAGTTCTGGTAAACGGGTTAAAAATTCCAACTTGCAAAATATCAACACCTGTTGTTCGCCCAACTGTATTTCTAGTTCTACCTATTGCACCTCCCAGAAATATATCAGCCACCGTAGTTCCAACATTTAGAGCCAATGAAGCACTTGCTCTTTCCACAGAATGTTTTGCTACAGCATGCGCAATCTCATGACCCATAACGTTTGCTAGTCCATTTACATTTTTAGTTACTTTTAATATTCCAGTATAAACTGCAATTTTTCCACCGGGCATGCACCATGCATTTAATGTCTTATCATCATCTACTAATATGTATTCCCAGTTATAGTCTTTAGTTGGATCGTTTAGTTTTTTACTAGAAAAATAGGTAGATATAGCAATTTTCATTTTAGATCCTATATCTTCTATTAATTTTAAAGTTTCTTTATCTTCGCTTAATTTAGCTTTTTTCTTAAAAGCTGCATAGGCACTAGCTGCTTGGCTATTAATTACCGATTCTGGAAAAAAAGTTACTTGATTTCTATTTGTAATAGGAGCTGTAGAGCAAGACATTATTGTTCCACAACATCCATAACCCATGTACTTTAAGAAATCTCTTCTTTTCATATTAAAAATACTATACTAATTGAATAATTTTAAATCTATTTAATATTTATGTCTAAAATTGAGCCAAAAAAAACTTTTTTATCTCGAATTAGAGCTTATTTTTTAACTGGAGTTTTGGTCCTTATACCTATTGGAATAACAATTTACTTAACTGTGTTAATTGTTGAAATTTCTCCAAATATAATACCTGCAAAAATTAATCCGAACAAATATCTTCCGTTCAATATACCTGGTCTGGAATTTATAATAGCCTTCTTAATCATTACCCTAATTGGAATGATATCTTTAACCTTTATAGGAAGAACTTTGCTCTCATTTTGGGAAAGAATATTGAATAAAATTCCAATTTTAAGATCAATTTATAATGGGGTAGGTCAATTTACTAAAAGTTTTGCTTCCGGAGACAATAAATCCAAAAAAATTGTTTTAATCGAATATCCACGCATAGGAGTATGGTCTATTGGATTTTCAACTGGAGAAAACAAGGGTGAGATTGCAACAAAAATTGGAAAAGGTAAAAATCTTATTAATGTTTTTATACCTACAACACCAAATCCAACCAGTGGATTTTTACTTATGGTTCCAGCTGATGATATTATCTATCTTGATATGAGCTTTGAAGATGCTTCTAAATTTATCATGTCCGCAGGATCAATTAATCCAGGTTTTAAATAACAATATTAAGTCAATTTATATTTACTAATTATTAATTTATAAATTAGTTTATATATTTAAGTAACTGATTTAATTTAATATTTTCTTTTCTTAGAAGTTCCTTTTTTTTCTTTATACCACCTATTCCGCTATAGCCACCTATGGTACCATTAACCCTCACAACCCTATGGCAAGGAATAATTATTGGATATGGATTATTTCCTACGGCATTAGCTACTGCTCTTACTGCTTTAGGATATCCAATAGCTTTAGCTATTTTTTTATAGGTTGTTACTTTACCCTTTGGTATAGTTTTTAAGAATTGCCAGACTTTAATCTGAAAGTTTGTTCCTTTTAAAATCATTTATTAAAATTATAATTTTCAATTTATGCTATTGACATATATTTTAAACAATTATATTATTTCCGATAATTAATGGTTATCGGAAAATGAATGAATTAATTAATAAATTAAATATTCTTGAAAAAGAAACTATCAATAATTTGGGAAGTTCTAAATCTGTTAATACTTTGCGCGCATATAAATCTGATTTCTACGACTTTGAAAAATTTTGCTCTAATTTTGGTTTTAAATCGCTACCATCAAATCCTAAAGTTATTAGTCTTTACATAACTGATTTAAGCAGCAAAAGTAAATTTAGCACTTTAAAAAGGAGATTAGCTTCAATAAATGTAATTCACAAAATTAAAGGTTTTCATGTTGATATCAAGCATCCTATTATCATTGAAAATTTAATAGGTATAAAAAGAAGAATTGGATCTTATCAAAAAGGAAAAAAACCATTATTAATCAACAATTTATATAAAATTATTGATTTAATATATAATAATCAAGTAAATAAATCTTTACAATCACTAAGAGATAAAGCGATAATTTTGTTAGGTTTTGCAGGAGGATTTAGAAGGTCAGAATTGGTAAGTTTAGAAAAATCTGATCTGGAGTTCATTTCTGAGGGCTTAAAAATAACACTTAAAAAATCAAAAAACGATCAATACGGTCAAGGATTGGTTAAAGGCATACCTTACTTCAAAAACAACAAATATTGCCCTGTAATAGCAGTTAAGGATTGGATGTCATCATCGGATAATTTTACAGAAAAAAGGCTATTCCCCTACTCCGATAAAACTGTAGCATTAATAGTTAAAAAATACCTTGGACTAATAGGTCTGGACAACAAACAATATTCTGGGCACAGCTTAAGATCTGGTTTTGCAACATCTACAGCAGCTTCCGGTGCGGATGAAAGAAGTATTATGGCTATGACAGGTCATAAATCAACAGAAATGGTCAGAAGATATATTAAAGAGG
>VTPP01000029.1 GCA_008638225.1 Pelagibacteraceae bacterium
GCTGAGGTCGGCAGTTCAAGTCTGCCTCCCGCTACCAAAATTTTTCTATAATAGATTACTAATTATTTAAGGTTTAATTAAACTTTGAAAATCATCTGCATAACCTTTTAGTTTTTGTGCAGCATTTAAACGTTGCTCAGAAGTTGTTTTGTTATGCAGCTCCGATAATTGAGCACAACCATCTTGCAACATTTGTTTAGAATATTGTGCATAGCTTGGGTTTGGCGACTGCTGACTATTATCCCAAACTTTTTTTAAAGTTTGGGTAGGTTCTGCCCCCTTTTGAATAAGTGTTACAGCATTTACTGCATCAGCATGCCTTCGTTTTCTTTCAGGCAAAACTTGTTCCGCATTAAACGCACTTTTCTCTAATCGTTTAGCCAGCTGTTCTTTTTGAGCTATGCTTAATGTTCCATAAAACATCTCAGCCCGGCTGATAGCCTTTTTTAATCTTTCATCATTAATGATCTCACCGTTTGCTCCTTGCTTAAATCTCTCAAGAAATTCCTTATCTCTTTTTATTTGATAATTATTCCAATTCTCTATTTGAGAGGGTGTCAAAGTTTTAGCAATAGGAGTAAGTGCTGGAATAAATTGTATCGCGGCTTCATTAATCAAAACTCGAGCTGAATCAATTTCTGAGCAAAATTGGCCAGGAGTTAGATCTTGCATAACCAATTTTTCCCACTGTTTTAGCTTACTAACATATTGCGGAAGATGATTACTTCGATGCCATTCTAGCCAAGAATCTAATTCTGGACGAACTATTTTTTTTTGTTCATCAGTTAAATTAAAAATAGAATCTAATTCAAGAAGAGTTAGAAAAGGAAGGCGATTATAACCTAAGTTGACAATGCCACAGCCTGTAATGATAAAAAAAATAAGGATAGTTAAAATTTTTTTTATAAATTGAGGTAAGTGCATAACAATTACTTTTCCAACATAATGTTGATTAAGTTAGTTTAGGCTTGATTTTGTACTGAATAAACAAAACTACAATAGTCCAACAACTTTTCCGTCTACATAATCAATTTTTTCTGCAGATGGAACTTTAGATAAGCCAGGCATAGTCATGATACCGCCGCATAGCATAACAATAAATTCAGCTCCTGCTGCTAGTCTTATTTCACGTATAGGAATTATATGATCTGTTGGTGCCCCGCGTAGTTTTGGATCTGTTGAAAATGAGCTTTGTGTTTTAGCAACACAAATAGGGTAGTGACCATATCCTTTGTCTTGTAAATTTTTAATTTGAGCTAATATAGTATCGTCCGCTGTTACTTCTTTTGCTCTGTAGATTTTTTTTGCAATTTTATTAATTTTCTCCATCAGCGTGTCTTTATCTTCGTAAGCAAATTGCAACGCTGGTGAAGTTGTTTCACATATTTCAACAACTGTTTTTGCTAATTCAACCGCACCTTTGCCGCCTTCTGCCCAGTGCGAAGCTAACACAATTTTTACGTTTAATTTTTTCATTCTTTGTGTAATCAACTCAATTTCTGCAGAGGTGTCACTTGTGAATTTATTAATCGCAACCACACAAGGTAAATTATGAATCTTTGTTATATTTTCAACATGCCGTTCTAGGTTCACCAAACCTTTATCAAGTGCATTTAGGTTTTCTGTAGTAAGCTCAGTTAATTCTGCACCGCCGTGATATTTAATGGCCCTAACTGTTGCAACAATTACAGTTGCGGATGGCTTTAAACCAGCTTTGCGGCATTTAATATCAATAAATTTTTCAGCACCAAGGTCTGCACCAAAACCAGCTTCGGTTACAACATAGTCAGCTAACTTAAGAGCGGCTTTGGTTGCAATTACCGAGTTACATCCATGAGCAATATTGGCAAAAGGACCACCATGCACGAATGCAGGATTATTTTCTAATGTTTGAACCAAATTTGGAGCTAGTGCATTTTTTAATAACACCGTCATAGCTCCGTGTGCTTGTAAATCTTTAGCTAAAACTGGTTTTTCATCCTCTGTATAAGCAACCACAACCTGGCCTAATCGTTTTTTTAAATCTTCCATGGACGTTGCCAAACAGAAAATCGCCATGATTTCAGAAGCTGCTATAATATCAAAGCCGCTTTCTCTTGGAAAACCGTTTTTAGAGTCACTTAAACCAACTGTAATTTTACGCAGTGCTCTATCATTCATATCAACTACACGCTTCCATTGAATGCTTTTCAAATTAATTTTTAAAGCATTTCCATGATGAATATGATTATCTAACATTGCAGCCAATAAATTATGCGCCAAGGCAATTGCCGAAAAATCACCAGTGAAATGTAAATTGATATCTTCCATGGGAACGATTTGTGCAAAACCACCTCCAGCAGCTCCGCCTTTCATCCCAAATACTGGACCAAGCGAAGGCTCTCTTAAACAGATCATGGTTTTTTTTCCAATCAGATTTAAGGCATCTCCTAAACCAACAGTAGTTGTTGTCTTGCCTTCACCTGCAGGTGTTGGGCTAATAGCAGTAACTAAAATTAATTTTCCGTCTTTCTTTTCTTTTAATGTATTTAAATAAGGTAATGAAATTTTTGCTTTATAATGACCAAACGCCTCTAATTCATCTTCAGGAATACCAAGTCTATCTTTAGCGATAGCAGATATTTTCTTCATTTTTGCTTGCTGGGCAATTTCTATATCATTTAGCATTTTGTTTATATTTTTTAAGATTGTTAAATAATTATTATCACTAATTACAAAGAATAAATGGAAAAAAATAGGTTGTGGATATTTAAGAGTACAGAATTAATAATAACGTTAAAAGTTATTGATTTCTTATAAGTGGATACACTTTAGGATTAAGATATTTTAAATTAGTTAGCATTATTAATAGCAAAGTAATCAGACCAATCGAACTTGCTAGATAAAATAGTATCGTCACATCAAATTTCCAAACTAGATCAAATATTGTTTGCATGATAAATCGAGAGCCTATTACTGCAAACAGTACGGCAATCAAGATGACAGAGCAAAAAATAATCACAAACTCAATCAGGGAAGATAAAATTACTTCTTTTTTAGAAAAACCTAAAATTTTGAAAACTAAATTTTGAAACTCCTTTATTTTGCCTTGAACAATAATTGCGCTTGAAATTACAATCAAACCAATAACAATCGTAATAGCAGAAATGAGGGTTACAGCTATAAACACTTTGTTTAGTATAGCGGTAACTTTAGATAAATAATCAGCAATTTTGATAATAGATAAACTAGGCAATAGTTCTAACATGGCGCTTTCGTTAAATTTAGATACATCTTTAAATTTAGCAGTTGCTAAATATTCGTGAGGAATAGTATTGGCATATTGAGGGTTAAAGAGCATTGCAAAATTAATGCTTAAATCTCTGTAATTGACCAATCTAAAATTGACAATATCTCCCTCAATTTCTCGGCCATAAATGTTTAGAGTAAACGTATCTCCAAGTTTTATGTTCAAGTCTTTTGCAACTTTTGCATCTAAAGAAATTTGTAATCGATTTGGTTTCGTTAGATCCCACCAAGTTCCATCAATAATAGGATTATCAACTGGTGGACTATCTACCCAAGAGGAGCGACGCTCCCGAGAAATTACCCAGTAACTATCATTGCTAGCTGTAATGTAGGAATTAGGATCAATACCGTTTATTTTGACAATTGCCGAAGAGACAATCGGCACTACCTCTAAATCAACTGAATTGTCCATCTTAATTATATTGCTCTTAAATATATCTAAATCATTATTTTGAATTCCTAAAAAAAAGTAATCAGGTGCAATTTCAGGAATAGATTTAGCAATTTCTCTTTTAAAATTTGTTCCAACTAATGCTAATGTTAATAATAAAGTAACTCCTAAACCAAGCGACATAATAGTAATGGGAGTTATACTTTTTGCCTGAGTAATATTTTTAATAGAGGTTTGCAAAGAAATATTAGAACTAATGTTAAGTTTCTTTAAACAATAAATTATGAATTTGGATAATAGAAAAAAAATAAGCAGGCAGGAAAAAAAAGCTCCAAAGTAGCCAATACTATAGGCAGGTCTGGCCGATCCTATGGTAAATAACAACATTAAAACAGCTAGCAATACCAAACTTAAAAATATAGATTTTTTAGAATAGTAAAATTGTACATTCTGAAAGACATTTCTAAATAAATTAGATGCTTGTACTTGATCAATGGCATTAATAGTTGGGATCGAAAAAATAACTAAAACTAACAAGCCAACTAAAAATATTTTAATAAAATTTATAAGTGAAAAAACGGCGGTGATATTTAGTCCTAAAGCCTGTGATAAATATAAATTAGCAATAGGTACAAGAAAAAAGCTTAAACCATAGGCAATAATAGAAATGATTAGGAGAAGAATTAATAATTGTAGATAATAAATAGCCTTAATATTCAAAGAAAAAAATCCTAATGCTTTTTGGACAGCAATCGACATATTATTTTGATTGATAAAAGAGAGCAGGGTATTTGCAATTCCAATTCCTGCTATCAGCATGGCGCTAATTGAGACCAGTGATAAAAATTGTGAAAAGTTATTAATCACTCTTTTTAAACCGCTTGCTGAATTTTCAGGATAGCGCAAAGTTACTTTAGAATCACCTTTAAATAAATTTTCTATTCTTGCGGTTATTACATTAGGATTATCTTGTTCATTAAAACGAACTTTGTATTCATGATTTAAGAAGCTTCCTAAGTTATTTAATTGCAATAGTTCTAAGGTTTGAGCTCCGGCCATGGCAAAATCTCCAAAAGTAACAAAGCCGCTAACATCTGGTACGGCACTGATTACCCCAACAACTGTGAATAGTTGATTTTGTACTTTAATAGAATCGTTAATTGCTAGTTTTAATGTTTTAAAAATATTTTCATTAACTAAAATTGTATTTTTTTCTTGATGAATTCTAGTAAGTGCTCCTTCTGGCTTGTACTTAACCTCTCCATACAAAGGGTACTTTGCATCAACTGTTTTTATTCTGGTAAATAGTGATTTGTTATTGTCCCGACCAGTGGTTGAAAGCATAGTGCTAAACTCAATCATCTGTGAAACAGTTGCAAAAGTAGTCACTTGCTTGATTAGTTCCTGATTACCTTTAGTTCGATTATAATCAATCTCTAAATCACCACCCAATAACGCCTTTGCATTATCATTAAGTTCTTTTTTCAAACTATCTTCAATGGTTAAAATAGAACTTAAAATAAATAAGCTAATAAAGAGAGTAATAATAATACTAGATATTTTTTTGTAGTTTCGACTTAAATCTCTCAAAGCGTATTTTATTATTAAGCTTAACTCGATTGATTTAAACAATTTTACCATCTTTAATTTTAATTTTTCTTTTTGCCCGATTAGCTAACTTCACATCATGTGTTACCATGATTAACGAAGTGCCCTCGTCTTTAACGTAGTTAAATAAAATATCTGCAATCATTTTTGAGTTTTCACTATCTAAATTTCCCGTTGGTTCATCTGCTAAAATCAGTTCTGGCTTTAGAGCAATGGAGCGTGCAATCGCAACTCTTTGTTGCTCACCACCTGATAACTGGCTTGGTAAATTATTAAACCTATGTTTAAGACCAAAGCGATCTAATAGTTCTTTTGCTTGTTTTTGTGGGTTATTAAATTTGTTTAATTCTAAAGTTAACGCAACATTTTCTACAGCAGTATAATTAGGAATTAAATAAAAAGATTGAAAGATAATTCCAATATGTTTTCGTCTAATGTTGGAGACCTCGTCTTCACTTAATCTTGTAATTTCGTAATCTTGAAAAAAAATAGTGCCAGAGGTCGCTTTCTCCAAACCTCCAATCAACATGATTAAGCTGGTTTTACCCGAGCCACTTTCACCAACAATAGAGATAGTTTCTTTATTGTTAGTTTTCAAAGTAATATCTTGCAAAACTTTTATGCTAGCTTTACCAGCTTGATAGTTGAGATTAACTTTTTTTAAGCTAAGAAGTGTCGACATGAATAAAACTTTAATTATTAAACTATTGATACTATGTCTAGTGAGCATAAAGGCTCATGCTCTAGAAAAGGTTGTCTTATTTGGAGATAGTTTAATGGCAGGTTATGGTTTGCCAGCAGAGCAACATTTATCAGTTGTTCTTCAAGATAGTTTGCAAAAAGATGGATACAAAATTCAAATTATTAACGGCAGTGTTTCAGGCAGCACTTCCTCTGCAGGATTAGGTAGGGCTGAATGGACTTTGGCTGAACCAAATATTGATTTGATGATTTTAGGTTTAGGTGCAAATGATATGTTACGTGGCATAAATCCTAACGAAACTGAAAAAAATTTAGAGGGCATTATTGCTATAGCCAGGGAGAGAAAAATTAAATTAATTATAGCAGGAATGCTAGCTCCAACTTCCCACGGCAGTTCCTATAAAAAAAGTTTTGATAATATTTATCCAGCTTTAGCAAAAAAACATAATGCGCCCTTGATACCCTTTTTATTAGAAGGAGTTGCATTGAAGCCGGAATTAAATCAAGCTGATGGTATTCATCCTAATGCCCAAGGCACGATTGTGATAAGCAACATATTAAAAAAAAGTATTATTGATTTCATTAAGCAAAATTAGTTTCATCCGTTATGCTCTTTACTAGTATTATCTTTAAGAGTACTAGAAACGCAGGTTAAACTTGCTGCATAATTAGTTGTGTTTAAAAAATATTATAATCTACCATTAGAACTTCAAGGCATCATTGTCATGATGCTTTCTCAATTTTTCTTTGCATCGAATGATGCATTTGTAAAATATATTTTATCTTTTCATGACAATAATATTTCTGTGTTAGGGCAAATTGTCTTTATTAGAGGAGTTATCACAACCTTATTAATTGGTCTTATATTATACTTCCAACAACAACTAGAATTGCAGATAATTCTTGGTTCGCGAAAATTATGGATCCGAGGCTTCATTGAAGGAGGCTGTGCTATTTTTTTCTTTTTAGGGTTAGCCACTTTGCCTCTTGGAGATTTATATGTTCTTCTAAATCTTGCACCTATTATCATTACAGCTTCTGCAGCAATGATTTTAAAAGAAACAGTTGGTTGGCGAAGATGGAGTGCAGTGATTATCGGGTTTATAGGAGTGGTCATAGTAATTAATCCAACCAAACTTGAATTTGGTTTTGCTTTTATATTTCCGTTACTAGCTGCTTTACTTATTGCATACCGAGATACTTACACCAGACAATTTCAGTTTAAATTTGACAGTATTCAAATCGCTTTTGTAACTTCTTTAGTAGTAACCATTATTTTTGGAATTTTTATGTTATTTCATTTTGTGCCAATGACGTTCAAAGAATTTATTTTCATAGTTTGTTCAGCAATTTTATTAGCATTTGGTTATATTTGTGCTGTTGCAACAATTAAGATTGCAACCATGTCGACGACATCCACTTTTAGATACACGGTTATTATCTGGGGAATTATGTATGGCTATTTTTTCTTTAATGAAATCCCTTCCCTAAATATGATTATTGGGTCCTCGATTGTTGTCGGAAGCGGCCTCTTTATCATTTACCGACAAAAGAAAATTGGAATTATTGATTAGTGTCCTGGAAAATTAATTAACTTATAAGTTTTGTATCCATGAGACTGTAAAAGCTTAGTTCCAGGCAAATCAAATAAATCAATTAAAAAAATAAAAGCAGAAACTTTTGCTTTGCACTTACTAACTAGTTTGGCGGCGGCAAGCGCGGTTCCGCCTGTTGCAATTAAATCATCTACTATTATTACTTTGTCTTTTTTATTTAAAGAAGATTTATGAACTTCAATAGTGTCCATTCCATATTCTAATTTAAATTTTTGTGAAATAGTGGTGCCAGGAAGTTTTCCTTTTTTTCGCAATAGCACTAGTGGTTTTTTATTTAAGTAAGCAAGTGCCGATGCAAATACAAATCCTCTAGATTCTATAGCCGCTATTTTAGTGTGTGGAATTTTTTTACTTATCTCTTTCATTTTTTGAATGGTAAAATGAAAAGCTTTTTTATGCTCGAGCAAAGACGTGATATCTCTAAACAAAATTCCTTGTTTCGGATAATTAGGAATAGATCTTATGTATTTTTTTAAATTCATATAACTAATTATTGATATATTATATTTGTATTA
>VTPP01000012.1 GCA_008638225.1 Pelagibacteraceae bacterium
AAGAAGGACAAGACGTTTTATTTTTCGTAGATAATATTTTTAGATTTACTCAAGCTGGATCTGAAGTTTCGGCTCTTCTTGGAAGGATTCCTTCTGCGGTTGGATATCAACCAACTCTAGCAACAGAAATGGGTAATTTACAAGAACGAATTACTTCTACTGACAAAGGATCAATTACGTCAGTTCAGGCAATTTACGTTCCAGCAGATGATTTGACAGACCCTGCACCAGCAACTTCTTTTGCACACTTGGATGCCACAACAGTTTTATCAAGACAAATTGCAGAATTAGGAATTTATCCAGCCGTAGATCCATTAGACTCAACCTCAAGAATTTTAGATCCAAGAGTTGTTGGAGAAGAACATTACAGAGTTGCCCGAGAAGTGCAAAAAATTTTACAAACCTACAAATCTTTACAAGATATTATTGCCATTTTAGGAATGGATGAATTGTCTGAAGAAGATAAACTGGTTGTTGCTAGAGCAAGAAAAATTCAAAGATTTTTATCTCAGCCATTTTTTGTTGCCGAAGTATTTACAGGATCGCCAGGTAAGTTAGTTAGCCTCGATTCTACAATAAAAGGATTTGCAGCTATCTGTAAGGGCGAATACGACCACTTACCAGAAGCAGCTTTCTACATGGTAGGAACAATAGAGGAAGCAGTGGAAAAAGCTGACAAAATGGCAAAAGAGGTATCAAAATAAAAAATGAATGAGACTATCCAGGTTGATATTGTAACACCTGAAAAAAAGATTTTCTCAGAAAACGACATTGTGTCGGTAACAGTTCCTGGGATTGAAGGAGAAATGGGAATTTTGCATAACCATATACCCATTATTAGCTTTCTTAAACCTGGTACAATAAATATTGAAACAAAAAATAAAGAAACAAAATTCTTTATTGCTGACGGAGTTTTAGAGTTTAATAATAATATTGTAACAATTTTGGCCTCAGAAATTTATGATCTTGCAACAATAAATGCTTTTACTATTGATCAACTAAAGCAAAAATCTAAAGAAAAAATACAAAAAGAAAACCAGAGTGATAATGACATCTTTTTAGCAGGAAAATTCGAAGAAGAGGTTAATCGACTTACTTCGGTTAAATAAAAGATTTAAATTCTTCCACCAATTCTTTATATAATTCTTTTTTAAATGGTACGATCAGATCAGGTAATTCGTCTATATTAACCCACTTCCATTTCTTAAATTCAGGTTTTTTTTGATTTAAGTCTATTTCGTCTTCTTTTCCTAAAAACTCTGCTAAAAACCAAGTTTGCTTTTGTCCCTTATATTTTCCTTTCCATATTTTACCCAAAAGATAATCAGGAAGATCGTAGGTATATATTTTTTTGGATTTTTTTATAATTTTTATTGTTGAAATTCCTGTTTCTTCTTTTAATTCTCTTTTAGCTGCATCAACTAAATTTTCTTCTTTATCAACTCCACCCTGAGGCATCTGCCATGCTGCTTGGTTATCAATTCTTTTGCCGACAAAAATTTTTTTATCTTTACTTACAACCATTATGCCAACGCCCTGTCTGTATGGTAGTTTACTCATATTTGATAAAATTTTATCCTCTAAAAAGATTTAAAGCGTATTGTAGCTGGTTATCTTTTTTGTCGTCGTTAATTTTAAAATCAGTTTTATTTTCTTTAACTGAAATATCTGGTTCCACACCGATTTCTGAAATAGAGGTTCCAGACGGCAAATAATATTTAGCAGTTGTGAGTCTGAGTCCACCCTTATCTTTAAGTGGTATTATGGTCTGAACAGATCCTTTGCCAAATGTCTTTTCCCCAAGAAGTATTGCTCTTTTATGGTCCTTAAGTGAACCGGAAACAATTTCTGAAGCAGAAGCAGAGCCTCTATTAATGAGCACAACTAAAGGCTTGCCATTTAAAACATCCCCTTTTTTTGCAGTATAGATTTTGATGTCATCTTTGTTTCTTCCTCTAATAGAAACAATTTCACCACTATCCAAAAAAGCATCACTAATTTTAACTGCTTGTGAAAGTAGTCCTCCAGGATTGTTCCTTAAGTCTAAAATATATCCTTTTATATCTTTGTTAGTCTTTGAAAGGTCTTTTATTTTGGATAATAATTGATCATAACTTTGTTCATTAAAAGCTCTAAGCCTTAGATACCCAACTTCTTCTTTGATAGCAGAAGTAACTTCCCTTACTTTTATAATATCTCGTACAATGGTGAATGATAAATCATCATCTACGTCTTCACGTCTTATAGTTATTTTGATAGAGGTACCAACTTTGCCTCTCATTAAATTTACAGCCTCCATTATGTTAAGACCTTTGACCTGTTTATCATTAATTTTAATTATATAATCACCCGGTTTTATACCAACACGATCAGCGGGCGAGTCTTCCATGGGAGAAATAACTTTTACGAAACCTTTTTCCATTGTAATTTCGATTCCAAGTCCACCAAATTCTCCTTTAGTATCTACATTCATGTTTTTAAAACTTTCTGGACTCATGTAGGATGAAAAAGGATCAAGAGACTGCAACATACCATTAATTGCTGCATCAATAACTTCACTTTGATCTACGTCTTTAACATACTCCTTATTAATTTTTTCCAATACATCAGAAAATAAATCTAATTTTTCATATAAAGTATTATTATTTTTTGCACTAGAGCTTTGAGAAATTAATATAAAGAGCAACAATGCAAACTTAAAAAAAAATTTCATAACTATCTAATACTTGTGATAAGGATGGTTTGTTACAATTGTAGCACACCTATAAAATTGTTCACACAAAATTACTCTCGATAAAGAATGTGAAAAAGTTAATTTACTTAATGATATTTTTTCGCAATTTGCAGGCTGCATAGAAACACCCTCAGGTTTACCTATTAATAAATACAAATCTTTTATATTATTATTTAAATTTTTTAATATCATTTGGGTAAACTCAGTGCTTGAGTAAAGCTTTCCTTCTTCACTTAAAATTAATATTTTTTTATGAACATTTTTTTCTTTAATTATTTTAATAATTTCTTTGGCTGTAGAGTGCTTTATATTAAAACTGCTAAATCCACTTTTTTTTATTAAATTAATTCTTTTTTGATACATTTCACACAATTCTCTCTCAGGACTTTTGTTAATTCTTCCTTCACACAAAATTGTGACTTTCATTACACAGAGATATTTTGCTTAGGAAGGATATCTTCCCACATTTTTTCTAAATTATATAGCGCCCTTTTTTCAGGATGAAATATATGAATTATAATCTCAATAGCATCTATTAATTTCCAGTCATCGCTTTCTTTTCCTTCGATTGTACAATTTTTTATACCTAACTTTTTTAACTCGTGCGCAGTTATTTCTGAAACAGCTTGTATGTGTCTTGAAGAAGTACCGCTTGCTACAATCATATAATCAGCGATAGAACTTTTATCTTTTAGATCTATAGTAACGATATTTGTTGCTTTATTGTCGTCCAGTATTTTTTTTATTTGAGATACAAGATTTGTTTTTTTTGAAATTGGCATTTAATTAGGGTTCTTTATAGACTAATTCTTAATCTCGAAGAAGAAAGATTTAAACCTTTATTATTGACATAAATCCACTCATTTTTTTTTACTCTCCTTTTTTTTAAAATCGAAATATTTATTTTGAAATTAGCAAATTTTTTTGCAGCTAAAGATTTCATGGCTAGCTTTTTATATCCAGGCCTATTTATTATTACAATTGTGCAAAGCTCAAATATTTTTTTATAATTTTGCCATTTGTGAAAATCAATTAAATTATCTGCACCAATTATGAAGAATAGTTGAACTTTGTTGCTAAGTGTCTTTTTGACAGATTTAATAATATTAATTGTTAAATCAGGCTTTTTTATATTTTTTGTATTCAAAATTTTAATTTTAGAGTTTTTTTTTATTATTTTTTTACATAAAAAAATTCTTTTTTTCTCTGATATAGAAGGTATAAATTTTTTTAAAGGATTTTGTCTAGTAACAGTCCAAAATAATTTTTCTAATCTTAAATTTTTTATTGCTAAGTTTGAAATATAAACATGACCTTTGTGGGGGGGATCAAAAGTGCCTCCTAAAATTCCGATATTTTTATAAATATCTGTAATCAAGTTCTAATTTGTCCGTTGCCCTTAACTACATATTTATAGGTAGTTAGCTGTTCTAGCCCCACAGGTCCTCTTGGGTGAAGCTTGTTTGTAGATATTCCTACTTCTGCGCCAAAGCCAAATTCATAACCATCCGCAAATTGCGTTGATGTATTATGCATAACAATTGAGCTACTTACTTCTTCTAAAAATTTTTGAGCACTTTTCTTGTTTTGCGTTATAATTGCTTCCGTATGGTTTGTTCCATATTTTTTTATGTGAGAGATTGCATCATCAATGCTGTTCACTACTTTTACAGAGATAATAGAGTCCAAATATTCAGTTCTCCAGTCTTTCTCAGTTGCAAGAATTGCATTAGTAAAATACTTTTTTACTAATCGATCCCCAATAATTTTACATTGATTTTTACTAAGAAGGTTTAATATTGGAATAAGATGTGTTCTTAAAACTTTTTTGTGTATTAATAAAGTTTCAGTCGCTCCACAAATACTGGTTCTTCGTAGTTTTGCATTTAAAATAATTTTTTTTGACATCTCTATAGGTGCATCAGAATCTACATATGTATGACAAAGACCCTCTAGGTGACCAATTACAGGAATTTTTGATAAATCTAAAACCTTTTTCACGAGACTTTTTCCTCCCCTAGGAACTATTACGTCAATATAAGATTGCATGTTAGATAATAAATAATCAACATGGTCTCTACTCGTTTTATTTATTAATTGTACACAATCAGGGTTAATTTTATTTTTTTTTAAAACATTTCTAAATAAATTAGAAAGAATTGTGTTTGAATAAAATGCCTCTGTACCACCGCGTAAAATTGCACAATTTCCAGACTTAAAACACAAAATTGAAATATCGGTTGTTACATTTGGTCTTGCCTCGTAAATAACTCCAATCACACCAATTGGCATAGTAATTTTTTGTATCGTTAGGCCATTAGGTCTTTTCCATGAGCTAACAATTCTTTTAGTAGGGTCTTTGAGTTTAATTACCTCCCTAATAGATTTAATGATCAATTCTATACGGTCATTTGTTAATATCGATCTTTCAATTATATTTTCTTTAATTTTGTTTATTTTTGCTCTTTTAATATCCAGAGCATTTGCGTTTAAAATTTTTTTCTTATTTTTTTTGATTTCTTGAATATAATCATTCAATATTTTATTTTTTTTTTCTTCCTTCAGCTTAGCCACAGACTCGGATGCAACCTTAGCTTTTCTGCCAAGCTCATCTAGATATTTATTTTTTTTCATTTTTTTTATCTCTCACCAAATTATCTATATGAATTACTTCTCCACGTGAAGAATATCCTAGAACTTTGTTAATACGATCACTTTTTAATCCCTTGATTTTTTTAACATCATCGCTTGAATAAGAAGTCACACCTAGACCAATTTTTTTTTTATTTATATCAACTACAGAAACAGTATCTCCTCTTTGAAAAGAGCCTGTGAGATCAACAATTCCAACAGGTAGTAAACTCTTACCCGCAGAAAGCGCTACAGCAGCTCCTTGGTCAACTATAATGGTTCCTTTAGTTTTAATAGTCCCCATAATCCATTTTTTTTTAGCGTTGTATAAATTTATTTTAGGAACAAACCAAGTGTACTTTTTTCTATTTAATATATTTTGAATAGGATTATTAACCTTTCCAGAACTAATTAGCATATGGCAACCAGAGTCCATGCAAATTTTTGCAGCTTCAATTTTTGTTATCATTCCGCCAGATCCGTAGTCACTAATACTTTTTGTTGCAAGTTTTTCTATTGCTTTATTAATTTCTGTAACTTTTTCTATAAACACAGAGTCTTGAAATTGATTTGGATTTTTAGAATATAAACCGTCAATATCTGAAAGCATAATAAGGGTGTCAGCATTCGTTATTTGAGCAACCCTAGCGGCTAAGCGATCATTGTCGCCATAACGAATTTCAGTCGTTGCAGTAGTATCATTTTCATTAACTATTGGAACAATTCCCATTTCAAACAAATTAGCGATAGTATCTTTAGCATTTAAAGCCCTTCTTCTATTTTCAGTATCTTCAAGAGTAAGCAAAATTTGTCCAATTTTTAATTTTTTTCTTAAAAAAGATTTTTTAAATATATTCATTAACTCTATTTGGCCAACAGCAGCAACAGCTTGGTGTTCTTTAAGCTTTAATTTTTTTTTATTTTTTTTTAATATTTTACAACCCAGAGCAATAGCTCCTGATGTTACTATTATTATTTTTATTTTCTTTTGAATTAGAAAATAAACATCATCGATTAATTTATTAATCCAAATATTATTAAAATTATCAGTTTGATCTACTAGTGTTGAAGAGCCAATTTTAATAACAATTAATTTAGAATTTAGAATATTCATTACAAGGCCCTTAAAACAGAATTAATATTTTGCTTGTTAAGAATTGAAATTTCAAAAAATTTTTTCTTAAAAAAAGTTTTAAATTTTTTAAGTTTTTCATTTTTTTCTTTTTCCTCTAATAAATCTATTTTGTTAAACACCACAATCTCTCTTTTCTTTAATAATTGCTCACTATATTGTCTAAGTTCTTCTCTTATTATTTTGTAATTAGTAATCAAATCTTCCTCATTAATATCTATAATATGCAATAAACTTTTACATCTCTCTATATGCTTAAGAAACTGGTCACCCAATCCCACACCTTTGTGCGCACCTTCAATTAATCCAGGTATATCAGCCAAAACAATTTCTTTATCGTCAATTTGCAAAACTCCAAGATTCGGATTTAAAGTTGTGAAGGGATAGTTTGCAATTTTTGGTCTAGCTCTGGTAGAAATTGAAAGAAAGCTAGATTTTCCAGCATTTGGAAATCCAATTAATCCTACATCTGCTATAATTTTAAGTTCAAGCCAAACACAAATTTCTTCTCCCTCTTTTCCTTTTGTAAATTTTCTTGGTGCTCGATTAGTTGAGCTCTTAAATTTTGTATTACCAGCACCTCCCAAACCTCCTTTTGCCAAAATAAACTCTTCATTTTCTTTTGTAAAATCATAAATTAAAGTTTTCTTATCTTCAGCATATACTTGGGTTCCAAGAGGAACACGTAGATATAGATCATTTCCTCCATGACCAGTTTTGTTTGTTGATCCTCCCTTTTCTCCATTCGTAGCTTTAAAGTGTTGCGCATATCTGAAATCTATTAAAGTATTTAATCCATTTACCGCTTTTAGGATTACTGATCCACCAGAACCTCCATCGCCACCATTTGGTCCACCAAATTCTACGAACTTTTCTCTTCGGAAACTAGCTAGACCATTACCTCCATCCCCAGCTTTAACATAAATTTTAGCTTGATCTAAAAATTTCATAATTGAGAAATTATACGATGATTAGTTCTTAAAAAAAGAACTGATTACTTAGTGAGGGATGACTGAAATGTAGGTTTTTCCAAATTTTTTGGTTTGGAATTTAACTCTTCCACTTACTTTTGCAAAGATAGTGTGATCTTTTCCCATACCAACATTTAAACCTGGATGCATTTTTGTCCCTCTTTGCCTTAAAATGATATTTCCAGGTATAACAACTTGTTCGCCATATTTTTTGACACCAAGTCTTCTTCCTGCGCTATCTCGGCCGTTTCGTGTTGATCCACCAGCTTTTTTTGTTGCCATAGTATAATTTTTATATCACTTATTTGTTTATATTTTCAATCTTTTCTTTACTCTTTTTTACTTCAACTTTGGTAGTTTTTGGTTCCAATGTGGCCTCTGATAAAAGTTTTCCATTTTTACCAAAAATTTTAGTAATTTGAACTACAGAAATTTTTTGTCTATGACCTTTTCTTCTTCTAGAATTTTGTCTTCTTCTTTTGGTAAAAGCTATGACAGTCCTATTTTTTGTTTGCTTAACTATTTTTCCTTCAACTTTTGCACCTTCTAAAATGGGTAGTCCAATTTCAATGTCATCATCTTTGTTTGTAAGCAAAACCTGGTCAAAATTAACAACCTGACCCTCCTCCACGGAAAGCTTTTCTAGACGCAGGGTATCGTTTGCTGCAACTTTATATTGTTTTCCACCTGTATGAATTACTGCAAATGTCATAATGTATTTTTTAAAGTAGGGGCAATATATCCAGCAAGCTTACCATGTCAAGGCGTTAGATAGTAAATAACTAAAAATTATCCTTAAGTTTCCTTAGTTTTGAGAAGACTTCTAGTTCGGTTGCGTTTTCAAGTGAAATAGCTTTTCTAATTTTTGTATCATCAAGTCTAAAAAAAATATTTGTTTTTTGCTCATCCATGACTGTGGTTGGTATAGTTGGTATATTGTGTTTTCTCTGATCTAAAATAATTTGTTCTTTTATTTTTAAATCTTTATTATTTTTGTCAATCGACATACAAAAATTTAAGTTTGATTTTGTATACTCATGTCCACAAAATATTTTAGTTTCAGGTGCTAGATTCTTAACTTTGTTAATCGAATGATACATTTGATTCATTGTCCCCTCAAATACCCTTCCGCAACCTAATGAAAAAACAATATCTCCCACAAAAGCTATTTTTTCATTTCTTAAATAATAAAAAACGTGCCCAGAAGTATGCCCAGGAGCGTGATGAGTTTCTATTTCTAGGTTTCCTATTTTTGTCGTTTCTTTGTCTTTTAAAAAAATATCAATACCTGGTATTCGATCTTTATCAGCAGCAAATCCTAATATACTACAATTATATTTCTGTTTTAATAAAATATTTCCACCAACGTGATCAGAATGATGATGTGTATTTAGGATATAATTAGGAACTAAATTTTTTTTTTTTAAAAAATTATCAACCGCACCAAACTCTGCAGGATCAATTAAGATAATATTTTTGTTTACTGCGTCGATGATGCAGTAAGAGTAGTTATCAGCCAAACATGGAATTAGATTTACAATCATTTATTTTTTTTTGTATTATATAAATAATTATGTATCAAGATTATAGTGAGTTTGAAAAATTTTACCGATCTGACTTAGGTGAAAGTCTCAAGTATCTTGTATCATCAAAACTAAAAAAACACATTTACCTTCATGAAAAAGAAATTGTAGGTTTTTTTGGTTACGGAAATCCTTATTTAGATTTGATACAGAAAAAAAATAATAGAATATTTAATTTTTCATCTGAAAAAATAGGTATAGGAAAAAATTTAACAAGCGAAGATTGTGTTAATATATTATTTGATGAAGAAAAATTTCCAATTGAAGATAATTTTTTTGATCACATGTTGGTTATTCACTATCTTGAAAATGTAAATAATTTAAAGAAAAATCTTAGAGAATTGTGGAGAGTTCTTTCACCAGAGGGAACAATTTATATTATTTTGCCAAACAAAAAATCTTCTTGGAACCATTCTTCGAAGAGTCCTTTTTCTTCAGGATTTGGTTTTTCTAAAAATAAAATACACCATATGTTTGAAGACAATTTTTTTGAAACACTATTTATTGAAAGATTGATTTATTTCCCCCCTTGGAATTTATCTTTAATTCAAAAAAATAAATTTTTATTTGAAAAAGTAGGATCTTATTTCTGGAAATTTTTTAATGGAATATATATATGTGCTGCCAAAAAAAGATTATATGCAACTTCAACACAACAACGCGTACCTTTCTTAAATAAAATAAAAGTAGTTAATAAAACTAAATAGTTTATTTTTTTATTAAAAATATTCCAATTTCAGAAAGAAGATTTTTAATTTCTAAATTTCCTCTTTGAATATTGCTTATTTTGTCCGAACTTACAGAAATAGATTTTTCAATCGTGATATTGTCTAACCTGCAAAGATTGTAAAAATCTTTAATTGTACACATGTGCAAATTGGGAGTGTTATACCATGTATATGGAAGATTTTTAGTAACTGGCATTGTACCTCGCAATACTAGTTGAAGTCGAACTTTCCAATAACCAAAATTTGGAATTGTTATAATAGCTTTTTTTGCAATTCTTAAAAGTTCGTTCATGACCTTTCGGGGATCGTAGAATTGTTGAAGAGATTGATTTAAAATTGCAAAGTCAAAGGAGCTATTTGGATAACTTATTAAATCTTTTTCTGCATCACCTTCGATAACTGCCAAACCTTTTGCGACACTTTCTTGAACTTTTTTTTGGTCTATTTCTATTCCACGACCATCTACTTTTTTATTTTTTTTAAGATGTAATAACAAATTACCATCACCGCAACCCACATCAAGCACTCTAGAGTTGATATCGATCAATCCTGCCAAAACATCATCTTCAAATTTCATTTTTAAATTCCTCATATGTTGAATCAATAAATCCTTTTAAGGTGTTAAAAAAAGCTGGTTCATCTACCAGAAAAGAATCGTGACCATTATTAGAAACTATTTCAACAAAGCTTACTTCAGCACCTATGGAGTTTAATGCAATAACAATTTTTTTACTTTCCGAGGTTGGATACAGCCAGTCTGTCGAGAAAGAAATTATGCAGTATTTAATTTTTGATCCATCAAAAGCTTTAGATAAATTTCCATTATTTTGTTTGTATAAGTCAAAGTAATCCATAGCTCTAGTTATGTAGAGATATGAATTCGCATCAAATCTATCTACAAATGAATAGCCCTGATATTTAAGGTAACTTTCAACCTCAAAATCTGCATCAAATGTAAATTTTACATCTGTTTGTTTTTGTAATTTTCTTCCAAATTTATTTTGCAATCCTTGCTCTGATAAATAACTAATATGTCCAGCCATCCTGGCAATTGCCAAACCTTTTCTGGGAACTTTTCCAGATATTAAATAGTTTCCATTATCCCATTCTGGATCAGCCATAATGGCTTGACGAGCCAATTCATTAAATGCAATATTTTGTGCAGAGTGACTTGCGGCACAAGCTATCGGAATTGATGCATAAGTACGTTCAGGAAATAGGGTGCAAAATTGCAAAGCTTGCATTCCACCCATAGAGCCTCCAAGTACAGCTAACGTTTTTCTTATTCCAAAATAATCGAGCAAATGAGCTTGAGCTGAAACCATATCTTTAATGGTAATTACAGGAAAATTTAAACCGTAAGGTTTACCAGTTGCTGGATCTATTTCTTTAGGACCGGTGCTTCCCATGCATCCACCAATTACATTCGCACATATTACAAAATATTTATTTGTATCAATAGATTTATCTTTGCCGACCGCTAGATTCCACCAGCCATCTTTATTAGTAACTGTATTTGTTTCAGTTACAAACTGGTCACCTGAAAGTGCATGAAAAACTAAAATTGCATTATTTTTTTTCTCATTAAGCTTACCATATGTCTCGTAGGCAAGATTAAATCCATTCAAAGTAACGCCGCAATCTAATAGAAGTGGTTTTTCTATTTTAATTTTTTTAATACTTGAAAAGTTTAAATTCATCAATTTTTAACCATCATAAGCGATGGTTCCTCTTTAGCAGTTTCAGCCCGCAATTTGGTTAAATCAGCGAATGAAGTTGTACTAAATGATAATTTTAATGTCAAATAGCTAATGTTTTTTTGATAAACGTTTAGAGTTATTGTATGAAGAAAATAATTAATAATTGTAAGATGAACTTTCCAAAAGCTAAAAAAGTAATTATCCAAAGATACGAAGGAGGGCTTTCGAAGATACCCGGTATTACAAACCCAATTAAACTATCATCTAATGAGTCTGCTTTGGGCTGTTCACCAGCCGCTACAAAAGCAATAGATAAAATAAAAAAAAAAATTTTTAAATATCCAGACTCAAATAGTAGTTTAATTAAAAAGCAGCTATCAAAAATATTTAATGTGAAAAGCAATCAGTTAATTATTGGTTCTGGTTCAGATGAAATTATTAGTTTTGCATGTCAGGCTTTTTTGGAAAAGGGAGACGAGGTAATAGTTCCTGAATTTAGTTTTCTAATGTACAGAATTTATGCGCAAATTAATGGAGCAAAAGTTATTTTTGCTAAAGAGAATAATTTTAAAATAAGCACAGATTCAATTTTGAATTGCATAACAAAAAAAACAAAAATTATATTTCTAGCAAATCCCAACAATCCTACAGGCACTTATTTAACTAAAAATGAGCTGAGGTATTTACAACAAAGAATTCCCACCAATGTGTTGTTAGTTGTGGATGATGCTTATTGGGAGTATGTTCAAAAAAAAGATTATAGCTCAGGATTGTCTATCTTTAAAAATGCCAAGAATGTTTTAGTCTTAAGAACATTTTCAAAAATTTATGGATTAGCAAGTTTAAGGTTGGGATGGGGCTATTCCTCAAAATCAATTATTTCCTCGCTATTAACCTATAAGCCACCATTTAACATTACAACTGCTGCTGAGTTAGCTGGTGTAAGTGCACTAAAAGATAATAAATGGTTAAAAAAAAATATAAGTCATAACAAATTTTGGAGTAAAAAAATTTTTGAAAAATTAAAAGAAAAAAATATTAAATGTAATTTACCAAATGCTAACTTTTTTTTGATGCAATTTAGTAAAAAATATGACGCAAATAATATTTTTAATAAATTTGCTAAGTCCGGAGTTATACTGCGAAAAATGAATAATTATAAAATTAAAAATAGTCTAAGAGTTACGGTTGGTAATACGCAAGAAAGTAAATTGTTTATTAAACTTATAGATAGATTTTTTTAATGTTTAAAAAAGTTTCAATAATTGGCTTTGGATTAATCGGTTCTTCAATTGCTAGAGAAATTAAGAAATATAAATTATCAAAAATAATAAGCGCTTGCGATATTTCTAAAAGTGCACAAAAAGAAGTGAAATCTCTAAGACTTGCTAATGAAATAACATCAGATGTTAAAACGAGCCTTAAAAATGCTGATTTAGTTTTTATTTGTTCTCCACTTAGTACTTATAAAAAAATATTTTTAGCCATTAACAAAAGTGCTAATAAAGATGCAATAATTACAGACGTTGGATCATCTAAACTAAACGTTGTTCAGTTAGCAGAAAAAATCCTGTCTAAAAATCTCTGCTTTGTGCCTGGGCATCCAATTGCTGGTACGGAGGAGAGTGGACCAAAATCTGGATTCTTGAGTCTTTTTAAGAATAGATGGTTTATTATTACTCCATCTAAATTAACAAAAAAAACACAAAAAATAAAAATAGAGAAAATCTGGAAAAAGTTTGGAAGTAAAGTGACCTCTATGAGCGCCCAAAGTCATGATAATATTATGGCGATTACTAGTCATATTCCCCATTTAATAGCTTATAATATTGTAGGAACCGCTTCCAGATTAGAAGAAAAAATTAAATCTGAAGTTATTAAATTTAGCGCCAGCGGTTTTAGAGATTTTACAAGAATAGCATCCTCAGATCCTACAATGTGGCGAGATATTGTAATTAGCAATAAAAAACAAATTTTATTTATGTTAAAAAAATTCAATAAAGATCTAAAAAATTTAGAAATGGCAATTAGAAATGAAAATAAAAATAAATTATTTACTATCTTTAAAAATACCAGAAATATCAGGAAAAAAATAATTCAAACTGGCCAAGATACTAAAGTTCCTAATTTTGGAAGAAAAAATTAGTTATAAATAGAGTTCTCTAACTGATTTGTAAACGAGGCACTATCTAACCCAGGTTCAATCAAATCTTTAAATTCAAAAGTAATTATGCCAGGATATTTAAAAAAACTATTTTTGGGCCAGACGACTCCAGTATTTAGTTTTACTGGTAAGCAAGCTATATTTAATCCTTGATAAATTCTGCTTGCGCCTTTCTTTAGTGGAGGCTGTTCATCAAATTTAACTCTAGTTCCTTGAGGGAATATAATTAATGTTCTATTACTCTTAAGAACAAGATCAAAAACTTGATCAAAAGAATCTGAATTTTCTCTAGATGCTTTACCTCTATTTATGGCAACGTATTTTAATTTTCTTAAATAAAGTCCATATAATGGAATTGATAACAATTCTTTTTTGATAATAAAGGTACAGTCTGGAATTAAAAAATTATAAATAAAAGTTTCAAACATTGATTGATGGGCCGAAGCTATAAAGAATTTTTTGTGTTTTGGAATTTTATCAAGCCCTTTAAATTCAACTTTAGTTTGTAGCACAATTTTAGTTATTAAAAGTAAGTATAATCCTAAATAATATGACAATTTGCTTAAAAAAATCTTTCTTGGTAGAGCAAGCATTGGGATAGCAATTATACATGCGATTATAATCGCAGCATATGTAAGTAAATTAAATATTAAAGAACGAATAAAATTCACAACTTTTTATTTGATAAGATCTTGCAGCTTTTGTCTAGGTCTTATCACTCGATAAGAGTTTTTATAAACAGCTATCTCTGCTGGAAGTGGTCTTATGTTATAATTAGATGATAAAGACCTGCCGTATGCTCCTACGTTAGTGAAACACACAAAGTCACCTTGGTTTAACTTAGGATAATTTGTATAAGTAAGAAATTTATCTGTACTTTCACAAATAGGACCAACAAATTCTATTTTTTTATTAAATTTACTTTTAATTTTTTGTACTGGTACTATCTCGTGTTTTGCTCCATACAAAGCTGGTCTCATTAAGTCATTCATTGCTGCATCTATAATTACAAAATTTCTATCGTGAATAGATTTTATATAAATTACCTTTGTAACTAATAGAGCAGAATTTGCAGATAGGTATCGTCCTGGCTCAAAAATAATTTTAAATTTATGTTTTTTATTAAATTGATAAACTATGGAGGCATATTTCTTTAAATTGAATTTTTTTTCTGTATCTGAATAAGGAATGGCCATACCCCCACCAAGGTCTAAATACTTAATATTAATTTTATTTTCTTTTAATTTTTGAATAAATTTATCAATGAGATTTAATGTTTTTTGAAATGGAATTATTTCTTTTATTTGACTTCCTATGTGAACGCTGAGAGCCTCTATTGAAATATTATTATTATTTATATTTTTTTTGAAAATATCCAAACAATGTTCTAAACTAATGCCAAATTTATCACTTTTACCTCCTGTAGAGATTTTTTTTATAGTTTTGGCCTCTATATTTGGATTTAGTCTAAGGCCTATTTTTACTTTACATTTTTTTCTTTTGGCTATTTTCGTAATTTCATTAACTTCATTCTCTGACTCAGCATTAATTAGTAGTATATCTTTAGTAATGGCATAATCTAACTCCTCAGTTGTTTTTCCAACTCCAGAAAAAACAATTTTTTTTGGATCAATCCCCGCTTTTAAAGCAATTTGTAATTCACCCATAGATACAACATCAGTACCAGACCCAAGTTTTTTAAGGTTTTTTAAAATTGTTAAATTTGGATTAGACTTTACCGAAAAACATATTAATGGATTTGTTTGTTTAAAGGAGTTACGAAAATAATTAAAATTATCTTTTATTTGTTTTAAAGAATATAAATAAAAAGGAGTAATAATTTTTTTTGTAATTTTTTCTATAGGGGCGTTTTCTAAATAGAGATTATTACCTCTATATTTTATTGCTTTCATTTTTAGGAAAGTAGCTTTTGTATTTGAACAGATGTTGCTTTATTATCTTTATAAATAGGGGGTCCTTTTTTCCCACAAGCAAAAATTAATATACAAGATATGACTACAAAGATTATTTTTTTCATTTAAACTCTTTTTTAATCTTTTTAATCATATTAATAACATTTTTTCTACCTGTACCGCCGAAAGAAATCTTTTTTTCAATAGAGTTTTTAATATCAAAAACGTTCATCACATCCTTTTCAATAACTGGGTCAATTTTTTTGATAATTGTAAAATCAAGTTGGTCTAGCCTTTTATTGCTTTTTTCAGCAATATTAACTAATTGAGCCGATTTTTTATATGCCTCTCTAAATGAGATACCTTTTTTTACTAAATAATCAGCAAAATCGGTGGCGGTCGTAAAGCCTTTTAATGCAGCTTCATATAATTTTTTTTTGTTTGGCTTTATTCCCTTAATCAACTCAGTTGCTAATAAAAGATTTAATTTTAAATTATCATAAGCACTAAACACCGCAGCCTTATCTTCTTGCATGTCTTTGAAATAAGAAAGAGGCAGACCTTTCATTGTAATCAGTAAGGAATTTAAATTTCCGTAAATACCGCCTGTTTTGCCTCTAATTAGCTCTGCAGAATCTGGATTTTTTTTTTGTGGCATCATAGAAGATCCTGTCAATAAACTATCTTCAATATCAATAAAATTTATTAAATCTGAATTCCAAAGTATAATTTCTTCTGCTAGTCTTGATAGGTGCATGGCACACAAACTGGAAGCAAATAAAAATTCAATTGCGTAATCTCTATCTGATACGGAATCGATTGAATTTTGAGTTGGCTTACTAAATCCCAAAAGTCTTGATGTTAAGTGTCTATCTATATTATATGAAGTTCCAGCTAATGCTCCAGCACCCAACGGGTTTTCATTTAAGTTATTTATAACATTATTGAATTTAACAATATCTCTTTTGAACATCTCAACATAAGCCAGCAAGTAGTGAGAAAATAAAACAGGCTGAGCATTTTTTAAGTGAGTAAAACCAGGCATTATAATATCGGTATTTTTGTCCGCGAGATTTAAAAAATTTTTAATTAAGATATTAAGCAAATTTTTAATTTCATTTGATGATTTCTTAATCCATAATTTAAAATCTGTTGTTACCTGATCATTTCTTGATCTTGCAGTATGTAAAAAACCAGCATCTGTTCCAATGATTTCAAATAGTCTTTTTTCTATGTTTAGATGAATATCTTCATGTTTTGTTTTAAATATAAATTTATTTTTTTGAATTTCTTGTTCTATTTTTTTTAGTCCAGCGATAATTTTTTTGGACTTTGTTACATCAATAATTTTTTGCTTTGCAAGCATCGTACAATGTGCAATTGATCCATTAATATCTTCTTGGAAAAGTCTTTTATCTATTTCTATGGATGAGTTTGCACTCTGTAGTACGGAGGAAACTACTTTGTTCATTCTAGTTCCCCAAACAGAGTTTTTTTTTGTTTTTTTCATTTAAAAATATTATAGTTACTTAAAATGAATTCTTTTACAATTTTTTACAAAAAGTTAACTATTTTTGTTTTTTTATTCTTACTTATTACTAATTATTGCTTATCTCAACAAAATATCCAAGTTCCTTTTAAGAACATAGTTCTTCATGAAAAACTAAAAGATTTACCTACGCTTATGCTTGAAGATAAAAAATCAGGCAAGGATGTAGAAGTGATTTTTAATAAGAAAATAACTGTAATAAATTTCTGGGCTACTTGGTGTGCACCCTGTAAAGAAGAAATGCCTTCTTTAGATCAAATGATTGATATCTTAGGTAAGGACCAAGTTGAAATGATTGCTGTTAATGTTGAGTCCATTAGTTATGAAAAATCGAAATTTTTTTTAGATGAATTAAACATAAAAAATTTTGACAGTCTTTTCGATAAAGAGTTAAGGGTGGTAAAAGGTCTTGGTCTAAGAGGCTTGCCGACAACTATATTAATAAATAAACAAGGCAAAGAATTTTCTAGAGTAGTGGGGGCAATAGATTTTTCGGATAAGAAATTTATTGATTGGATTAAAAATTATTAAACTATTTTCCGTATATCGCAGCAAGAGCCATCAGAACTACTATTGCACAAAATTGAAGAAAAATTCTTAGTTGCATTAACTTATTGCTTTTTCTTTTTTCTTCCATATCGCCACCTTTAAAAAAAGATTTTAGGCCTCGGATAAGCACAACCAGTACTGCTAGGATGATTAAAATTCCAAAAAAGCTAAGTGTATTTTGACTCATGCAAAATAATTAACATAAATACTTTATAATGATAGATAAGATTTTATGGGACTTAAATATAAAAAGTTAAATTCTGTATCTGGACAAACAAAAAAAATAGTTATTTTGTCCCATGGTTATGGAGCAGATTGTAACGACTTAATATCTATTGGAGAATACTGGCAAAGATTTTTACCTGACATAGCTTTTGTTGCACCTAATGCACCAACTATTTGTCAAATAAATAGATCTGGATTCGAGTGGTTTGATTTAATGCAAACATCACCAACAAAAATAAATGATGAATTTAAATCAGCTTTAGTAAAATTAAATGATTTTGTTGAAGAGCAACTTTTAGAATACAAGTTAAACAAAAAAGATTTATTTTTAATGGGCTTTAGTCAGGGAACGATGATGTCACTGCAGTTGGGCCTTTCTTATAAAGAATCAGTAGCAGGAATTTTGGGATATTCAGGAAAGATATATGATTTTGAGATGTTGAAAAAAAATATTAACTCTAAACCATCTGTTGTTTTGTTTCATGGAACAGAAGATACTATTATTCCTTTAGAAGAAATGTACGCAAGTTATGAACTATTACAAGAGCAATCTGTAGATGTAACTTACAAAGTTTTTGAAAACTGCGGTCATTCTATTACTCCAGATGGTTTGAGTTTAGGATTAGATTTTATAAAAAGTAAAAGTTAGCAGCAAGAAAACTTTAACTTGAAGCTAGATTTAAATAGATATAATTTAAAGAGTAATGATCGTTAACCATATTTCTGAACTTCCACTTGAGAAATGTCCAGCCTTGGTTTTAAATGCTGACTATCGTCCTTTAAGTTATTACCCATTATCACTTTGGTGTTGGCAAGATGTTGTCAGGGATGTTTTTTTAGATAGAGTAAATATTGTTTCTGAATATGAACGAGAAATTCGTAGCCCATCCTTTTCAATGAAACTACCAAGTGTTATTTCTTTAAAAACTTTTATTAAACCTTCGGAATACCCTAATTTTACAAGGTTTAACGTTTTTTTGAGAGATAAATTTACCTGCCAGTATTGTGGTGCCCACAAAAACCTAACCTTTGATCATCTTGTGCCAAAATCAAAAGGAGGCATCACCTCTTGGGAAAATGTTGTAACAGCTTGCATGTGTTGTAACGTAAAAAAAGGAAATAGATTATCAAGCGAATGTGCAATGTATCCAAAAATAAAGCCTTATCGACCGACGGATGAACAGTTGCATAAAAATGGAAGAAATTTTCCTCCTAATTTTCTTCATCAAAGTTGGCTTGATTATTTATATTGGGACGTTCGATTGGAAGCGTAAGCAGTTAAATTTTTTTTGAAATTTCAATTGCAGCTTTTGAGCCTATTTTAATAAGGGCATCTAATATACCATAAGCACCTTCTTTACTGGCGCCCTCTTCATAAGCAATATCTCTGTGTTCTAGCTCATCTTGTCTAAATTTTTTAAATTTGGAAATTAGATCTTTTTCTTGTTTTTCGTTTTTACTCAAATAATCAATTTGATCCGAGTAATGTTTGTCAATTACCTCTTCAACAGAAGCAGTGCATAACATTGCAGCCTTTTTTCCTAACATTGCCGTTCCAAATCCAAGCGCTGTTCCAAGAAGATCCCACAAGGGAAGAAATAAAGTTGGTCTTATTCTTCTCTCAGCTAACTGCTGCTCAAAATACTTTAAATGTTCTTTTTCATGCTCCTTCATTTCTGCAACTTTTTTTTCTAAATCTGGATCTGCTTTTAATAATTGCAAAGCAAGTAATTGACCATCATAGATTTTGATAGCCCCGCGTTCCCCGGCATGATCAACTCTAATTATTTCTTCTATCTTGTTTCTCATACTTTAAAAATATTCCAAAAAGTAACATTAAAATAATACTTAATATAAAATTTATTGTCGCAAGTGACAAACCAAAAATTTGAAAAATAATATTTTTGCAAGAAATAACAGGTTGCATTTGTAATTCTTTTAATAAATTTTCAGTATTGTTTGATTTAGTGTTACTAGTGCAAGAACCTAGTTCATCAAAAAAAGACTGCTCAATACCTATGTGGTAAAAACTTAGTGAAGCACTTACAAAAGAAGTAAATAACAATAGTATAAATACTTGTTTTAAATTTATTTTTTTAAAAAAAGCTAAGATAATAACTATAGTAGCAAAGTAATAAGGGTACCTTTGATAGTAGCATAATTGACACGGAGGTATGTTCAATACGTATTGAATAAAATAAGCAGATATAAGAATAGAGCTATAAATAATCGCCAGAACTATAAGTATCCGGTTTTTAAAATTGGACATTAACTAATAAAATATTGATAATTATTGTAAATTAAATAGGCAATAAAAAATCCTAGTAATAATAAAATTGATAAAATCACAAGAATTTTTGCTGATTTGGCCTCTATATAAGGAATAATTTTATGACCAAAAAATCTGATTAATCCAGCTAGTATAAAAAATCTTGAACCTCTGGTTAGTGAAGCAACTATAATGAAAACGAAAAAATTGAAATTAATAAAGCCGCTAGAAATTGTAAGTAACTTAAAAGGAACAGGAGTAAATCCAGCAATGACTAATAAAACTACCCAGGCCCAAAATCCTTTACCAAAAGAAACTTGTTCTTTGAAAGCTGAAAATCCTTCAAACCCATAAAATTCAAAAATTGGTATACCTATCTCTTTGTAAAAAAAATGACCAATTGCCCACCCAGCACATCCTCCAGCTACAGATGCTATAGATGCTGTAGAAGCAATTTTGATCCAATCTTTGCTGCGCGCGATTGTCATTGGTACAATCATGACATCCGGAGGAATTGGAAAAAAAATACTTTCTATAAAACATACCGCTGCCAAATAAGCCCTTGCACTTTTGTGCCCAGCTAGAGCTACTGTTTTTATAAGAAGATTTTTAAGCATGCAAATAACGGAGCTTATATCTTAAACTAGAGAATATGTATTTCTAATTTTAATCTAGATTTTGACTATTATTTTAATTACAAAGCTATTAACCCTAATAAATATGCGGATGTGATGGAATGGTAGACATGTCAGACTCAAAATCTGATGCGCGCAAGCGTGTAACGGTTCAAGTCCGTTCATCCGCACCATAAATGCATGAACCTTTCTTTTTGCAAAAGCCTTCCGGAACTTTTTTTTGAAAATTGCAAACAAAAGCACAATAAACAACATTTAATTTACATTAATAAAGAAACTAGCAAACAAGAATTCTATAATTGGCAGCAAACAAAAGAAGAGGTTTTGTCTTTATCAAATATATTATTTGATCAAAAAGTACTAAAAGGAGATAGGGTGATGCTAGTTTCTGAAAATAGGCCTGAATGGTTAATTTCAGATATCTCTATAATGACTAATGGCGCAATTACAGTGCCAAATTACACCACGTACTCAGCCAAGGATTTTGAATATGTCATTCAAGATTGTAAACCTGTCGGTTTAATTGTTTCAAATGAAAATATATTGAACAAAATTATCTCTGCTGCAAATAATCTTGGATATGCTTTTAATTTTATTATTCATTTAGATAAATTAGATAAAGATTATTCAGGTCACAATTTAATTTCATATGCTAAAGATATTAAGTTAAATTCAAAAACTACTAGTTTTTTTTTTAATAAAGAAATTTTGCAAAGAAAAGATCCTGCTTGTATTATTTATACGTCCGGCACTGAAGGAAATCCAAAAGGAGTTATCCTAAGCCACGGAGGAATTTTAAGTAATTGTGATAGTGCCTTGGATCTGTTGAAAGACATAAAAATAAAAAATCACACCTTTCTGACATGGCTACCGTTATCTCATTCTTACGAACATACTGCTCAGTTTGTTCAAATAGCTATTCAAGCAAAAGTATTTTACGCAGAAAGTTTAGAAAAACTATTATCAAATTTAAAAACAGCAAGCCCAACTATTATGACAGCGGTTCCAAGATTTTATAATAATTTTTATAATAAAATAAAAATAAATATTTCTAAAACACAAGGATTGAAAAAAATTTTATTTGATAAAACAATCGAGATTGGAGAAAAAATAATTTTACAAAAAAAAATATCTTTTTTTGAAAAAATATTAAATTTTTTTTTAGATATTTTAGTACGTAGAAAAATAAACCAAAATTTAGGTGGAAATATAAAAGCCTTTATATCCGGTGGTGGGCCACTGGATCCCAAAGTTGGTCTTTATTTAAATGCACTAGGTTTAAAAACGATGCAAGGTTATGGACTTACAGAAGCATCACCGATAGTCAGCTGTAATCCTGCAAATTTTATAAAAGTAGATACTGTTGGAAAAATACTAAAAAATACAAAAGTAAAAATAGCTGAAGATGGTGAGATACTAGTAAGTGGTGAAAACATAATGCTTGGATATTGGAACAATGAACAAGCAACAAATAAAGTACTAATTAATAACTGGTTATATACAGGAGATATAGGAGAAATAGATTCTGATGGTTATTTAAAAATTACAGATAGAAAAAAAGATATTATTGTCACATCTGGTGGAGATAACATTTCTCCAGCTAAAATTGAAAATTTAATTTGTGCAAATCCTGAGATCGATCAAGCGTTTGTATATGGCGACAATAAAAATTATTTAGTGGCATTAATTTTTATTAACAAAGAATTTAAACTATCAAAGCAAGAAGTGCAGATAATTATAGATAAAGTTAACAACAATCTCACAGCAATTGAAAAAATTAAAAATTTTCAACTATTAGATGAAGGTTTTACTTTGGAAAATAATATGCTCACACCAACTATGAAGATGAAACGCTATGTGATTAAGAAAAACTTTTCTAAAATTCTAAATAGTTTTTATCATTCATCATAAAGTAAAAAACATTCATTAAATCGTTTAAAAACAACATTATTTTTAATTATTTAATTATTTAATTGTTAGTTTCAAAATTGAATCAATTTTAATTTTTTTTTGGAAAATTTTTCAATTATTTAAAGTTTGACTTTAATGTGTATTTCTTTTTATATGAATTAATAACGAATCACTTAGAAAATATTCTAAGTGAAACTCCAAAAACAAAAAGGAGAGCAAAGATGGCTAAAAAAAGAAAAAAAGCAGCAAAGAAAAAAGCACCAGCTAAAAAAAGAAAAGCTGCTAAGAAAACTACTAAGAAAAAAGCTAAGAAAAGAAAAAGATAGTTTTAGATCTAGTTTTCAAAAAAAACGCTCTCTAATTAGAGGGCGTTTTTTTTATTCCACTAAATTTTTTTCCGGAGTTTTGCCAAGAGCCTTATTTAATTTTTCCTTAGCTTCTTCTTCAGTTGATTCTAGTACAACAGTAACTTCCCCAAGAAGCCTCTCAAATGCCTTTTCAAATAATTGTCTTTCACTATAAGACTGATCAACTGGCATATCCGTATTCTTATTTAAATCTCTTACTACTTCTGCAATTTGATAGATTTCTCCAGAATTAATTTTTTGTTCATATTCCTGTGCTCTTCTACTCCACATGGTTCTTTTTATTTTTGCTTTCCCTTTTAAAATTGAGATAGCTTTATTAATTTGGTTAATGCTGGATAGAGGCCTTAGATGAGATTGCTGATTAGTAGGAATAGTTAAAACTAATTTATCTTTTGTAATTTCAATTTTGTAAAAATTTATGTCTATTCCAGCTATTACATCTTTCTCCACAGCAACAATTTGGCCAATTCCGTGCTTTGGATATATTACGTAATCTTTAATTTTATAAATTCGTTTTTCATTATCTTGTTTTTTAATTTTTACAATTTCAACAAGAGGGTCTTGAGAAGAGTGTGAGGTATAAACTCTTCCACTTTTAATAATCGGTTTTTGAACTATAGGAGAATCTTTTTTCTCAACAGCTTCTTTTACTTCTTTAATTGCTTTAAGTTTTTTTTCTTTAACAGGCTTAGCCGCTTTAACTTTTTTTTCTTTAGTAGGTTTAGTGACTTTAATTTTTTTTTCTTTAACAGGTTTTTGAGATTTTTTTTTTGGCGCCACAGCTTTTAAAAGAGATTGTTTAATTTTTTTTAACATTGATTTTTTGTAAGGCGATGGAAATAGCTTATATTAAGAACCTTTTCAAGAAATATAATTATTTTTTGTCCCCAGAACCTGGGTTTTCATTATAAAATTTATCTAATTTGTTTTCCATGTCTTTGAATTTTTCCCAATCAGGTAATGGGTCTTTCTTTTTAGTGATAACTGGCCAAATCTCAGATAATTTTTTATTGAGCAAAACATGTTTTTCCGCACCGTTGTTTGTATCAGGTTCTATTGCATTGATAGGACATTCCGGTTCGCACACACCGCAATCAATACATTCGTCTGGATTAATGACCAACATGTTCTCACCTTCATAAAAACAATCAACCGGACATACTTCCACGCAGTCTGTTAATTTACATTTGATACACTTATCGTTTACAACGTACGTCATATACTTAATTTTTTCTTTATTTTAATTTTAATTGCACCTAAATCCGCACTTTCTATGTAAGTAAGGCCAGCAACCCTTCGTATTAAATTGTCTTCAAATTCATGAATAGTCCTGTCTGAATATATAATTTCAATTAACATTTCAATTATTTTGAGTCTTTCTGTATATTCAAGTTTTTTAACTTCTTGTGTGAGGTGCAGTATTTGATTTTTATTTTCCTCTAGTATTTCACATTCACTAATCAATTCTTTTATATATTCATCATCTGCAATAAAAAATTTCTTTACGCACTTAATAATAGTTTCTTTTTCTATTTCGCTATAAATTCCATCAAGTTTTGCCGCATGTATAAACAGAGTAGTAATAGATAATTCTAAAGCTTTGAATTTGCGATTTTCTTTTAAAAACCAGCTCATAATTAAGAAAGTATTTTAATCTTTTTAAGCTCACTAAATGGATTGTTGGATACTTTCTTTTTACTGATTTTTGAATTAAATTTTTTAGGGGAATATTTAAAAAATATTTTACCTTCTTTTTCTATATAATTATAATTCATTTTTTTCATTAATTCTTTAAAATCTTCTTTTGTTGAACCAAGTAAATTTAATATATCACTTGTTAATTCAAATAATCCATTTTTACTTAAGGAAATAATTTTTAAGAATAATCGTTCCAATATATCTATTCTTATTATGTAATTATCAAAAGTTTCAAATCCGCAAATCAAAAGATATTCTTTATCTTGGTTTGTAAAATTCTTTACAAAATTTAATCCAAATGCTGGAGACTTATTGTCGGATAAATTGTGAAAACAATTCCAAAGAATTGTTTTAAAAATAACAGCGGCTGGCTTTACCATTCTTGGTTGATAAATATGATATCTTCCAATTTTAATACCCAACTTTCTTAAAATAGATCTGTCTTCTTTATTTATTTGCTTAACAATTTCATTAACATTTTCTCTTTTTAGAACGCCATTGTTTTCAAATAGTTGATAACATAACCCACGAATAAATCTATTTTCGTACTGAGAATTTTCAATTTTTATCAAATCTTGTAATAAGTTTTGTTTTTCTAATTTTAGCCAATTTGATAAACTTAAAGATATTCTCTGCTGATCTTGCAGTTCCACGCTTTCATCTACTAAAATTTTAACATCAGGATTTAGATAATTTTTTCCCGGATAAATTTTACCTATAATTTTTTCTTTCCAGTAAATATTTTTATCTTTTTTTAAACTGAAATGCTCAGGTGAAGCTATTATTTCCTCAATTCTTTTCTTTAATTCTAAAGCTGCCCCATTTCTTGCTGCTTTCTTAATAGAGCGAATGTCAGTTTGCAAAGCGTTGGATGTATAATCAAGAATAATTTTTAATCCATTGATCTTTCCAACAAGCTGTCCATCCATAATAATTTCATTACTTTCTGAAATTTTGGCCTCATGTTGAATGTCTTGTTTTAGACCTCTCGACAGAATACTAATTCTTTTATCTACAAAACTTTTTGACAATTCTTCGTGAAGACGATCAGATAATTTGTCTTCTATGTCTTTAGTTTTGGCAATCCAGTAATCATTATTTTCAACCCAATTTCTTTTGTTTGCCACATAAGACCATGTTCGTACGTGAGATATTCTATTTGCAATAGCATCAATATTTCCAATCAAATTATCTAGGTTTGATACCTGCTTTTTCATCCAGTCATTAGTTATTTTTTCTTTATCAGAGGTCAAAAAATTAAAAACGCTAGTAACTATTTCCATATGCTCATTATAAGAGCTTTTGGTAAAATCAGGTATCTGGCAGCATTCCCAAAGTTTTGAGATATGATTTTCTTCATTGTTTATTTTTAATTGAGATTTTTCTGTTGTTAGGAATTTAAACATATTCTCATCGATTAATTCTCTGTTTCTTAATAGATTTGGGATAGAAGGTGGCTTATTTAAGCTCTCTATAAATTTTTTGATACTCGAAAAATCTAAACTAGAATTTCTCCAGTAAATATTAACAACACTATCAAATTTGTGATTTTCTAATTTTTCTATTTGTTCGCTTGTCAGCGCTTCACAATCTCCAGTGATTCCAAAGCTTCCATCATTTTTGTATCTACCAGCGCGTCCACTAATCTGACCAATTTCTGTATTTCTTAATCCTCTAATTTTTTTTCCATCATATTTTCTTAAATTATTAAAACTAACATGGTCTATATTCATGTTAATACCCATACCAATAGCGTCCGTTGCTACTAAAAAATCGACATCACCTGATTGATACAAATCTACTTGTGCATTGCGCGTTTTAGGACTCAAGGATCCCATCACTATGGCTGCGCCACCTCTTTGTCTTCTAATAAATTCTGCTAACGCATAAACTTCATCTACTGAAAAAGCAACAATTGCACTGCGAGGCTGTATTCTAGATATTTTCTTGTAACCAGTATAAATTAATTTTGACAATCTATCTCTATATACAAACTCACTAGATGGAACCAAATTAGAGATAATATTTTTCATTGTATCGGCACCTAAAAACATTGTTAATTTATCTCCGCGGTAATTTAATAATCGGTCCGTAAAAATATGCCCTCGTTCTGGATCTGCGCACATTTGAATTTCATCAATTGCCACAAATTCAAAATTTAAATCAAGAGGCATTGATTCTACAGTGCACAAATAATAATTTGCAGTTGGTGGTATTATTTTTTCCTCACCAGTTATTAATGCTACTCGATTTGACCCTAATTTTTTTACACAATTATCGTAAACTTCTCTTGCGAGAAGACGAAGAGGAAAACCAATCACACCAGTCTCGAATTGTAACATTCTCTCCACAGCAAAATGTGTCTTGCCAGTATTGGTTGGACCTAAAACAGAAATTATTTGAGGATTCATCATTTATGGTCTAAAATTTCTTGACCCACTATATTTAGATTTGGTCGAAGAACAAAGTAGGCATAAAGGGTGACCGAATCAATTAAAAAAATGTTCTCGTTTTGAGTGAATTTTGAAAACTACGATCTAATTTCAAAATTATTAGATGTTATTTCCTCTTCAAAATCGTCAACAAGAATATTAGTAACGCATGAATTTTTGGGTCCCAAAAAACACTCTGATAAAATATTTGTAAATATTTCATAGCCCACTTTAAAAAAAAAAGCTTCTACATCACCATTTTTTTTATTAGCAACCCATCCAACAACACCTTTATCATTACATATTTTTTGTAACCAACTCCTATAGCCAACGCCTTGGACGGTGCCAGTAATTATTATTTTTTTAGAAATCAAATTGGTCACAAAGGTCTTTTAATGGCCAAAACTTTGAGATTATTTTTTTTTAATAAAATATTAATAGTTTTCTTAATAGACATGATAATAACTCTTTTCTTAGGACCATAAGCATGAACTAAATTTTTTTGATTAATAGCTATTGCAACATGGCCTTTCCAAAATAGCAAATCTCCTCTACGAATATTGTGCAAAGGCACATTTTTTTTAAAAAAAACCATTTGATCTTTACTGTCTCTAGGACATTTTTTATTTATGCTTTTAAATAATTCTTGAACTAATCCAGAACAATCAATGCCTTTAATTGTATTTCCACCCCACAAGTATTTTGTTTTAAGAAAATAAGAAATATTATCTAAAAAATTATTAGTCTTATTTTTTGTTTTATTTATAGAATTATTTTTGATCCAAAATTTATTAATTTTAATAAAATTATTATCTTTTTTTAGGATAGTAACTTTTGAGTTAAATAAAAGTTTTTTATTTGTTTTTTTAAAACTTATGTTACCTTGATAAAGAGAAGTTTCTTTTTCTTTTATTCTATAACTATTTTTAGTATTTATTTTTTTAAAATTTTTTTTTAAGACAAATCCAGGGTAATTATCAAAAATACAATAGCCCTTATAAAATGTACCAATTGATTTTTGTACAGAGAACTGCTCTCCGTATAAAATTTGAGAAACAACCTCAGCTTTTTTGCTTGGTTCTTTAAAAATGTTACTAACTTGATTAATACAAGTTAAAATTCTATGCATTTTATTTAAACAAACTTTGTGCAAATTCTGTAGCCCAATTTATACTTTGCATAATAATGTCTTTAACAATTTCAGATGCTTCAAAAAATCCGGAGAGAAATGGGTAGTGTAATAATATTAAGTCTTCGTTAAAATGAATTCCTGCAAACAATGCTGAAATAAATAATAAAGAAGTAAAAACAATTGAATAAAAATTGCTACTTTTATCTTTTGATGTGCTTTTCTTAACTTCTTTTAAATTTTTATGAGGTATTGGTATTTCTAAATTTAATGTAGAATTAGAAATTTCCTCATTATTGTTTTCGTTTTTATGAAACCATTGTTCATGGCAAAATCCACACTGAACAATCCTGCCTTCGCTTGAAATGGCATCGTCTGGAATACTAAATGCATATTTTTTACACTTACAGTTGATGATCATCAAAGGCAAATTAAGTTTAAAAAAAAAAAAATCAATTTTATTTTTAGCTTGCTAATTTAAGTTTATTAGTATCTAAATAGTTTTGTTCGGGGGTGCGTAAACGCTGAGATTATACCCTTAGAACCTGATGTTTAATTACAACGTAGGGAGAACAATGAGCAAAAAAAAAGTCATAATTATATCTATTTTAATTAATTTTTTTCTTTTAGAAAAATCAATTTGCGAACCTATTCAGCTAGCAAGAGATGTGGAGGTTAGTTTTTCGGCTGAATATATGAGTCGTTATGTTTATAGAGGAATTGACCAAAACAAAGATCGTAGTACAGCCTCTGTCTCAGCTAATCTTTCACTGCCTGCAGGTATTTATATGGGGACGTGGATAGCAGAGGCTAATTATGGAGGATCCTCACAAGAAGTAGATTTATATTTTGGAATTAACCAAAGTTATAAAGATTTTAATTTTGATATTTATTATCTAGAGGCAAGATATCCAGGAAAAAAGTTAGTAAATGTTGGAGAGTATAATTTTAAATTAGTTTATCAGGCAAATGAATCTCCATTTCGTATCGGATATTATTTTGCATTGGAAGATACAAATGAAACAGTGGGAAGCGATTATAAAGAATATAGCATAGGATATGATTTTAAAAATTTTAATTTATTAGCTACCTACGGTGATTGGGATGTCATTAATAAAACAAAAACTATCACTGCATCAAAAAGCTTTCAGCACTTTGATATAAAAATTTCTCATATTATTACAGATAATAGTTCTAATGTTGCGAATGAAAGATTTAATACAGTAATAATCAGTAAATCTTTTTAATAAATATTATGATCTTTGAATTGAATACATTCATATTGTTACTTGTGTGTATTTTGTCTGCATTATTTGGGCTTTTTTTTTCAAAAAATAATTTGTCTGCATCTTCTTATTTAAATGCAGGACGCTCCATTAAATCTAAATCATTAACAGCATCTATAGTTGCTTCTTGCTTTGGAGTTTGGATTTTAATAGGGCCGGCTGAAGCAGCTACCTGGGGTGGAATGGGAGCTATATTGGGTTATGCTTTAGGGCAAGCATGTCCATATTTAGCCATGATAACTTTTGGAGAAAGGCTACGATCTATTATGCCGAATGGAAATAGCTTAACCCAATTTGTTTTTGCTCGTTATGGAAAAAAAATGCTAAAAATTATTCTATTACTTTCTCTTTTTTATATGTTTGTTTATTTATGTGCGGAAGTAACAGCGATTGCCAAAGTAACAAATCTGATCACAGGTCTACCATTATGGAAAACTTCTTTATTAATCTTAGTTACTACTTTAATTTACACTCTAAAAGGTGGTTTAAGAATATCTATATTAACAGATAAAATTCAATTTATAATTATCTTAATTTTTTTAATTTTTATTTTTTATTTTTTATTTTTTTCAGGAACAATAAATATTTCTTTTGACTTAATACAATCAAAAGCAAGTAACTTAATAAGTTTAAATTATTTTTATGGGTACACAGCTGGTTTAACCTTTTTTATCGCTGTATTTGCCACAAACTTATTCGACCAAGGAGTTTGGCAAAGAATTTTTGCAGCAAACTCAACTTATGATTTGAAAGCAGGTTTTAGAAATTCCTTTTTAATTATTTTACCGGTCATATTGATCTTAGGGTTTTGCGGAATCGTAGCTATTTCCTTGGTACGAGTGGATGATCCAAGCACAATTATCTTTTCATTATTACTCGGACAAGGTGGAAAATATATATCGAGCATAGTCTTGGTATTAGCATTGACATTAGTTATTAGTAGTATGGATACATTAATTAATGCTATTTCAAGCCTTCTGGTCATAGATGGTAGCAAATTTATTAAATATAATTTAAAAATTACCCACTTAAATTTTTCTAGAATTATTTTAGTTTTAGTTTCAATTATAGTTTTTTACATTGCATCAAAAGGATTGAGCGTTCTTTACATGTTTCTTCTAGCTGACCTTCTTTGCTGTGCTGCAGCGATACCAGTTTTTTATGGAATGTTTAAAGATGATACTAATGAACATGTTTCTATTATGGCAATTTTTTCTGGTTTGCTAGCTGGTCTAATGCTTTTTCCAGATATGAGTTTTCAGAAAAGTATTTTAGTGGGCCTTTTGCTTGATGTGGAATTATTTCCAGTTTGGATTTCTAGTGCATTATTATTTTGGTCTTTTGTATTTGCAACCTTCATTCCTTTAGCAGTCATTATCCTTGGAAGAAATAATAACAATAAATTTGATTTTAGAAAAATTAAAGCATTAATTATTGAAATAAAGTAGATTAGTTCTAATCTAGCATTATGGAATTTGTAGAATTAAATTATCTTTTTTTTATAACTTTGTTTATTTTTTTTATAGGTGGCTTAGTAAAAGGTACCATAGGTGTAGGGTTGCCAGCAGTGATATTAACGCTCTTGTCATTTCTTTACGATATTAAAGATTCAATTTCTTTTATTTTAATTCCAATAATATTAACTAATTTATACCAGTTATTAGATGGTAAACATTTACGGTCTATTTATAACCAAACTAAATTTTTTTTAATTTCATCTGTAATATTTATTATACCAGGATTTTTTATCTTAAGAGCTGTAAGTTCAAAAATAATTTTATTAATCATAGCAGG
The DNA here is from genome assembly GCA_008638225.1 of Pelagibacteraceae bacterium. Lineage (GTDB taxonomy): Bacteria > Pseudomonadota > Alphaproteobacteria > Pelagibacterales > Pelagibacteraceae > IMCC9063. The sequence goes on from VTPP01000012.1 coordinate 31,402, forward strand.
ATTACTTATTACTAATTCATCTTTAGTTTTATTAAAAAAAATAATTACCTTTAAAAATTATAATTCGTTTAAAGTACAATCTGTTATTGGAGCGATAAATGGAATTACAGCTGGCACGACTAGTATCTACGTTATGCCATTAGTATTTTTAATCCAGTCTCTACAATTTAATAAAGAAAAATTAATTCAATTTATGGGTTTAACTTTTTTTTTATACTCTTCTTTTCATTTTATTCTTTTTTATAGTTACTCTATGATTGATAATCGTGGTTTGTTCTTTTCCTTAATCGCATGCGCACCAATTTTTTTAGGTGTACTGACAGGAAAATACTTAAGAAAAATTTTGAGTGAAAAAATTTTTAAAATTCTTTTTAATTATATGCTTTTAATAAGTGGAATAATAATTATAGTAAAAAATATTATTTAGTTACTTTTTAGAATTATTTTTTTTCAAATAATCTTTTTGTTCTTGAAGTGTTACGGAGCCATCTTTATTTGTATCCATGGTTATCAAAATTTTTTCTCGTTCTTCTTTAGAAACTTTACCATCTTTGTTAGTATCTGCTAATTTTCCCAACTCCTGATCTATTTTTCGAGCTTCGTCAATTTTGGCTTTATATGCTTTTTGTTCTTCCGGAGTAACTTTGCCATCTTTATTTGTATCGACAGTATCAAATTCCTGTTCTAACCTTTTTATATTATTATCTAGATATTCTTTTTTTGTGATAGTCTTTAGTTCTACCGCAAAGCTATTGGTAGAAATTGAAATTATGCTAATTAGAACAAGAATAAGTTTTTTCATAAGAGCCCATTAGCACTTTATTTGCACATTGTAAAATTAACCTCTTTTTTTTGAAGGCATATCTTTAATTAAATAAATCAAAAATAAAACCGGCAATCCTAAAACGGCTGTAAATATAAAAAAGAATGGATATCCGATTGCATCAACCATGGAACCAGCGTAGCCAGCAATTAATTTTGGAACAAATAGCATTATAGAACTAAAGAGCGCGTATTGTGTTGCTGTAAATTTCACGGAAGTGAGAGAAGAAAGATAAACCACAAAAGAAGCACCAGCAAATCCACTTGCAACGTTATCCGCAGTAATTACTGCTATTAAAAATATAATACTAATATCTGCAATGGCTAACCAAGCAAATAAAACATTACTCAGAGCTGCGATAATAGCACCAACAAGTAAACTTTGGATAACGCCTTTGTGCATGGAATAAAGTCCTCCGAGAAAACCACCCAGTATGGTAGCGAACAATCCAAAAAATTTTGAATAGGTTGCAATTTCTGTAATCTGATAACCTTTTTCCAAATAAAATACATTGGCCATGACGCCCATCACAATGTCGGCAATTCTATATAAGCCAATTAGCATTAATATAAATAAAGCAGCTTTTTTGTATCTCTGGCAAAATTCACTAATAGGTTCAATGTAGGCTAATCTAGCTTTATCCATGGAAATGAAATTAATTTTAGTAAAAAAAATCATAACAAATATTGCAGCCGTTAAAGAAATAAATACTTTTAAAATATTTTCTAATGCACTTAATAATAAAGAATTATCAATGATTATTTTAGGTAAATAGCTGTAGAAAAGAAAAAAAGTAATAATAGACAATATCAAAACAAGCACAAAATTAATTTGAGAATGAGTTATTTTTTTCTTTATAATGATAGGTTCTTTAGATGTAAGAGTTGCAAATATACCAACTAGCATAAGGCAGCCCATAATCTGGTATACATTTTTCCAAGTTTCAACATTGTAGCTTTCAACCCCAAAATACGCGGCCAACCACAAACTCCCAGCACCAGAGACAATCATCGCTATTCTGTATCCAGCAAGATACATCGATGATAATGCACCTTGTTTTTTGATCGTTGTGGATTCTATTCTAAAAGCATCAATAACAATGTCCTGAGTTGCGCTAGCAAATGCAATTAAAACTATTCCTATTGCTGTATAAAATAAATTTTTACTTGGATCTGTGAATGAGGTTATAAAAATAGATATAATGATAAAAATTTGAGATAATAAAAGCCAACTTTTTCGATGACCAATTCTAGAAAGAAAAGGTAATTTACAATGGTCAACTATGGGAGACCATAAAAATTTGAACGAATAAGCAAAACCAGCCCAGCTAAATAAAGTAATAGTGCTTCTTTCCACACCAGCTTTTACTAACCAGACAGATAGAGTGGAAAAAATAAGAAGTAACGGTAAACCAGCCGAAAAACCAAACAAAGCCATACCCAATGACTTTTTATTTACAAGTGAGCTTATAACAGAAAAGTTCATTAACTAATTTGAACTATACAATAAATTAATTATTTAGATATTACTTTAAGGGAGCTGGAGAATCACTTTTGCTATTTAGAAAAGCGATAACGTTTGCTCTATCGCTTTCTTTGTTTAATCCTGCAAAAGCCATTTTGCTTCCCTTGATGTACTGTGTAGGCTTATATAAAAATTGATTTAGCTCTTCAAATGTCCAGTTTTTTCCATGAGCCTGAAGAGCTGTTGAATATTTAAAGCCTTCATGAGCAGCAGATTTATTATTTACAATATTCCAGAGTCCAGGACCAATTTTATTGGCTCCACCTTTTTCTACAACATGACAAGCTGCACACTTTTTAAAAACATTTGCACCCTCATCAATACTTGCAGATGCTAGTAACGGAGTAATGGGATTAAGTTGTGCCTCTTCTTTTTTCGGAGTTTCTGAATTGGCCTCTGCTTTCACCTGCACGCCCGCAATTTTGTATGCAGATTGTTTTGGTTTTTCTACATGAAAAATAATATCGGAAATTTCTTTAACTCCAATTACTAATAAAATAGTAATCAGAATTGCGGCAGCGATTTTATTAAATTCAAAACTGTCCATAATTGTTAGATTAAATCATATAGTATTTTGAGCAAGTTTTAGAGTATAAAATAAAGTTGTAGATGTCGCAGTATTTAAATTTTTAATTAAATGAAAACAATAATTATTATCCCCAGTCATTTACATGCAAAAAGATTACCGAATAAACCGTTATTATTAATCAAAAATGAACCTATGATCGTTCATGTTTGGAAGCAGGCAAAAAAAAGCAATATAGAAGAAGTTATCGTTGCAACATCTGATCAAGAAATAGCTGACGTTATTTCCAAACAAGGGGGAAAAAGTATTATTACAAACAATAATCATACAAATGGGTCGGACAGAATTTTTGAGGCTGTAGAAAATTTAAATTTAAAACCAGATGTAATTATTAATGTACAGGGCGATATGCCATTGATTAATCCCGATGCTATTAATTACTTGTTTAATTTTATGAAAACAGAATCTGCAGGCATGGCGACACTTGCTAGCTATCTTGAAAAACAAGATGAAGCCAATCCCAATGTGGTTAAAGTTGAAACTAAAAATGAAATAAGCACAGGTAATTTTTCTTTAGCAAAAGATTTTTTTAGAAAAAAAGATGAAAGAACTAATCATATTTATCATCATGTTGGTATTTATGCTTACCAATATCCCATCTTAAAAAAATATGTTGGTTTGCACAAAACAAAAAATGAGCTAGAAAGAAGTTTAGAGCAAATGAGAGCTCTGGATAACAATATTAAAATTCATGTAGGTTTTATAAAAGATTATCCACTAGGTGTTGATACGCAGGAAGATTTAGATAAAATTAGATTATTGTATAATGAAAAATAAAATAGCATTTCAAGGAGAATTGGGAGCCTACTCTCACTTGGCTTCAACCAAAATGTTTGGAAGTGCAGAAGTTCTTCCTTGTAAAACCTTTGAAGATGTTTTTCAAATATGCAAAAAAAACAATAATATTATTTCAGTTATACCGATAGAAAATTCTTTAGCAGGACGAGTTGCAGATATCCATTATTTACTTCCAAGGTATAAATTAAAAATAATCGGAGAATATTTTCATAATGTTGAGCATTGTTTACTTGCCAATAAAGGAGTTAAATTGAAGGACATTAAGTTTGTTAGAAGTCATGCGCAAGCAATTGGACAGTGCCAAAAAAATTTAAACAAATATAAATTAACTTCAATCGTTGCAGCAGATACAGCTGGATCAGCAAAATATATTTCTGAAAATTACAGCACCTCTGAAGCAGCAATAGCATCATCTTTAGCAGCTAAAATTTATAATTTAAATATTTTGAAGAAATGTTTTGAAGATAGGAGAGGAAATACTACTAGATTTCTAATAATGAAAAAAAACCATAAATTTCCTAAACTTATTAAAGGAAAAAAATTTATTACTAGCTGTATATTTATGATTAAAAGTACCCCAGGAGCTCTTTTTAAGGCACTGGGCGGATTTGCAAAAAACAATGTTAATTTAACAAAGCTCGAGAGTTTTTCGGTTAATAATACGTTTTTGCAAACAATATTTTATTTAGATATCGAAGGTCATGCAGAAAATAAATTTGTAAAACAATCTATTCAAGAATTAAAAAAATACACTAAAAAATTAGATATTTTAGGGATTTATATAGCAGATAAATTCCGCTACAAAAAATAATATACGGAATCTTTCCTATCGTTTTTTTTCTATCTTGTTATACTATTGCCTTGGGGAATTGGTAGCAGGTGGATGTTGCGCTAAT
>VTPP01000030.1 GCA_008638225.1 Pelagibacteraceae bacterium
ATTTTACAGGTCGTAAATTTATATATTGATCAAATTCTCTTCTAAATTTTAATAAAGAACCCCATAATGAAATATGATCTGGCAATTGATCGGGCATTCCCACAGCGCCAAAAAATATAGCATCGTGCTTTCCGATTTGATTTTTCCAATTATCTGGAAGCATTGATCCATGCTTTGCATAATAATCACAAGAAGCAAAATCAAATTCATCAAAATGAATTTTGAACTGATATTGTTCAGCTACTTTTTTTAATATTTTTATTCCCTCTGGCACCACTTCTTTTCCTATGCCATCTCCTGCAATGGATGCAATTTTATATTCTTTCATAAGTTATTTCTTACATTATTTATTCAATAAATTTTTGAAGATTAGGCTGAAAATAATTAGGACCTTTCATTACTTTTCCATGCTCATTATAAATCGGCTTTCCATCTTCTCCTAATTTGCTCATATTAGACTGTTGAACTTCATTAAAACATTTATCTAAATCAATTCCAAATGCATGCCCCGCGCCATAAGTGACATAAAGAATGTCAGTAAGTGCATCCGCCACTTCTTTTAAATTTTTTTGATCAAGAGCAACTTTTAATTCATCCAGCTCCTCTCTGATAAGATCGTATCTAAGATTTTGTATTTTAGGATCTGGAAAAGCAGCTTTGGATTTAACTTCTTGACCAAATGTTTCCATGAATTCTTTGACTTTAGTAAAATTGCTCATATATTTTATCCTACATGAAAATATTTTTTAGTTTTTATTTTCTTCTTTTTTTATCCACAGGTGTGCATTCATTTGAAAATACAAAGATAAAAATTGGAAATTTTTTAATAAATAAATACGAAATTACGATTCAAGAATTCCAAGCATACGCGGATACTAACAACTACAAAACTTTAGCAGAACAAAATGGAGGTGGTTATGAATGGGGAGCTGGCTGGGAAAAAAGAAATGGCTGGAACTTTAGAACTCCTTATGGATCAACTCCAGAAAGTTTATTAGAACCCGCAGTGCACATTAATAGATTTGAGGCTGAACAATATTGCAAGTCTATTGGTGGAAGACTTCCAACTTTTGATGAGTGGACTAAAGCTGCATACCAACAAATACTTCCGTCAAAAAAATTTGAAACTAACAAAATTTATACCTATCCAAGTGGAGCTAAAGCAGAACTTATGAATTCCCAAGATTTGTTAGCCTTCAATAAACATGCTGATGTAACAAAATTACCAGAAGGAATTAATGGATTGGTTGCTATGGGGGGTAATGTTTGGGAATGGATTGCAGATACAAAAAACAATGACTCTTTAACAGCTGGTGCTTCCTGGTGGTACGATTCTGGAAAAACAAAAAAATCTGGAGCTCAGTATAAACCATCAAATTTTTATGCGATTTATGTTGGTTTTAGATGTGCTTTTGATAAATAAATTATAATGAGCAACATTACCATTTATACTAAAGATTACTGTCCATATTGTGTAAAAGCAAAATCACTATTAACCTTGAAAAAAATTAAGTTTAATGAAATTAATCTAAATAATAATCCTGAGCAATTTGAGGAAATGGTAAATAAATCAAATGGAGCCAGAACCGTTCCGCAAATTTTTTATAAGAATAACTACATTGGCGATTGCGATACTATCCATCAATTAAATTCTGAAGGAAAATTAGATAAGTTACTTGGAATATAATTGATGTCTCTTTTTTTCTTAAGTTTCTTTGCGGGAATGATAAGCTTTTTATCTCCCTGCGTTCTACCTTTAATACCAGGTTACCTTTCATTTATTTGCGGAACAGATTTAGAAAATTTACAAAAAAAATCTAAATATTTTATTTTGCAAAAATCAGCTTTATTTGTGCTTGGTTTTTCTCTAATTTTTATTTTACTTGGAGCATCATCAACTTTTTTTGGATCTTTTTTCTTAGCAAAATCACAAATGTTTTCTAATATTATCGCTATTATAATCATTATTTTTGGCTTGTATTTAACCGGTATTATTAATTTTAATTTTTTTAATAATGAGTTTAGATTTTATATTTCTAAATATTCCAATAATTTTTATTTTCCCTTTGTGGTGGGCATGGGATTTGCTTTTGGCTGGACTCCTTGCATAGGTCCAATTCTTGGTTCTATTTTAGCCTTGGCTTCTTTAGAAAATTCGCTAAGTCAGGGAATTTTTCTATTACTAGTATATTCTATTGGCCTTGGAGTTCCTTTTATGCTGGCTGGATACTATATGGGAAACTTTTTACTTTTTTCGAAAAAAGCTAGAAAATCTATTATGACTATCCAAAAAATATCTGGAGTGGTATTAATCATTACAGGTGTTTTAATCTTTACTTCAAAATTACAAACTTTAGGCTTTTATATATTAAATCTTTTTCCTTTTTTAGCTAAACTTGGTTAGTGCAAAACATAACTAAAAATCCAAAAACTTATAAGTCCAGAGGCAATAGTAAAAATTACATTTTTAGATAAATAACCAACAATTACTGCAACAAAAAAAGCTAAAATCTGCGGGCTTAAAATATAAATAAAATCACCTTGTTTATCTAAAAAAACAGCTGGGAAAATAATTGCTGGAAAAACTGCAGAGGGCACATATGTCAAGGCTTTTTTAGTTGTTTCATTTAATGTATTTGGTTTGATTAAAGCTATCATTGAATATCTTGTTAAAAACGTAATTATGCCGGCGATAAATATCCAAGTCCAAATCATTTGAATTTCTTGTTTATCATTATAGAAATTGCCAAAGAAAAAATTGCTGAAAATATAATATAAATCTTAAATGGAAAATTATAAGTCAGTACAGAACAAATTCCTGAAATTAATATTATGATGAGATGATCTAATTTTCTTAACTCAGAAAGAATTAAGGAAAAAAAGGTAAGTGGAATAGCAAATTCTAAACCAAGCTGTGCTGGAACAATATTTCCTAGAACAATACCTATCAAAGTAGATAGTTGCCACAATGACCAAAGAGTCAAACCAGAGCCCAGCATATGAAAATGAACATTTTTATTTTTTACATTTTTCTTAAAATAAGCAGAGGAAACACTAAATGCCTGATCGGCCATTAAATAACTTAGAATAATTTTCCATGTTAATCTTAATTTACCTAAATACTCAGCAAGAACTGCGCCGTACAGAATGTGTCGTGAATTAATGACCGCTACTGAGCTGATCATAACTAGAGGTGATGCACCTGCTGCAAATAATTGGGCAAACGCTATTTGTGAGGAACCTGCAAATATCACAAAGGACATTGCAAAAACTTCCATAGGACTAAAACCAATTTCAACACCAATAACTCCATAAATAATACCAAAAGGCACTACTGGAATCATTAATGGCAATATGTCTAAAATTCCTTTTATAAAAGTATCAATCTTAGTCACAATTATTGATCACTTCTGCCATATTTTGCTTAGAATTTCTTCTCTTTGACAAGCTTTTTTATAAGCAAGGTACCTTAAAAAATTATTTTGGTAATAATCTTGGTGATACTCTTCTGCTTTATAAAATTCTTGAAATGGTTTTAATAAAATAAATGTTTTTTTATTAAATTTTTTTTCTATTTGTTCAATACTTTGCTCTGCTATTTTTTTTTGTGTTTCATTTTGATAAAAAATTGCAGATCTATAACTTTCTCCTTTATCACAAAACTGACCTGCAGCATCAAAGGGGTCTATATTTTTAAAAAAAATGTCCATAATGGCTGGGTAGGAAATGACATCTGAGTCATAAATAATCTCCACCACTTCTAAATGACCCGTATTTTCATTTACTACTTGCTCGTATGTTGGATTTTTAATATGACCGCCCGAATAACCCGATGTAGTTTTTTTAACACCCGTAATTTTGTCAAAAGATTCCTCCATACACCAAAAACAACCTCCAGCAAAATATACTTTCTGTAAATTTTCTGCTCTGGCAAAAGTTGATAAAAATACAATTATTAAAATGAATATAAATTTTTTCATGAAAGTTTTTTTTTGGATGATAAAATTATTCCTGAAATAATAAATAAAGCTCCAACGATGTGAAACATAGCAAAAGCCTCACCAAGTAAAGTAATAGCCATTATTGAACTAAATACTGGCATTAGATGGAGGAAAGTTCCTGCTCTATTTGCACCCACAATCATCACCGCTCCATTCCATAAAATATAAGCTCCAATACCTGCAAATAATACAACATAGGCGATCGTTAGCAGGACTGGCATATTTATCGGCAAATGTTTTCCTGACATAAGTTCCAATACATAAAATGGTAATAAAAATATAACGCCAAATGTGATCAATACTTCAAGTAAAACAAATGGTCTAAGGTTAATTTTTTTTTCTTTAATTATTATAGAATAAATAGCCCAAGATAACATCGCAACTAACATCCATAAATCTCCCTTATTAAGTTGTAAGTGTATTAGTCGTTGTAAATTCATTTTTGTAATAATAATCATGACACCAAGTAAGGAAGTGGTTACTCCAACAATCTGATACATACTTGCTTTTTCCGTTTTAAAAATTGATGCAAGACAAATAATTAGTACGGGTATAGTAGAAATCATCAAAACCCCGTTTAGTGCCTGCGTATAATTAAGAGCATAATAAACGACAGAATTAAAAACAGAAATACTAGTAAATGCCATAATCATAATAGCGATAATATTATTTTTAATAATCCCAAAATGACTAAAAGCTTCTTTGATTGTAAAAGGAGCTAAAAGCATCCAGGCAAATACCCATCTATAAAAATTAAGGGTAATTGGAGGTATTTCAAAAAAAGTTGCAACTTTTCCCACAATAAAATTTCCCGACCAAAATGCAGTACAAAGAATCAGCATAACATATGCCTTGAATTGATTTTGATGTTGCATGAATTTAGAGCTTATATTCTTTATGTATTTTTGCGCTCATCACAATACCAAGAGCAAACATAGTTGTAAGCATTGCTGTTCCACCATAAGAAATAATAGGTAGTGGTACACCAACCACTGGCAGTAATCCCGTTACCATTCCAAGATTTACAGCAAGATATATAAAAATATTAAAGCCTATTCCAAAACAAACTAGTCTTGAAAAATTATTCTGAGATTGTAATGAAATAGTTAAAATAGTTAAAATAATTCCAAAAAAAATAAAAATTAATAATAAAGAACCAAGAAACCCGAACTGCTCAGCAAAAACAGTAAAAATAAAATCTGTATGTTTTTCAGGAAGAAATTCTAAATTACTTTGTGATCCTTGTTTGAAACCTTTACCAAAAAAGCCAGCTGAGCCAATGGCAATTTTTGATTGAATAACTTGATATCCTGATCCTAAAGGATCATTTTCTGGATTTAAAAATGTTAATATTCTTTTTTGCTGATAAGGTTTTAAAAAAGAAATAACAAACGGCGCTAAAACAAATAACGAGACTAGTCCTGTAAGAAAAATTTTTAAATTCAATCCTGCCAGCCATAACATTCCTATACTCACAATTAAAATAAATATTCCTGTACCTAGATCGGGCTGGTTCGCCACCAAAAAAAAGGGAATAATAATAATAAAAAGAGGAATAATTAAATTAGAAAGACGATCTATATCTTCAATTTTGATAAACTGATAATACCTTGCAAGGGCTAATATAACCGCAACTTTCATTAATTCGGAGGGCTGGATATTAAAAAAATAAAGATTAATCCATCTTTTAGCTCCTAATGCAGAAAAACCAAAAAAACTTACATAAAAAAGAAGTCCTAATACAATAAGATAAAATACATAAGCATAGCGATACCAAAATTTTATGTTAGTGAAAGCTACTATAAAAAATATACCAATCGAAATAGCTATTCGCAAAGAGTGCTTAACTAAATAATTAGTTTCCACCTTATCCACTGAATAAATGGTGAGCAAACCAACACTAATGAGCAAAATAACTAGCGAGAAAAATAACCAATCAAACATAAAAAATTTTTCTTTAGCTTGTTGAATTATAGGTTTTTTAATTGTTCTAAACATTATTTGCTTTTGCATCTTTTTCAAAAATTTTCTTCATGACATCTCTAGCAATTGGTGCTGCTACTGCAGATCCAGATCCACCATGATCAATTATGACGGTGATAGCGTATTTTGGTTTGTCGGTTGGGCCAAAACCAACAAATAAGGAATGGTCTCTAAATTTCCAAGGCAGATCTTTATTTTTTATATCCTGATCTCTTTCTAATTGAGATATTCTTCGCACCTGTGCGGTTCCAGTTTTGCCAGCAAACTTAGTAGCTCCAATAATTCTTGATGCATAAGAAGTTCCTCCTGGTTCATTAGTTGCAGCATCTAAGCTTTTTAATAATAACTCTATGTGCTCATCATCATTAATAATTTTTTCTGTTAATATAGTTTCTTCTTTTTCTATAAAGGATGGGGAGATTTTGTAACCACCATTGGCAAACTGGGCCATCATTTTGCACAATTGGACATTGCTTGATTTCATATAACCCTGACCAATTCCAGCGATCATGGTTTCTCCCAAAAACCAAGGTTTTCCTAATGCTTTTCTTTTCCAAGTTGTAGAAGGAATTAAACCCTCTTCCTCTTCAATAAAATTAGCAAAAACTTTTTCACCTAAACCAAATTTAATTGCCGTCTCATGCAAACGGTTAATACCAAGAAGTCTTGCCACTTCATAAAAATAAATATCGCACGATTGTTTAATTGCATCATACAAACCTATTCTGCCATGCCCTTTTTCTTTCCAGCAATGATATTTATGATCATATAATTCTACATCACCTTTACACGTATGCTGAAAATTTTTAGTAATAATTTTATTTTCTAGTGCAGAAAGAGCCACTAGCATTTTAATTGTAGATGCTGGTGGATAAACTGTGGTTAAAGCTTTATTGACTAAGGGTTTTTGTTCATCTTTATTTAACGCTTCAAATTCATCTTCACTCATGCCGTAGGTAAATTTATTTGAATCAAAGGATGGGCTCGATGCACAGCATAATACTTTACCTTGCATGTCCATAACAACAATTGAACCTGGATTATTTTTTAACCTATGGTGGGCAAAATTTTGAATATCTTTATCTATTGTAATTTTTATCGGATTACCATTTACACCTTCTTCATGCACAACTTGCTTAATTCTTTTGCCAAAAACATTTACTTCATACGTCGCTGAACCTGGACTTCCTAACAATTGATCATCTAAATTTTTTTCTAAGCCAAATTTTCCTATTTTCAAATTTGGCACTTCTCTAAAATTTGAATCTAATCTATTTAGATCATTTTTATCTGGGGCACTGACGTAACCAATAATATGTGAGAATTCAAAGGGGTACTTATACGTTCGCTCATATGAAATAAAAGGTTGGGCACCTTGCAGATTTTGAATATTATAATTTAATTTAGAAAATTCTTTCCAATTTAAATTTTTATTTAAAACAAATGGTTGGTATTTATTAAATTTAACTAATTTTTTTTTATACAAATCAATTTCATCCTGGTTCAGTGGTATTAACTCTGAAAGAGATAAAAAAAAATTATTAATTGATTTAATTTCTTTTGGAATAAGAGCAATTTTATACACTTGAAAATTATCAGCAATCACATGATCATGTTTATCTAAAATCACACCACGCGAAGGAGTTAATTTCCAGCTGCGAAATCTATTTTTATCAGAACGGATAGTGTATTCATCTTTCTTTACAACCTGCATATAAAATAATCTGGAAATAATCGTTGCAAGAAACACAAACTTAAAAGAAGTTAAAACAAATGCTCTTCTTGAGATGAGTTTGCTCTTGCTTTCTGATCCTTTTTTGGGTGATGGCGTGAAATATTTCATTAAATAACCAATATAACGGTGGACTTTTTTTTTGCAAAATGTTAATTCAGCCGCTTATTTGGA
>VTPP01000031.1 GCA_008638225.1 Pelagibacteraceae bacterium
ACCAGTATCTAACCTCATAACACTACTTATGTAATGAGATTGTTCTCTATTAAGACTTATTTTCCTATTTTCTTCTAGTGTTTCACTTAGAAATATTCTAATTTTTTTCTCCATACAATTTGTATATATGAAAAATAAAATTTCGAATATTAAAGTTTGCGCTTTTGATGCATATGGCACCTGTTTTGACATTAATTCTGCCGCTAAATTAATTAAAAATAAAATTGGAAAATCTTGGCTGGAGTTTTCTAATACGTGGAGAACAACTCAGCTAGAATATACTTGGCTCAGAAGCTTAATGAAAAACCATAAAGATTTCTGGAAAGTTACAATAGATTCTTTAGATTACGCAATGAAAGTTCATGGTATCAAATCAAAATACAAAAAAAAACTTTTGCAACTATACAAAAAATTAGAAGTTTACCCTGAATTAAAAAATGTGCTTGAATACCTTAAGGAAAAAAAAATAAAATGCTGTATTCTTTCTAATGGAACACCAAAGTTACTAAAACAACTAACTAAACAAGCTAAAATAGATCATTTTTTTGATTCTTTAATTTCTATAGAAAAAGTGAAAATTTTTAAACCTCATCCAAAAGTTTATCAGCAAGTTACAAAAAAATATTCTTGCAAGCCTCAACAAGTTTGTTTTTTAAGCTCTAATAGCTGGGATGTAGTTGGTTCTAGATCTTGTGGTTTTCAATCTATTTGGGTCAATAGATCAAATAAAAATTTTGACAATTTAGATTTTAAACCAATAAAAACTATTCAAGACTTACAACAACTTAAAAATCTTTTGTAGAAAAAATCTAATCATTAATAATGTTGGAATATATAAAGCTTCTAAGACTTGATAAACCCACTGGGATTTTTTTACTTTTTTGGCCTTGTGCTTGGGGGCTTGCGATAGGTAGCTCGGCTATTAGTGATAGCCTAATATTTTATAAGTATTTATTACTATTTTTTTTGGGATCGTGTTTTATGAGAAGTGCTGGATGTGTATATAATGACATTGTTGACCGAAAAATAGATGCAAAAGTATCCAGAACCAAATCAAGGCCAATAGCAAAAGGAACTATTTCTGTGACAACTGGATGGATGATTATCTTGTTATTAATATTTTTTTCAATACTTATATTGTTTCAATTCAATCTAAACTCTATCATTTTTGGATTAAGTTCAAGTTTGCTAGTGATTGCTTATCCATTCATGAAAAGAATAACTTATTGGCCTCAACTATTTTTAGGAATAACATTTAATTGGGGAGTAATTTTGGCATGGCTAGTTCTAGAAAATAAATTTTCTTTTACTCCCCTGGCATTGTACTCATCAGCTATTTTTTGGACTCTTGGATATGACACCATTTATGGAATGCAAGATGTTAAAGATGATTTAAAAATAGGTATTAAATCAACTTCTATCAAATTTAAGAAAAAAATAAAAACTTTCTTGTTAATTTGTTACTTAATATCTACTTCTTTATTGTTATTATCTCTTGCATTATTGGACGCGAATTTTATTTTTTTTATTATGTCTATAATATCTAGTTGCATTCTATTTGCTCAAGTTCTTAAGTATGAGGAAGAAAATACAGAGAAAAACTCTAAATTATTTGCATTAAACAATTATTATGGTTTATCTATATTTATCACACTAATGTTAACAATTAGACATGGTTAAAGATAAAATATTTTTAGAAAAAATTTCTCAATTTTGTTTAGATAAGGCAAAAAAATTTGGCACAACAAACTGCGAAGTAATTGTTAGCAACTCTATTTCAGAAAATGTTTCTTTTCGTAACAAAAAATTAGATTATTCTGAAAGATCAGATAACTTATCAATAGGTCTTACAACGTATATAGGAAAAAAAAGATCTAATGTATCCTCTTCTAACACCAAAGAAGAAGAGGTTACTACTCTGATCGAAAAATGTGTTGAAATGACTAAAATTACACCCGAAGATCCTCATGTCTCTATGCCTGATAAAAATTACTTAGCTAAAGAAGACCTGGCTCTAAACTTATTTGACGAAAAACATATTACAACGGAAAATAAAATTGATTTTTTAAAAGAAATGGAAGAAGAGGTCTTTAAAAATGATAAAATTACCAACTCAAATGGCTGTTCTTTTTCAGAAACGAAATCTAACTTTGTTTTAGCAAATAGTCTTGGCTTCTCAAAAGGCTATGAGAGTTCTATGTTTTCGGCCGGTTGTGCTGTTGTTGCTGAGAGTAAAGGTTTAATGGAGACGGACTATGAATACTCAACTAAAAGATTTTCTAACAGACTATTGTCATCAAAAGAAATAGGTTTGTCTGCAGCAAACAGGGCTATTCGCAAACTAGATGCAAAAAAAATAAATAGCACAAAACTACCAATATTATTTGATAAACGAATATCAAGAAGTCTGCTTTCAAGTTTTGCTAGTGCAATATCTGGTTCTGCATTTTCAAGAGGAACTACTTTTCTAAAAAATAAACTTAATGAGCGTATATTTTCTGATGATATTTATATTTATGACGATCCTTTAATAGAGTCTGGATTGGGATCTCAACATTTTGATTCCGAAGGTGTTGCAAGTAATAAAATAGAGTTGGTAAAAAAAGGAGAGTTAAAAAATATTTTTCTTGATACTTATCATGCAAACATTTTAAAAATGCAGACTAATGGACGTAGCGGAGGTAGCACTAATTTATTTTTTGAAAATGGAAAAATTTCACTTGAAAATATAATATCTAATCTCAAACGTGCGCTCTACATCACAGACCTCATTGGCCGCGGTTCTGACATAATTACCGGAGATTACAGTGTTGGTGCATCTGGCATAATGATTGAAAATGGAGAATTGAGATACGCTGTTAATGAAATTACTATTGCTGGTAATTTGATGCAAATGTACAAAAATATGACTTTAGCCGATGATCTTGAGTTTATTTACTCAACTAATTCACCGTCTATATTAATTAATGAAATGACCATAGCGGGCAAATAATGAACAAATTAGATCTAATTAAAAGAATTTTTAGAACTCAAGTAAAAAGACACCTGACTCAATTCATTATTATTTTTTTATTTATAATTATTTCAGCAATGGCAACTTCGGCAGTTGCCTGGTTACTTGATCCTGCAATCAAAAAAATTTTTATTGAAAAAAATAGAACGCTTCTAGTTATTATACCTGCATTGATAATTTTAGCTTTTGTTATTAAATCTATATCAACTTATATCATTAGAATTAAAACAATAAAAATTTCATTTAATATAATAAAAAATATTCAAATTCTCATGGCCGATAAAATTTTAAAATCAGATACGTCTTTTATAATAAGCAAACATTCAGGAAAATTTATTTCCAACTTTACTAATGACACACAAATTTTATTGAATGTTATTAATGGTATTGCAATTACTTCCGTAAAAGAATTTGTTACTTTAATAGCATTGCTTGGTTTAATGTTTTACCAAAATTGGCAGCTAAGTATTTTGGCCATCATAATGATACCTGTTGCTGCATTCTTTTCAAAAAAATTTGGAAAAAGAATGAAGAAATTTGTAAATCAAAGTCTTCAAGCTAGCGAGGTCTTTACAAAATTTTTATCAGAAATATTAAAATCAACTACTGTTATTAAAATATTCCAAAAAGAAGATAAAGAGTTAGATAATTTTAAAAATGTTATTGAAGATAGAGTTGAAAAAATGACTCAGGTAGAAAGAACTAGACTTGGTGCAACTCCAATTATGGAGACAATTACAGGAATTGCAATTGCCATTGTTGTTTTTGCAGGTGGTTATTTAAGTATTAAAGATGAAATAGAAGTAGGAAGTTTTTTTTCATTTCTGACCGCATTGATGCTAGCTTATCAACCAGTAAGAGCACTAGCTAGTGTAAATATTGGAATCAATGAGGGACTTATTGCTGCAAAAAGAATTTATGAGTTATTAGATAATCAAAACAATATTGCTAACGATCCTAAAAAAAATAATCTCGTTATTAAAAATAAGAATATTGCATTTGAAAATGTAAGCTTTATTTATCCAGATGGAACGCGAGCTCTTAGAAATATTACATTTTCAATCAAAGGTGGTAGCACAATAGCATTAGTTGGAAAAAGTGGTTCTGGAAAATCCAGTTTTATTAATTTAATACCAAGATTTTATAATGTCAGCGAAGGAAAGATTAGCATTGATGAGCAAAATATTAATGAGGTAAATCTTTCATCTCTAAGAAAAGAAATTGCCCTAGTCTCGCAAGAAACCGTATTGTTTGATGATACGGTAGAAGCAAACATAAGATATGGTCGATTAGATGCTAGTAAAGAAGAGGTTTTGGCTGCAAGTAAGAATGCTGCTGCTGACGAATTTATTAAAGAATTGCCAAATGGCTACTCAACAATAATTGGTGAAAATGGAGTTAAGCTATCGGGGGGTCAAAAACAAAGAATTTCAATTGCAAGGGCAATGCTTAAAAATAGCTCCATTATATTACTTGATGAAGCAACGTCAGCTCTAGATTCTGAGTCTGAGACAAAAATAAAATATGCGGTTGATAATCTAATTAAAAATAGAACTACCATTATTATAGCTCACAGGTTGTCTACAATTAAAAATGCAAATAAAATATTGGTATTGTCTGATGGTAACTTAGTTTCGGAAGGCACTCATAATGAATTAATAGAGAAATCGGAATTATATAAAAAATTATATAATCAGGAAATCGTTGAATAGATCACATGCACGTATTATATGTATGCTTAAGTTATCTTTTTCATATTTTTTCAAAATTTTACTTAAATATCCGTATTTTAAAAAACAAAGAAGATCCACTGCGATACAAAGAAAAACTTGGATTTTATACAATTAAAAATGATAAGCCTGTAATATGGTTTCATGCATCAAGCCTAGGAGAGATTAAATCTATTATTCCAATAATACTTCATTACGAATCCAAGATAGATGATAGAATATTAGTTACCACGACAACCCTTAGTTCTGCAAAGTACTGTTCTGATATTTTTAAAAATAAATCAAATATAATTCATCAATTTTTCCCATTCGACACCCCCATAGTAATTGAAAGATTTTTAAAACACTGGAAACCAAAAATTTCTGTAATTACAGAATCTGAACTATGGCCAAATATGATTTTTAAAACTAAAAAAATTTCTAAACTAATATTGCTTAATGCAAGGCTTTCTAAAAAATCTTTTTTTAAATGGAAAATAATTAAATCATTTGCAAAAAAAATATTTAGTCAATTTGATTCTATTGTGTCTCAAAGCAGAGAGACAAAATCTTTTATTGAGTTTTTCAATATCGATAATATTCATTTTTTTGGAAATCTTAAATTTGCCTCACCTAATGATAAATCAACTAAAAATATTTTTAATTTTGAAAAAAAGGTTAATTTTTCTTGGATTGCAATGAGTACTCACAGTGGCGAAGAGGAGTTTGTAATTAATACTATCAAAAAATTAAAAAAAGAAAAAATTTCTTCTCAATGCATTCTCATACCAAGACATATAAATAGAATTGATAAAATTACTTATTTAATAAAATCTAACAACTTAACTTATCAACTTAAAAGTACAGATCCAATACCACTTGAAGATAAGGACATATATATTTTGAACTCATATGGTGACACTAAAGAAGTATTTGAAAAAATTAATTTAGTTTTTTTAGGTGGCTCTATTATTGCGCATGGCGGTCAAAATCCACTTGAACCAGCAAGAGAGGGGTGCTTTGTATTTCATGGACCTTATATTTATAATTTTACCGAGATATATGATTTTTTAACTGATAATGGCATATCATCTCTAGTAACATCGGAGCAATCTCTAGCTGAACAACTAATTAGTAAATTTACAAACCAGGCTGATAATGAAAAGTTCAAAGAAACTATACAAAAATATAGTCAAAAAATATTGCTAGATCACATCAACTACCTTAATTCTTTTATTTCAAAGAATGAACATAAATAAACCGGCATTTTGGGATTTAAAAAATTTCATCATATGGCCAATATTACTTCTGCCCATAACTTTTTTATATTCATTAATTGTATTTATTAAGAGAATCGTAAGTGTTGAAAAAAAACTAAATATAAAAGTTATCTGTATTGGCAATATTTACATAGGTGGTACAGGAAAAACACCTTTGACAATTAAGATTGCGTCTCTTTTGCAGGGTAAAATGAAAATAGCTGTTGTTAAAAAAGAATATTCGTATCTTCAAGATGAAATTTTATTATTAAAAAAAAATTGTAAAGTTTTTGTCAACAAATCTAGAAGACTGGCAATTCAACAAGCAATTAATGAAGGATATGATTTGGTTATTTTAGATGATGGATTTCAAGACATGACAATTAAAAAAGATCTTTCCATTATTTGCTTTAGTTCAAGGCAAGGAATTGGAAATGGATTTACATTTCCTAGTGGTCCATTACGAGAATCCTTGGCAAGACTAAAATATGCAGATATGGTTTGTATAAATGGCGATTTAAATCCAGAGTTAGAAAAAAAAATAAAACTATATAACAAATATTTAGAAGTATTTTATTCACGCTATTCTATTTTAGATATAAAAAAATATAATAGTAAAAAGTATTTTGCGTTTTCTGGTATAGGAAATAATATAAATTTATTAAATTTACTAAAAAAAAATAAAATTAACGTTGTAGATCATAAATTTTTTCCTGACCACTATTCCTACAATGAATCTGACATTAATTCATTAAAAGAAAAAGCAAAAAAAAATAACTTACAATTACTAACTACTGAAAAAGATTTTTTAAGATTAGATGATGTTGCAAAAAAAGATATAGAATATGTCAATACAGAACTGATTATCAATAATGAAGAACGCTTAATGAAAAAAATTATTTTTTATGAAAATAATTAAATATTTTTTTGAATTTATTATTATTATTTTACTATTTTTAATATTTAAAATAGTGGGCCGAAAAATATCTTCAGAACTAGGATGTTTCATTTTTAAAATTTTTGGTTCCTATTTTAGGTCTAAAGAAAGAATATTTTCGAATTTTAAAAAAGCTTTTCCAAATATGGGCAGTGATTTGCAAAAAAAATACATTGAAGAAATGTGGTGTAATTTTGGACGAACTTTTTCTGAGTATGTATATTTAAAACAATTTAGAAAGTATCCAGAACTTCATATAAAAATAAATGGTGTAGATATTTTAGAAACTATAAAATCAAAAAATAGGCCAACTGTTTTTATTTCCGGGCATTTTGCAAATTTTGAATTAATGGCTATGGAATTAGATAGAAAACACTTGAATATTGCAGCAGTTTATAGACCATTGAACAATATATTTCTTAACCCTCTAATGGAGTATTGGAGAAAAAAATATATTTGTAAAAATCAAATTCCAAAAAAAATACCAGGAAAATTAGGAGACGGAACAAGGGAATTATTGAAAGCAATTCATAAAAAAACGAACATTGCTGTAATGGTCGATCAAAGTATCACCCAAGGGAAAAAAATAAATTTTTTTAATGAACCAGCGTTCACAACCTCCATTCCTTCTCAATTAGTGCTAAAATACAATTATCAAATTGTTCCCATTTCAATCTTAAGAGAAAACAAGCATAGCTTTGTTATGAATGTTCATAACCCTATCATTATTGATAAAATAATTGATACAGAATTAAGCATTGGTGAAAAAATTAATAAAGAAATAGAAAAAATGATTCTAAAAAATCCTGGTCAGTGGATATGGACTCACAATCGTTGGAAAATTTAATCAGTTAGAACAAGTTCTGGGTCAACAGCAATTTTAGTCCAATAAATTCCAAAATGGAGATGTGGTGCTGTAGATCTGCCAGTCGAACCCATTGTTCCTATTAATTGACCTT
>VTPP01000032.1 GCA_008638225.1 Pelagibacteraceae bacterium
ATTGCATTGTTAGCTTCGTAAGTTCCGTGCATACCAAGCATTCCTAAAAATTGTGGGTCTTCTCCTGGGTAGCATCCCAATCCTTGAAGCGTAGATGTGATTGGAAATCCAGTTAAAGCAACTAATTCTCTTAATGACTCAGATGCTTTTTCTCCTGCATTAATTACGCCGCCTCCTGTATAAAAAATTGGTTTTTTTGAATTTGCAATAAGCTCTACTGCTTTTTCAATTTGAACTGGATCCCCTTTAAAGTTTGTTTGATAGCTTTCAATCCGTATTGTTTCGCTGGACTTATAAATTCCTTTTTTAAACTGAATATCTTTTGGAATATCAATCAATACTGGCCCAGGTCTGCCGGTAGTAGCAATACGAAAAGCTTTATGAATTGTTTCAGCTAATTGATTAACATCTTTAACTAACCAATTATGTTTTGTACATGGCCTGGTAATTCCAGTTGTGTCACATTCTTGAAATGCATCCGTACCAATTAAATGCGTAGGAACTTGCCCAGTAATACATACTAAAGGAATTGAATCCATATAAGCATCTGTTAAAGCTGTTACCATATTAGTTGCGCCAGGACCTGAGGTAACTAAAACAATTCCTGGCTTTCCTGAAGATCTTGCATAACCCTCTGCGGCATGCCCTGCTCCTTGTTCGTGTCTTACCAGAATATGTTTAATTTTTTTTTGCTTAAATAACTGATCGTACAGGGGAAGCACCGCGCCTCCTGGGTAACCAAATATATATTCAACATTATGATCGGACAGAGCTTTAAAAACTATCTCTGCACCGGTCAGTTCCGTGTTCATAGAAATCTCCCGAAACTTGAATTTATCTATCTAAAAGAGATGGTCAAGTTTTAGATATGAATAATGAAACTTTTTTTAATAATTTTGAATAATTTTCTTCTTCAAAGAGATTCCAATCCTGCATTTGCCCTCTTTGCCAGGTAAATTGTCTTTTTGCATACTGTCTTGTGCGAATAATAATAGTCTCAATTAACATTTCTTTTGTAATTTTTTTGTTTAAGTACTCAATAATTTCTTTAATTCCGATAATAAAATTACAAGGAAGTTTTTTATTAACGTTCAGTTTAATAAATTTTTTAACCTCATTAATCGATTTTGCAGAAACTAAAGTTTTAGATCTTTTCACAATTCGTTCATGTAAATATGCCCTGTCTGGGTTTAGTGCAATTTTAACAAAATTATCATTTTCAAAACTTGACTTTGTTTCTTGTTGCCAATCTTGTAAAGATTTTTTTGTTTTATAAAAAACTTCGTAAGCTCTTATCATTCTTTGCGGATCGGTAGGTTTTATAAAAAATTTACTTTTAGGATCTAAAGAAATTAGCCTTTGATAAAAAAGATCGTTACCCAATTGTTTATGTAAATAAATTATTTTATTTCTAATAGTATTTGATATTTTAGGAATACTAACCATTCCATGAACTAATGATTTAAAATAAAGACCAGTACCTCCTACAATAATAGGAATTTTTTTCTTTTTTTGAATTTCCTTAATTTTTTTTTTTACTAATTTTATCCAATGACCGGTTGAAAATTTTTTTTTTACACTAACAAATCCATACAAATGGTGCTTGATGTTTTTGAAACTAGTTGGTCTTGTTGATAAAATTTTTATTTCTTTATATACCTGCATACTATCTGCGTTGACAATCTCTCCTTTAAATTTTTTTGCAATATCAATTGCAAGTTTTGATTTACCTGATGCGGTAGGTCCGGAGATTAAAATAATTTTTGATTGCATGTGGCGCGCATTACTTAACTTTCACTCCAACATACCTACTTCTATTTTGAGAATCTATAACAGTTAATAATAAAGATTTACTTCCTGCTTTTATTAATTTTTCTAGTTTTTGAGAAAAGTCAGCAACATTAATAATTTTTATATTTTGTAAAGCAACCACCACATCTCCTACTTGGATAGTAGAATCAAACAGGGCACCGTCTTCAATGATTTCTTGAATAATAACTCCGTTTTTTCCCGTTGGTAGTTTACGACTACTAACATCTTGATCGTTAATATTTCTTACTTTTGCCCCTAAACTTTTTAATAAAAGGTTCTCTTGCTTTTCTAATTTTTTTGGCTCTACTTTTTCTTTAAATTCCTCTGAATTTTCAAGTCTTCCAAGCACAATTGTTTTTTCAATAATTTTTTTATCTCTCCAAATTTTAAATATAGCTTTTTTTCCAACAGGAGCATCTGCTACTACTTTTGGAAGTTTTCTCATGGTGTCTATTTTAATTCCATTAAATTCAATAATCACATCCCCCTCTTTTACCCCGGAAGTTTTTGCAGGACTTTTGTCATTAACATCTGCTACTAATGCTCCAATAGCTTCTTTCATCCCCAAACTATCTGCAATCTCTTTTGTTACTTCTTGAATTCTAACACCCAACCAACCTCTTCTTGTTTCTCCAAATTCCCTTAACTGTGCAATAACATTTTTTGCAAAAGTTGAAGGAATTGCAAATCCTATTCCGACCGATCCTCCTGATTGTGAAAAAATTGCCGTATTAATTCCAACTACTTCTCCATTCATATTAAATAATGGTCCTCCTGAATTCCCCTGATTAATAGAAGCATCTGTTTGAATAAAATTATCGTATCTGCCCATTTGAATATCTCTATTAATTGCGGAAATAATTCCTGAGGTGACCGTGCCACCTAAGCCAAATGGATTGCCAATAGCCATAACCCACTCACCCACTCTTGCCTTATCGGAATCTGCAAATGTAACTGGTTTAAATTTATCTTTTGATTGAATTTGTAAAACAGCAATATCACTAACTGGATCTGTTCCTATTACTTTGGCTTCATATTCTTTATTATTAGTAAATTTTACAAAAATTCCCTCTGATCCCTGGATTACATGGTTATTGGTGATAACAATACCATCAGCACTAATCACAAAACCAGAACCTAAAGCGGTTGATTGTCTTTTTTGTGGTGTTTGTTGCTGTTTATTAAATTCCTTAAAAAAATCCTCAAATGGTGATCCTGGTGGAAACTGAAATGGAAAGGGTGTTTGTGGTCTTGTTTCCACAACTCTAGTTGCAGAAATATTTACAACTGATGGCATTAATTTTTCTGCAAGATCTGCAAAGCTCGCTGGTGCTTCTTTAGCAAAAACACCTGTGTGTATAAGTATTGATAGAAAAAATACTATAACAAAGCTTTTTTTAATTAAATGCAATCTCATTAAATTTTTATCTTTTAATATACCAGACAATAATAAATCCTAATAAGGCAAAAATAAGTCCTCCGGTTCTAAGCTTTTGCGCTGGCATATCCTTCATTATGGTTAACATATTTTTCATAGCAACTGGAAACATTGCATAAAGCAAACCTTCTATTACCAAAAGTAGACCAATAGCTACTCCTAACTCATTCATTTTGATTGTTTATTTTTTTATTAAACTTAAGCCAGATTTTCCAAAAAATCTAAAAAATTCACTATCCGGAGATAAAATTAAGGATGTTTCTCCACCAATAAGTGATTTTTCGTACGATTGCATTGCACGGTAGAAACTAAAAAACTCAGGATCTTTACCAAAGGCATTTGCAAAAATTTTATTTCTTTTTCCATCACCTTCTCCTTTAAGAATTTCTGAATTTTTATTGGCCTCAGCTAAAATAATAGTTACTTCTTTATCAGCAGTTGATCTGATGGTTTGGGCAATTTCTGCACCTTGAGCTCTAAATTCTTTTGCTTCTCTCAGCCGTTCTGTTTGCATTCTTTTATATATTGCCTCGCTATTAGCTTGAGGAAGATCTGCTCTCTTAATTCTTACATCTAGAATTTCAATTCCAAATTGGGCAGCTTCGGTATTCACATCTTTTGTAATTTTATCCATTAATCTTGCTCGCTCTTTTGAGACTAATGTGGCTAGCTCTTCTTGTCCTAGGACACCTCGAATTCTTGAATTAATAATAGTTGAAAGTCTTGATCTTGCCACTCTTTCATTACCTACTGAAATGTAAAACTTTAACGGATCTTTAATCATAAATCTTGCAAATGCATCAACGATTAATCTTTTTTGATCTTTAGCAATAACTTCTTCTGATGGAGTATCTAAATTTAAAATTCTTTTATCGAGTAACACAACGTTTTGAATGAACGGGATTTTAACATTAAGCCCTGCTTTTTGTATGACTCTTTTAGGATCTCCAAATTGCAAAACGATAGCTTTTTGAATCTCATTAACAGTAAATAAACTAGAGTAGGCTAAAAAGCCAAGCAAAGCTAATGCTGGTAGTAATATTTTTAATGTTTTATCACTCATTATTTATTTATTTTTTCAGTTTTTTTTCCCAGCTCAGGAAGCGGCAAATAAGGAACTACCCCTCCACCTGAACTTTTATCAATAATAATTTTATCAATTCCAGCTAATACTTTTTCCATCGTCTCCAGATACATACGTTCTTGGGTTACAGCTTTAGCATTTTTATATTCATTATAAATTGCAAGGAATCTGCTCGCCTCTCCTTCAGCAGAAGCAACTACTTGATTTTTGTAACCTTGGGCTTGTTGAATAATTTGTGCTGCCTCTCCTCGTGCTCTTGGAACTACATCATTAGCATAAGCATCAGCCTCGTTTTGTTGTCTCTCTTTGTCAGCTTTTGCTGCCTGCACATCTCTAAAAGAATCTATAACTTCTTTTGGAGGATCTGCTTTTTGTGTTTGAACTTGAGTAATTTGAATTCCAGATTGATAGCTATCTAAAATTTCTTGCATAATTTTTTGAGTATCGATTTCAATTTGAGCTCTTCCACCAGTTAATACTGTTTGAATAGGGTTTCGGGCAATTACTTCTCGCATTGCAGTTTCGGCAACACTTTTCACTGTTTCTTCTGGATCTTGAATATTAAAAAGAAACTTTCCTCCGTCTTTAATTAACCAAAATACAGAATAATCAATGTCGACTATATTTTCATCCCCAGTTAGCATTAAACTTTCTTCTATAACATCTACTACGTTCGTTGCTCTTCCAGAGTCCGATCCTGATCTATAACCAACATCTATTCTATTAATTTTGGTAACTTTGGGAGTAAGAACGCTCTCGATTGGAAACGGCAAATGATAATTAAGACCAGGTTGAGTAAGATTAGTAAATTTTCCAAATCTTAAAACAACACCCTGCTCATCGGGCAGAACTCTATAAAATCCACTACCAAGCCAAAGCGCGACTGCAATAATTAAAAATAATCCTATTGGTTTTTTACCACCTGGAATATTAGCTCCTCCTGGAAACATCTTTTTTAAGGAATCTTGAAACTGTCCTGCTAAATCATCAATGTTGGGTGGTCTTTTTCCTCCACCGCCAGACCCTTGATTTGGGCCGTCACTATTTCCACCACTGCCCCAAGGTGATTGAACCATATTTAATATATTTTTAAGCATTGAAAATTTTAAAATTTATTGATGCAATTAATATATGTTAAGTTAAGCACTTAAAAGAAAAAAACAAGAGCAAATGGACCCAAAAGAAGTAAATTTAAGCAAAGAATTTGTAGATAAAATTTCTCCAGGTTCCGCAAAATTAAAACTGCCAATAAGTGGGGTAAAAAAAATTATTGCTGTCTCTAGTGCAAAAGGGGGGGTTGGCAAATCTACTATTTCTGTAAATTTAGCCATTGCTCTAAAAAAATTAAAATACACAGTTGGAATTCTTGATGCAGATATTTACGGACCATCTATTCCAAAAATGCTTGGAATATCAGAAAAACCAAAAAGTGAAGATGGCAAAAATTTAATTCCTATTACTAAATTTGGAATACAATGCATGTCGATTGGATTTTTAGTAGATCAAGACACTGCCATGATTTGGCGCGGACCAATGGTGGCAAGCGCCATAAAAACTTTTACCAGTAACGTTCTATGGAAGGATGTTGATTATTTAATTGTCGATCTACCTCCAGGAACCGGCGATGCATTAATGACTTTTTCGCAAGAGATTCAAATTGATGGTGTAGTTATCATTTCTACTCCTCAAGAAATTGCATTACTTGATGCAAACCGAGGAATTAAAATGTTTCAAAAATTAAATGTAAATATACTTGGTATGATTGAGAACATGAGTAGCTTCAAATCGGATGATGGCAAAGAATACTTTATTTTTGGAAAAGATGGTGCAAAAAATATGTCTAAAAATTTAAATATCGATCTACTTGGTGCCATTCCCATTGAAATTGGACTTAGAGAAGGAGCGGATCATGGAGATCCTTATGCTGAATTTTTTGAAGATAGTGTGGCTGGAAAAGAGATTATAAATATTGCAAAAAAAATATCAGAAAAAATTAAATAACTTTATCTTTTAATTCTAAGGTCTCCATTAATTCATTCCATTCTCGTTTTCCAAGTCCAGAGTCTTCATAAGAAACTTTTTTACCGTTAATCATTGATTTTACGATTTTTAATCCTTTAGCAGAAACGTGAGCGGCCCCTACTCTATAATCTAGAAATGCAGCGTGAGTAATAGGAACCCATTTTTTTACAGTTTCTAGCATTGCTTCTGCATACACTCTTATTTCGTATTGGGCATGACTATCTGCTCGCAGAAATAAAAAATTCATTAAATTAAGTAGATCTGTTTTCCAGTACCACTGCGTATATGAATTTAAAGTCAAATTCATTCTCGCTAATTCTCTTGCTAAACCAGATTTATTTTCATCAATTACTGTTCCGTCAAATCTTTCATTGAGCATTTTTTCATAGTTATTATACGTTCTAACAGCATCGTCTTTTAAAATTTTTAAAACTTCATCAGCTTGCTCACCTGTAATTAAATCTCCCCTACCTTGTCTATTATTGGTTGCTTGAGCAGATAGCTGTTCTTTAGCTGGAATATAAAACTCTTTATCTAAAATTGAATACCTGGCTGAGTATTCATTTACATTTGCTGTTCTGTGTCTAATCCATTGTCTGGCAATAAATATTGGTAATTTGACGTGATATTTTATTTCGCACATTTCAAAAGGGGTGCTATGCCAATGCCTCATTAAATATCTAATTAAACCTTCATCCGTTGAAACTTTTTTTGTACCTTTGCCGTATGAAACTCGGGCCGATTGAACAATAGAAGAATCGTCACCCATATAATCTACAACCCGAACAAATCCGTGATCTAAAATAGGAATGGCGTCATATAAAATTTTTTCTAACTCAGAAGATGTTACTCTTTTTGTCTCGAATTTTTGTGCTTTTTGTTCAGCTATTTCTTGATTTTGTTGGTCTGTAAGTTTCATTTAAGATTTGTGTTTGAATCAGTCTCTGAAAGTTTTATATTATTGATGTTGGTTTTCCAACTATAACGATAAACGAAATTCG
>VTPP01000013.1 GCA_008638225.1 Pelagibacteraceae bacterium
ATGAAAATGCTAAAGATCATTGGATAGACAATTGTAAAAAAGGTTCTGAATTATTTTTAAAAAAAGCTATAAATTTTTCTTGGCTTAAGTAGTTGATTTTTTTTTTCACTTCTGTATAAAATTTTTAACGAAAGGGATTAAGATGGTTAAAGTTGGAGATCACATAACACTTGATTTTCTTGGAGTAAAAAAAGAGTATTCCCCATCTTTCTACGAAAACATCATTCACAAAATTGCAAAAGCTGCTCAAGTGGGAATCGTTAATATTGCTAAATATGAATTTAGTCCACAAGGTTTAACCATGGTAGCTCTACTTAAAGAAAGTCACATGAGTTTTCACACCTTTCCAGAAGAAGGTATTATTAGTTTTGATTTTTTTACTTGTGGTAAAATAAGTCCAAATGTTTCACTTGATATACTAAAAGAAGAAATTCAACATACATCCGTAGTAAAGAAAGAATTTCCAAGAGACACTATTCATCACTATCCAGACATTTATAGTTCTGAAGGACACCAAAAAAGTTATGTAGTAGAAGAAATTATTAAGTGTTTTAAGTCAGAGCAGGGTCAGTTTATTGAAATAATGAAGTTAAAAGAATTTGGGAACGCTTTATTTATCGATAATGAATTGCAAGTCGCGGAAAGCGATGAAAAATTATACTCATCTACTTTTGTAAATTCCTCTTTGCAATTATCAGGACATAATCACTCGGCTGCAATTATTGGGGGCGGTGATGGCGGGGTAGCTAGAGAATGTATAAAAAATGGTTTTGATTATGTGGATTGGTTTGAATTAGATAAAGAAGTGGTGGAGTGCTGTCAGAAATATTTACCTGAAGTTTTTAAAAATATTAATAAAAGTAATAATGTAAATTGTATTTGGGGTGATGCTTTTACAAACATAAAAGGTAGTGAAAATGAAAAATATGATCATTTATTTATTGATTTGAATGATGACCCTTACTGCATTAGCCTTGCCGAAAAAAATATTGAAGAAATTAGGCGAATTGTAAAAAAAAATGGAGTGATCACAGTTCAAGTTGGATCGCAACATAAAAAACCAAAACAAGTTGAATCCTGGATTGCTACCTTGAGTCAGCATTTTGGTAACACAAAACTATCCGAGGTATTTATTCCTAGTTTTGATTGTACTTGGAATTTTGTAAGTTCTGTAAATAAATGAAATTTAAAGCTGCCTGCATTCAGTTAACAAGTAGTAATCAAGTAGATGAAAATCTAGCAACTATTATAGATATAGCAAATCAGGCCGCAAGTGCTGGAGCTGATATTATTATGACTCCAGAAAATTCATCTATTTTTTCTGCCGACCATAAAGAATTATTAGAAAAATCTAAAAAGTATGAACACAATAGTTTTATTATAAGTATTCAAGAATTTGCTAAGGAAAAAAAGAAATGGTTTTTGATTGGCAGTATGCCTATTAAAATTTCAAGTAAATTAGTTAATAGAGCTATTTTGATTAATCCGAAAGGGGAGATTGTAACCTATTATGATAAGATCCACATGTTTGATGCAGTACTTTCCAAATCTGAACAATATGGAGAGTCTAAAAAATTTATAGCAGGCCAAGATTTAGTTCATGCGGATCTTCCTTGGGGAACATTAGGACTTTCTATTTGTTATGATGTTCGTTTTCCAAAAATGTATCGAAAACTTGCAAAATTAGGCTGCTCATACATAACCGTACCAGCAGCTTTTACCAAAACAACAGGAGAAAAACATTGGCACATATTACTTCAGGCCAGAGCTATTGAAAACTTTTGTTATATTTTTGCCCCAGCCCAAGTTGGAACACACCATAATCAAAGACAGACGTATGGTCATACATTAATCATTTCACCTGATGGAGAGATTTTGGCTGAAAAGAAAAGTGGTGTTGGTTACATTATTGCAGAAATTGATAGTACCTTGCCGGGATTGCTCAGAACAAAAATTCCAAGTCTTAATATAGATTAGTAAGCTTTATAGCTTTTTACTTCCGAGATATTGGAGTTGGTTAATCTATTAATTTCGGCTTTGATCTTAGCTCTATGATCATTTTCGATATAAACACTTCTTGCAAGTTTAACAAAAGTATCGCCAAAATTCTTTTGCCGTTCACATTCTCTTTTTCCCTCTTCAATATCCCATAATTTTAAATTGATGGCTTTTAGTTTGGCGATTTGTTCAATTAATTCTGGTGTAGGAGTAAGGCAAGTTTGATACGTTTTTTTTAAGCTTTCTAGTTCTTTATTAATAATAATTTGTTTAGCAGAATCTGAAATTTTAATTTTTTTTATTTCTAAAATGGTTATTTTATCCATTAACTCTCCCGCTGAGATTTCGGAAAGTATTTTATTTGTGGTATTCATGCTGTTATTAGTTATTTTATTACCACTTTATGTCAAATA
Organism: Pelagibacteraceae bacterium; assembly: GCA_008638225.1. Taxonomy (GTDB): domain Bacteria; phylum Pseudomonadota; class Alphaproteobacteria; order Pelagibacterales; family Pelagibacteraceae; genus IMCC9063. The sequence goes on from VTPP01000013.1 coordinate 2,412, forward strand.
TTTTAATAATCAAACACGGCTCTTTAGGAGATATTGTTCAAATCTCAGGTGTTTTAAAAGACATTAGAAATCATTACAAACAGGATAAGATTACTATTCTTACCACTAGACCTTATGAAAATTTATTTAAGCAATGTCCTTATGTAGATGAAGTGTTAGTTGATCAAAGAAGACCGCGCTGGAATATTTTTTATCTACTTGATTTAAAAATTATAGTTGAAAAAGGATCATTTTCTCAAGTAATCGATCTACAAAATTCATCACGTACAGAGTTTTATAGAAAATATTTATTTGGGATTAAGAACTGGTCTTCTACTAAAACAATTTTAAAAAATGGGGAACAAAAAAAAGATTTTGATCAAGACGGAGTATTGGAGCGTTTTAAAGTTCAGTTAGATCGAACAGGAATTTCAAGTAATGATACTTTAACACCAGATTTTACCTGGGCGGTAGATGAAAATTTCTCCATTAATCATTTGAAGAAATATATTTTTATTGCACCGTTTTCCTCCCTTCAATTAATGCATAAGCGTTGGCCTTATTATCCAGAACTTATTCAAAAGATAAAATGGAATTTTCCAGAATGGGATATTGTAGTAGCGCCTGGTCCTGGTGAAATAGTGGATGCTAATAAATTAAATATTACAGTTATCTTAGATGGAGATAAACCAACAAACTTTTCTCAACTTGCAAAAATTATTAAGAGGGCAGAATTGGTCATAGCAAACGATACCGGACCAGCTCATATTGCAGCCCATATAGGAGCAAAAGGTATTGTTTTATTTGGAAATCATACATCGCCAAAAAAAACCAGTATTGAAACCAATTTTTTTAAAGCAATGGAAAGCGAAGATCTTAAAAATTTATCAGTAGATACAGTTTTTAAAGAAGTTGAATCTTTATTAAAAAATTAATTTTGCAAAACCAACCGCAAATAAAGGTATTTGTAGTCCAAAATTAGTAATAATAGCTTTATCTTTATGCATGATGCCAGAAATAGTCCATCCCACAACACCCAATCCATGAAAGAAAATGTTAATAGGGTAGATATTTAAATTAGTTAGTAAAATTCCAACCAAAACTAGACCAGTACTTATCCATTTTAAGTATTGTTTGATAAATTGCATAATGATCTCCTTTGTTGATTAGATTAGTTTTAAATATTTTTTTATTTGCGTGTCCCAGATAAAGTTTTTTGAGTACGCTTGTGCGGCAACACCCATTTTTTTATATAACTCTTTCTTCATCATTTTAACTAGAGCGTCATATATGTCGGCTTGATCTTCACCATCACATAAAAATCCAGTTACACCATGTTTGATAATATCTGAAGCTCCGCCAATTTTTCCACCAATACAAGCTGTTTTAAACATGGACGCCTCAAGAAAAGATATACCAAAACCCTCAACCGATGCACCATCTTGAATTGATGGCATTAAGAAAATATCAGATTGATTAAGTAATGCATTTTTAAGTTCTATACTTGTTTTTTCTAAGAAAAGAATATTGTTCTCTAAACCCATATTATTCGTTAAAGACTTCAATTGTTCTGCTTGTTCACCCGATCCTAAAATCACATACAAAAAGTTAGGATATATAGCTTGTAAGTTTTTTAAAGCTAAAATCACAGAATGAAGTCCTTTGCGTTTTACTAATCTTGTAACTGAGATTAGTTTAGGACTATTTTTACCAAAAATGTTAGCCGCCTTTGTTATTGTTTTTTTAGATATTTTTTTTGGTGGGAAAATTCCAGGATTGATAACTTTAATCTTATCGGCCTTCACTCCTTTAGAGACGGCTAGTTTTTTGGTGAATTCTGAATTTGCAATAATGTACGTAGCTTTTTTTAAACTCGATAACATCCTTGTATTAGATAAAGATCCTTTTGTATGATTAATTTCTTTACCGTGGATTAGGCATAAGGTTGGAATTTGCGCACAGATATTATGAGAAATTTTTTCTATACTTTTCCAGTGATCTGAAATAATTGCCCGGATTCCTTTATGTACAGAGCAAAATAATTCTACTTGATTGTTTTTTCTATATTTTTGTAAAAGTTTAATTCCTCCGACTCTTTCTACAGAATAAGGTTGTTTTTTATCAAAACTATCCGATTCTTCATCCGCGTCAGCGAATACTTTCACAGGACCATATTTTGAAAAATTTAACGCAAGATCTCCCATTAAAGATTGCATTCCGCCAACACTTGGCGGAAAATTTCTTGTAACTATAACAAACATCGAGCTCTCATTTAATACTGAGGTTCATACTAACAAACTGTTCGTTTGATTAAAGATATTTATCTAGGAACATTTTATTTACTAAATACTATAAATTTTGTTATGAAGGTGACATGATTTATTCTTTAGGTGATATTAAAGTAAAAATGCACGGCAGAGTTTGGGTTGCTCCTTCCGCGGTCGTAACCGGTGATGTGATTTTGCAAAATAATGTAAATATTTGGTATGGAGCAGTATTACGAGGTGATATCGAAAGAATTACTATTGATGAAGGAACAAACGTTCAAGATAACAGTGTGCTACACACAGATAGAGACTGCAAACTAATTATTGGCAAAGGCATAACCGTTGGTCACTCTGTCATTTTGCATGGCTGCACGGTTGAGGATGATTCTTTAATTGGAATGGGAGCTACTATTTTAAACGGCGCTCATATTGGAAAAAATTCTATCATTGGTGCTAACTCTTTAATTACTGAAGGAAAAAAAATACCAGAACGGTCCTTAGTAATGGGCTCGCCAGGTAAAGTCGTTAGAGAAGTAACAGATGCTGAAATCAAAGCTATTCATGATAATGCACAACGATATATTAAAAATTCGCTTCGTTATGAAAAGGAAGCAAAAGAACAAAAAAATTGATCACAATCATAAATGACACCACAACAACTTTTGCTGTTAATGGGCAGTCTTATGATTGGAATGGCAATTGCAAAAAAATCCTTATCTAAGCAAGATAAATATCTTAAAATTGCATTATATGCATTTGGCTCAGGCTTCATTGTGGCCTGTATATTATGGAAATAAAAAATTAATATTAATCATTAAGTGTTAAGTTGTTTATATGTTTGAAGTTAGAATAGTTAGTGAGGATTTCGAAAAAGAATCTAGAATGAGTGAAGAGGAGCTGGCTGTTTTTCTAAGTATGTTTGTTATTAGCCAAGCTAAAATAATGGGTTATGCAAAAACAAGTTTATTGTCAGCAGATAAAATTTTTCATTGGCATCTTCGTTACGTTCCAAATGGTAGCATTAAAGATTGCAAGGTTGTAAGTAATTAAAATGAAAGAATACGAAATAATGGCAGCTGGACAAACGAACCCAAATAAGCGTTGATATTAAATCTTCATTTTTGTTAACTGGTAAAAAACGACACGATATAGCTATGGGATTAATCTATTTTTATGAGTCGGTTAACAGAGGAATGCCTAATTATTTTTGAGGCTGGAAGTTCAAGAAGGAGAAAAAGTATGATTATTATTAATTTTGATACAACTAATAGACAGTTGTTTCTCTTTATTATTTGTTTAATAATAGATCCATACGGGAGAGACTATTTAAGTATAGCTCCGAAGGATCAACTACCCAGGAAAATCTCAGGGAAAAGGACCGTATAAATAAAAACTCTGGAAAGAGAGCAGGTTGCTCCACCGAAGGATTCAAGATCTCAGGTAATAAAGACAGTTGGGTGAACAGAGTTTTAATGAATCAAGAAATTTTAAAAACTAGTCTTTACGATTTTCACCAAGCCTGTGGTGCAAAATTAGTACCATTTGCTGGTTATGCAATGCCGGTACAATATCCACTTGGAATTGTGGGTGAACATAACTTTGTAAGAAGTAAAGCTGGAATTTTCGATGTATCCCACATGGGCCAATTTTCTATCATTGGCGATGAGACAGTTTGTAAGCAGCTAGAGCAAATTGTTCCTATTGATTTAGCATCACTGAAATTAAATCAATCCAAGTATTCTTTTTTAATGAATAAAGATGGTGGAATTGATGATGATTTGATTGTTACAAAAGTAGAAGAGGGAATTAACATTGTTTTAAATGCAGCTTGTAAACACAATGATGTACTTCAAATTAAATCAGTTTTTACAAAACTTGCAAAATTTATATTACATGATGAATTGTCATTAATAGCAATTCAAGGACCTATGGCAGTTTCTATTCTAGACAATTTTATTCACGGTGTATCCGATTTAAAATTTATGAATGGCGGTTCTTTTGTTTTCAAAGGTCAGTCAGTATACGTGACAAGATCAGGCTATACGGGAGAAGATGGTTTTGAAGTTTCCATTGCTAATGAAATAGCTAGAAATTTGTGTGAGACATTACTTACAAACTCCAATGTTGCAATGATTGGACTTGGCGCAAGAGATTCGCTTCGTCTTGAAGCCGGACTTTGTTTGTATGGCCATGATTTAAATTCAAAGATTAGTCCGGTTGAAGCTGATTTATTATTTGGTATTGCAAAACAAAGAAGAGAGACTTGTGATTTTATTGGAGGATCTGTCGTTAAAGATCATTTAAGTAATGGAATAAAAAAGAAAAGAGTTGGAATACAGCCAGAGGGAAAAATTATTGCAAGAGAACATACAAAAGTATTTCATGAAGGAAAAGAAGTAGGAGAAATTACAAGCGGTGGTTTTGGTCCAAGTGTAGAAACTGCAGTTGCAATGGGTTATGTAAATTTTGATTGTTCAGAAGTTGGAACTTCTTTGCAATTAGAAGTAAGAGGTAAACAATATCCCGCAAAGGTTTGTTTGTTGCCGTTTTATAAAAAAAGTTACGCAAAATAGGAGGATATATGGCAGATGTTAAGTATTCAAAAAAACACGAATGGGTTTTAGTAGAAGGAGATATTGGGACAGTTGGTATTACAAAATATGCAACTGAACAATTGGGAGATATTGTATTTGCAGAAATTCCAGATTTGGGAAAAAATATTACAAGCGGGAGTGAGGCTGCTGTTGTTGAATCGGTTAAAGCTGCAAGTGATGTGTATACGCCCGTTTCAGGAGAAGTAACAGAAGGTAATGCTGCCATTGTAACTGACCCATCACTAATTAATAAAGATCCAGAAGGCCAAGGTTGGTTTTTTAAAGTTAAATTATCTAATCCAAGCGAATTAAGTTTATTAATGAACAAAGCTGATTATGATAAATATGTTGAGGAAAACCCAAGTTAATGAACGATAATAGATCATCTGAGTTTATAAGTAGACACATTGGTCCTTCCGATTCTGATCAGGCAAAGATGCTTGCATCAGTTGGTTATTCATCAATAGATCAATTTATTAAAGATATTGTCCCCTCCGCTATTTTAGAACAAAAGCAATTAAATCTTCAAGATTGTGTCTCAGAACACAAAGCTCTTACCATTTTAAAAGCCATAGCTTCAAAAAATATTATTAATAAAAATTTTATTGGAATGGGTTATTTTGGAACGTATACGCCCAATGTAATCTTGCGAAACATTTTAGAAAATCCAGGTTGGTATACTGCGTATACTCCTTATCAGCCAGAAGTTGCTCAAGGCAGATTAGAGATGCTACTTAATTTTCAGCAGATGATTATCGATTTAACTAAAATGGACATTGCTAATGCTTCTTTACTTGATGAGGCAACAGCAACAGCAGAAGCAGTGGCATTATGTCAAAGAGTTGGAAAAGAATCGGCAACTAAAGTCTTTATTTCTGAAAGTTGCAATCCTCAAACAATTGATGTGATCAAAACAAGAGCAGAGCCATTTGGTTTAGAAGTTATTGTTGGACCAGTAAGCGACTTAGATGACATTAGCGGAGATATTTTATGCGGCATACTTCAATATCCAGATACGTATGGCGTGGTTGAAAATATTGAAAAACATATTAAAACTATTCATGCAAAACACGGAAAAGTAATTGTTGTTGCAGATTTACTTTCATTAACTTTATTAAAAGCACCGGGTGAAATGAATGCAGATATAGTTGTCGGTAATTCTCAAAGATTTGGCGTACCAATGGGATATGGTGGACCGCACGCTGCATTCTTTGCAACAAAAGATGAATACAAAAGAGCAATGCCGGGAAGAATCATTGGCGTATCAGTTGATAGAAAAAATAATCAAGCATTACGTATGGCGTTACAAACAAGAGAGCAGCATATAAGACGTGAAAAAGCGACTAGTAACATTTGCACGGCACAAGCTTTACTTTCTATTATGGCTGCAGCTTATGGAATTTACCACGGACCAAAAGGATTAAAACATATTGCAGAACGAACAAATAATTTTGCAAATACATTTGCATCATCTATTTTAAAAAAATACAAGTTAGTCTCTAGTAATTTCTTTGATACGATTTGTATTATTACTGAATCTGACACACAAAAAATTATCACTGATGCTCAAAAATTAGGAGTTAATTTAAGACAAATTAATAATGAACAGATCTCAGTTTCCTTTGACGAGACAACTGAAATGAAAGACTTAGTACTACTTTCTAAAATATTTTCATTAGATAGCGCTATTAAAGAAGAGAGTTCTCATGCTAGCATCCCAAAAGATTTAGTTAGAACCTCAAAATTTATGACGCACACTGTGTTTAATTCGTTTCATTCAGAAACAGAAATGCTTCGATACTTAAAAAGATTAGAAGATAAAGACATTGCTTTGAACCAGTCTATGATTGCACTTGGATCTTGCACTATGAAATTGAATGCTGTTGCTGAAATGATACCAGTAACTTGGCCAGAATTTGGAGCTTTGCACCCATTTGCACCAGTATCACAAGCTCAAGGATACCAGACCTTATTTGATGATTTGAAGAAAATGCTAAGCGAAGTAACAGGCTTTTCTGGGATTTCATTACAACCAAATGCAGGAGCTCAAGGAGAGTATGCTGGTTTAATGGTGATTAGAAAATTTCACATTCATAACGGAGATCATCATAGAAATATTTGTTTAATTCCAAGTTCAGCTCACGGCACCAATCCTGCCTCAGCACAAATGGCTGGAATGAAAGTAGTAGTAGTGAATTGCGATCATGAAGGAAACGTAGATATTAATGATTTAAAAACAAAAGCAGAATTACATTCAAAACAACTTGCGGCATTAATGGTTACGTACCCTTCAACACATGGTGTGTTTGAAGAAGGTATTAAAGATATTTGCAAAATTATTCATGATCATGGTGGCCAGGTTTATATGGATGGTGCAAATTTAAATGCATTAGTTGGAATTGCAAAACCTGGAGTATTTGGTCCAGATGTTTGTCATATGAATTTACATAAAACTTTTTGTATTCCGCATGGTGGTGGCGGACCAGGCATGGGACCTATTGGTGTTAATAAGCATTTAGAACCATTCCTGCCAAATCATGTAGTTGTAAAAGAAAACTCTGGTCCTTCAACGGGCATGGGAGCTGTATCGGCCGCTCCTTGGGGAAGCGCAAGTATTTTGCCTATCTCGTGGATGTATATAAAAATGATGGGGCCTATTGGTTTACGAAAAGCTACAGAAGTTGCAATTTTAAATGCCAATTACATCTCTAAGAAATTAGAGGGACATTTTAAAACTCTTTATAAAGGTAAAAAGGGATTAGTTGCACATGAGTGTATTATTGATCTTCGAGAAATTAAAACTCAAAGCGGTATTAGTGAAGAAGATATTGCAAAACGTTTAATTGATTATGGATTTCATGCTCCAACTATGTCCTGGCCAGTTCCCGGAACATTAATGATTGAGCCAACAGAGAGTGAAAGCTTACATGAAATTAACAAGTTCTGTGATGCACTTATCAATATTAAAAAAGAAATTACGATGGTTCAAAATAAAATATTTGATGCACTAGATAATCCATTAAAGAATGCACCTCATACGCATATTGAATTATCAGCTGATATTTGGGAACATAAATATACAAGAGAGCAAGCTGCTTATCCATTAAACTTCTTAAAACAAAATAAGTTTTGGCCACCTGTTGCACGAGTTGATAATGTTTACGGCGATAGAAATTTGGTATGTTCTTGTCCTTCGTTAGATTCGTACCGAGATGAGGAGGCTGCTTAATTATGAAATGGGAAATATTGTATAATCCTGGAAATGTTCTTTGTAATTATTTAAATTTAAAAGACGATCATAAATTTATTTTGAGAGTATTTGTGAATCTTACTTACTACGGACATTTTATAGCAGCCATTGCTTTGTATTTAGTAAGAAATACCAATCTTATATGAGCTTTTGGAATAAATATAAAAGTTTAGCACTAATCGTTATTACAACTTATCTAATTTCCTTTCCAGCAGGTTTTATTACCGCTCAGTCGGTTGGAACTTGGTATGCTAATATTATTAGACCAAGCTTTAGTCCTCCTAATTGGATTTTTGGACCAGTTTGGACAACTCTTTATTCTTTAATGTCAGTTGCAGTGTGGAATATTTGGAATGAATTAAAAAATACTAATCCAGCATATGCCAAGAAAATTATTAGTATTTATTTTATTCATTTATTAGTTGGAGCTAGCTGGAGCTTTGTATTTTTTGGGTATTATCAAATAGGTATGGGAGCTTTTATAATTATTTTAATTTTACTTTTTATTATTTATTTAATGAAAATTTATTGGAATATTAGCAAGATATCTTTCTATCTTATGGTCCCTTATTTGTTATGGAGCTGCTTTGCTTTGATTTTAAATATCGCGATCTGGAAACTTAATTAATTCTATTTACAATATAAAAAGCTAAATCTTGTAATCTTTTTTTCTCTTTAGTTTCAGGAAATATCCCAAGAGAATCAGAGGATACCGAAGAGAAATGTTCAGCCCTTTTCTTGCATGCAGCAATTACTTTATATTTAGACATCAATTCTAAGGTGTAGTTTAATTGTTCTATGGTTCGTTCTTTTTCTATAAACATATTTTTTAGAATTAGTCGTTCCCCATCATTAGATTTTTGATATAGCATAATCATGGGCAAAGTAATTTTACCCTCATGAAAATCATTTCCAATGGATTTACCAAAACTAGTGCTGTTTGAATAATAATCCAAAATATCATCTGTAATTTGGAAAGAGATACCAAAATTAGCTCCAAAAGAAGTTAGTGCTTCTTTTTCATTTTTAGATCTATCATTAATACATCCTCCAACTCTCATAGCTGCTGCAAATAAAGAAGAAGTTTTTGCTCCTATGATTTCAAGATATGTTTTTTCTAATGTTTCGATCTCTTTCTCATGTTGTAATTGTAAAATTTCACCTTGTGCTATTTCTGATGATACAGAAGAAAGTAATTTTAATACTTCTAACGAACCATCTTCCACCATTATTTCAAAACATCTGCTCAAAAGATAATCTCCAGTTAAAATAGAATTTTTATTTCCCCAGATATTATTGTTTGTTTTGTTTCCTCTTCTGAAATCTGATTTATCAATTACATCATCATGAAGTAGAGTTGCGTTATGAATAAGCTCAACACATGCTGCTAACTTAATATGCCTATCTCCTTGGTATCCAAATAAACTAGATGAAGCGATCGTAAGTAAGGGTCTTAACCTTTTACCACCTGACTTGAATAAATAGGACGCCATCTCACCAATAAGCTCAACATGACTTGATAATTTGTCTTTAATAAAATCATCTACTTTTTCAATTTCTGATTGATAAGTTGATCGAAGTTCTTCATATGGATTAGAGGTTTCTAATTTTTTGAGTGGTACAACGTTACTTGGCATGAACTTAATTTAACCTAAATAAATTTTTTGTCTTAATTATCTAATGCCGCACCAATTGCAATTGAATCATGCTATAATTCTTTACTCTCAATTTCGTAAGATTTAAAAGACTGGAATTAAATATGCTCTTTTTTAATAATAAACCAATAATAGCTCATATTCGCTTAAGCGGAGTAATTGGTAATGTAGGTAGATTTCAACAAGGTTTGAGCTACGCCTCCCATCGTGACATTATTAAAAAAGCTTTTTCTATTAAAAAGGCAAAAGCAGTAGCTATTTCTATTAATTCTCCAGGAGGATCTCCTGTTCAATCTCATCTTTTATATTCACTCATTAGAAAATTAGCAGACGAAAATAAAATAAAAGTAATTACTTTCGCAGAAGATGTGGCTGCATCAGGCGGTTATATGCTTGCCTGTGCAGGTGATGAAATTTATGCAAATGCCAGTTCTATTATTGGATCGATCGGAGTGATTTATTCTGGATTTGGTTTTCAAGACTTGATTAAAAAAGCTGGAGTTGAGCGAAGAGTGCATACTGCTGGAAAAAGCAAAAGTATTTTAGATCCCTTTGTTGAAGAAAAACCAGAAGATATTAAAAAATTAAAAGATATTCAGGAAGATTTGCATAAAGAATTTATCAATTTAGTTAAGCATAGTAGAAAAGAAAAATTAAAATCAAACGGTGATGTTTTATTCAATGGTGAGTTTTGGGCTGGTAGCAAAGCAAAAGAATTAGGTCTAATTGATGGTATTGGAAATGTTTTTCAAGTTTTAGAAGATAGATTTGGTAAAGATGTAAAAGTTAAGAATTTTGAAAAACAAGAAGGATGGTTGAAGAAAAAATTATCCTCCAGCATGGCAGATGCTGCATCTTCTGTATTAACTGAATTAGAAACAAGATCTTTTTGGAATAGATTTGGATTATAAATGGTTAAGAAGAAAGTAACAAAAAAATCCATTGTTCAGTCGAAAATAAAAAAAGTACCTGCATTTTTAAGTTTTCAAGAAATTATTTTTAAATTACAAAAGTTTTGGTCTGATCAGGGATGTGTAATTTTACAACCTTATGACAATGAAGTTGGTGCAGGAACTTTTCATCCCGCGACTACTCTAAGATCTCTAGGTCCTGATGCTTGGAAAGCTGCATATGTTCAGCCATCAAGAAGACCAACTGACGGTAGATATGGTGAAAACCCCAACCGTCTCCAACATTATTATCAATTTCAAGTAATCATCAAACCATCACCAGAGGATGTGCAAAAACTTTATTTAAAAAGCCTTACTGCAATTGGAATTAATTACAAAGATCATGACATAAGATTTGTAGAAGATGACTGGGAAAGTCCAACATTAGGAGCGGCAGGTTTGGGATGGGAAGTGTGGTGCGATGGTATGGAAATTACTCAATTCACTTACTTTCAACAAATGGCCGGTTTTGAATGTAAACCAGTATCTGCAGAAATTACCTATGGCTTGGAAAGATTAGCCATGTTTATCCAGGGTAAAAAAAGCGTGTTTGATATTGAGTGGAATAAAGAAGGAGTAAAATATGAAGTAATTTTTAAACAAGCTGAACAAGAGTTTTCTGCCTATAATTTTGAACATGCGAATACTGAAAACTTGCTTAAAATATTTTCATTCGCAGAGAGTGAATGCAATACTTTGCTAGAAAAAAAACTTTGCTTACCTGCATATGATCAATGTTTAAAAGCAAGTCATACTTTTAATTTATTAGATGCAAGAGGAGTAATTTCGGTTTCAGAAAGAGCTGGTTTTATCACTAGAATTAGAAATTTAGCCAAAGGTTGCGGACAAGCTTGGCTTGATAGTCAAAAAAAATAAATGTCTAATTTTTTACTAGAGCTGTATTCGGAAGAAATACCGCATGGGTTACAAATTGATTGTAGAATTAATTTAGAAGCTGCTTTTGTTAAAAAACTAGAGGAACAAAATATTAAATATAAACAAATTAAGGTTTTTTCTACTCCAACTAGACTTTGCGTGCATGTGGAGGGTTTGCCAACATATTTAGTTCTTGAAGCCAAAGAATTAAAAGGTCCAAAAGTCGGGTCTCCTGAGCAGGCTTTAGAGGGATTTTTAAAATCAAATATACTTGAAAAAAAAGATGTATTTGAAAAAGAGATTGATAAAGGAACCTTTTATTTTGCCAAAACAAAACAACAAAAAGTAGATTTGCAAAGTTTATTTGCAAAACAAATACCTGACATTTTAAAAAGTATAAATTGGAAGAAATCTATGCGCTGGTCTGATTATATAATGACTTGGGCAAGACCACTTAAATCTATATTTTGCTTATTTGATAACTATATCGTTAACTTTGATTTTTATCATTTGAAGTCATCTAATAAAATTTATGTAGGAGGACCTTATGATGAGAAAGCTATAATTATCAAAAATATTTCCCAATATTTTTCTGTTTTAAAAGATAAGAATATTATTTTAGACCAAGATGTTAGAAAAAAGATGGTATTAGCAGGATTAACATCTGTTTTTAAAAAAGCTAAGTGCGAGGATCAACCAAACTCAAAACTGGTCGAAGAAGTTACAAACCTAGTAGATTATCCAACCGCTTTAAAAGGTGAATTTTCAAAAGATTTTTTAGATTTACCAGAAGAGTTGTTACACTTAACTATGATGCAGCATCAAAGATATTTCCCAATGAAGTCTTTAGAAACTGATAAGATTACTAATAGTTTTGTAACAATTTCCAATAATAAGGATGAAAAAAAAATAATTATTGCTGGAAATGAGAGAGTATTGCAAGCAAGATTGTCAGATGCCAAATTTTTTTGGGATAAAAACAAAAAACAAAATCTTGTTAAAAATGTATCTAAGCTTAATGGCATTACTTTTTACAAAGATCTCGGATCCTTATATGACAAAACGCAAAGAGTTAGACAGTTAGCATCTTTAATTGCTGATATTATTGGATCTAATAAAGGAGATACAGAGATTGCAGCTTCTATTTGTAAGGCAGATTTAGTTTCCGATTTAGTTGGAGAATACCCTGAGTTACAAGGTGTGATTGGAAAACATTTTGCAATGGCGCAAGGATTTAGTCCACAAATTGCAGGTGCTATCTCTGATCACTACTTACCTATTGGATCAAACGACAAAGTTCCTAAAGATAAAATTTCTATTTGCGTTGCGCTTGCAGACAAAATCGATACTTTAACTGGATTTTTTGGAATTAACTTAAAACCAACTAGTTCCAAAGACCCATTTGCTTTGCGACGTGCTGTCATTGGAATGATTAGAATAGTTATAGAAAATAAAATTTCTCTTTCTTTAAAAGAAATAATTAACAATGCTAAAAATTTATACTTATCTAAAAATATTAAATTTACAAATGAGAAATTAGCAGATGAGTTAATTGATTTTTTCAATGAAAGATTTAAAAATTTACTTAAAGAAAAAGAAAAAAGATTTGACGTAGTTGATTCTGTTTTATCAGACAATCGAAGCGATGATTTTTACAATTTGTATTTAAAAATAACGACTATCGCTAAACACATCAAGCAACCTGAAGGAGTTAATGCAATTGCTGTTTACAAAAGAGCAAAAAATATTTTGCAACAAAATGAACAAATGATTAAAGATAATATTTTCGGTACTCCAGATCCTGTTTTATTTGCATCAGAGATTGAAGAAAACCTGTTAGCTCATATTAATGAGATTAGGGAATATTTTACAACTCCAAGTCGACTACGTGACACACAAAAATCAATCAAAATGCTTTCAGAGACCAAAGTATTAACAGACAAATTTTTTGAGGAAGTTAAGGTAAATGATGAAAACGAACAAGTAAGAAAAAATAGGCTGGAATTATTGTTTTTGATGTGTAAAACCTTCGATAATTTTACAGATTTTTCAAAACTTGAAGGGCTCAATGGTTAAGAAAATTAAAAAATCCATAATTAAAAAAAAAGTTGCAAACACAAACAAAGCTAAGTGGGTTTATAATTTTGAAGACACACCTCGTTCTGACAAACAATCTCTGAAGAATTTATTAGGTGGCAAAGGTGCAAACCTTTCTGAAATGATAAGGATTAACCTTCCCGTTCCACCTGGATTCACAATTACTACAGAGGCTTGTAACGAATTTTATAGCTTAAATCAAAAATACCCTTCTACTTTAAAGAAGCAAGTTAGCGCTGCAATCAAAAAAGTGGAGCAAAAAATAAAAAAATTATTCGGTAACGAAAGTAATCCATTATTAGTCTCTGTTAGATCAGGGGCAAGAGTTTCAATGCCAGGTATGATGGATACAGTTTTAAACTTAGGACTGAATGACAAAACAGTTATTGGTTTGGCAAAAAAAACTAATAACGAAACCTTTGCATACGATAGCTACCGAAGATTTATTCAGATGTACAGTAACGTAGTTTTAAATGTGAACCATCATAATTTTGAAGACTTAATTGAAAATTATAAATTAACTAAAGGTATTGTTCTTGATACTGAAATGGAAGCTAGTGATTGGAAGTCTTTAATTGGCTCTTTTAGAGAACAAATTGTAAGCGAAACAGGTAAAGATTTTCCTCAAGATGTGAATGAACAATTATGGGGAGCAATTGGTGCAGTATTTCAATCGTGGAAAAATCAAAGAGCAAAAACTTATAGAAAATTAAATAATATTCCTGAAGAGTGGGGCACAGCAGTTAATGTTCAGTCTATGGTGTTTGGAAATATGGGTGATGATTGCGCAACAGGTGTCGCTTTTACAAGAAATCCTTCTACTGGGGACAATAGTTTTTATGGTGAATATTTAATTAATGCACAAGGAGAAGACGTGGTTGCAGGAATTAGAACTCCACAAAATATAACTAAAAAAGCAAGATTAGAAGCGGGATCAAAAGATGCCTCGATGGAAGAGTCGATGCCTAAAGTTTATAAAGAATTAGTAACTATCTATAAAAAGTTAGAAAAACATTATCGAGATATGCAAGATATCGAGTTTACAGTTGAAAATAAAAAATTATGGATGTTACAAACCAGATCTGGAAAAAGAACTGCTAAAGCAAGCATTAAAATTGCAGTAGATATGGTCAAAGAAAAACTGATTACTAAAGATGAAGCTATATTAAGAATAGATCCAAAAATGCTGGATACATTATTGCACCCAACATTAGATCCAAAAGCTAAAAAAGATATTATTACTAAAGGATTGCCAGCATCACCAGGCGCAGCATCAGGTAAAGTTACCTTTTCAGCAGATGATGCTGAAAAATTAAAAGCACAGGGACAAAAATCTATTTTAGTAAGACAAGAGACTTCACCCGAAGATATTCATGGAATGCACGCTGCAGAAGGAATTTTGACTTGTAGAGGTGGTATGACGAGCCATGCAGCAGTTGTTGCAAGAGGAATGGGAAGACCATGCGTATCTGGAGCGGGCAGTATTCAAATTGATTATAAAAATAAATTTTTTAAAGCTAATTCAAGAGAGGTAAAAGAAGGTGATATAATTACTATTGACGGATCTACAGGTGAAGTAATGGTTGGAGAAGTTACAACTATTAAGCCAGATATATCAGGAGATTTTTCAACTCTAATGGCTTGGGCTGATAAAACTAGAACTCTTAACATCAGAACTAATGCGGAAACACCACTTGATACCAAAGTAGCTAGAGATTTTGGTGCTGAAGGAATTGGTTTATGCCGAACCGAGCATATGTTTTTTGATGAAGAAAGAATTCTTTACGTTCGACAAATGATTTTATCCAAAAATATTGAAGATAGAAATAAAGCTTTGAAAAATATTCTTCCTTTTCAAAAAAAAGACTTTGTAGAGATATTTAAAATAATGAAAGGATTGCCAGTTACAGTTCGATTGTTAGATCCACCACTTCATGAGTTTTTACCTAAGAGTGAAAAAGAGATAGCATCTGTTGCAAAAATTTTAAATATTTCTGAATATGAAATTAATAATAGAATTAACGATCTACATGAAGAAAATCCAATGTTAGGACATCGGGGTTGTAGACTAGCTATATCTTATCCTGAAATTTATGAGATGCAGTGCGAGGCTATTTTTGAAGCTTTAGTTGAATGTCACAAAGCTAAAGTTCAATCGGTTATACCAGAGATTATGATTCCTCTTGTATCTACTGCAAAAGAATTGGAAATATTAAAATACTTAGTTGATACAAAGGCAAAAGAAGTTCAGAAAAAACATGGTATGAAAATTAGTTACTTAGTGGGAACCATGATTGAATTACCAAGAGCTGCTTTAAATGCTTTTGAAATTTCGAAATACGCAGATTTTTTTAGTTTTGGAACTAATGATTTAACTCAAACTACACTTGGAATAAGTAGGGATGACTCTGGTAAGTTTCTAGATGATTATGTGAATAGTAATATTTTCAAAATTGATCCTTTCGTTAGCATAGATGTTGATGGGGTTGGCCAGTTAGTTAAAATTGCTTGTGAGAATGGAAAACGAAATAATCCTAAAATTAAATTAGGCATTTGTGGTGAGCATGGTGGAGATCCAGACTCAATTGATTTTTGTCATAATGCTGGATTGCATTATGTTTCTTGTTCTCCATACAGAGTCCCAATTGCAAGATTAGCTGCTGCCCAGTCAAAGATAAGATCTAAACAAAAACACTAACTTTTATTTAATATCTAAAGAAAAATCGAAATTAGAAATACTATGGGTTAAAACACCCATTGAAATTCTTTGTACTCCGGTTTTGGCGTAATTTATAATATTATGTTCTCTAATGTTGCCAGAAGCTTCTGTTTCTATTTTTTTGGGAAGCAGTTTAATTCCAGCTTTAATTTGAGCTGGTGTCATGTTGTCAAACAAAACTCTGTTAATTTTTAAATCTTTGATTAATTGTAGCTGATTTAAATTATCAACTTCAACTGTAATTGCTTTTTTTGATTTATTTTTTTGAATGATATTGTTTATTAGTAATTTAATATCATTTGAATTTGCAAGATGATTGTCTTTAACTAAAATTTCATCACTTAAACTCATTCTGTTATTTATTCCTCCCCCTACAATAACTGCGTATTTTTGCAAATTTCTTAGGTTAGGAATGGTTTTTCTTGTGCAACAAACTTTGCTTTTAAACCTAATTATTTTTTTTGCTAATTTATTGGTTTTAGTTGCAATACCGGTTGCAAAGCCAAGAAAATTAAGTGCTGTTCGCTCTGCTTTTAGAATAGACTTTTTATTTCCTGAGATGCTAAGGATAATTTGGTTTTTTTTAATTATGTTTCCATCTTTTAATTTTGTTTTGATTTTTAACTTAGAGTCTAAGTTTAAAAAAACCAGGATCGCTAGTTTAATGCCACATAAAATACCCCGTTCCTTAGACACAATGAAAGCAGTAGCCTTCTCATTATTGTCCACAATTAGGTCAGTTGTTGTATCACCAGAAGGCATATCTTCAAGCAATGCATACTTAATAATATTTTTTAATATTTTGATATTGTTTGGTTTCAAAGGTGATTAATCTTGTCTTCCAATAGCAATCATTTTTTCAATCGAACCTCTTGCTCGTCTTATAGTGTTGCTATCGATTAAAATTTCATTTTTCTTATTTTTGATACAATCAAGTATATTAGATAAAGTAATTGATTTCATGTGCGGACAAAGATTACATGTTTTGATAAAATTAACATCAGGATTTTCTACTTGAATATTGTCACTCATAGAGCATTCAGTTACTAAAAAAACGTTTTTTGGTTTCTTGTCTTTAACGTAATTCACCATATGCGAAGTCGATCCAGCAAAATCAGATGCACTAATAACATCAGGAGGACATTCTGGATGGGCAATAATAGTTATTTCAGGATAGTTTTTTCTTAATTCGGCAATTTCTTTCTCACTAAATTGTTCATGCACTTGGCACTTTCCATGCCATGATATAATTTCAACTTTTGTTTTAGTTGCAACATATTTTGCTAAATACTCATCTGGTAAAAACAAAACCTTATTTGCTCCAAGAGATTCCACGACTTTAACAGCGTTAGCTGAGGTGCAGCACACATCTGTCTCGGCCTTAACGTCAGCAGAGGTATTGACATAAGAGACAACAGGGACGCCAGGATATTTTTTTTTAAGATTAATAACATCTTGTCCTGTAATAGATTCAGCTAAAGAACAGCCGGCTTTTAAATTAGGTAAATAAACTTTTTTGTGCGGAGACATAATTTTTGCTGTCTCTGCCATAAAGTGGACGCCGCACATAATGATATTGTCTTCTTTTACTTTGGATGCTTCAATTGCAAGAGCTAAAGAGTCTCCGACAATGTCAGCTACCCCATAAAAAATTTGAGGTGTTTGATAATTGTGTGCAAGAATAATTGAGTTAGTTTCTTTTTTTAATTTATTAATTTCATAAATGTAAGGGGCTAACAAAGGCCACTCCACATCTGGAACTGTATCTTTGATCTTATTATAAATTTGTGAAGTATTAGTTCTCACTTCATCTGTAAAAGAAAGTTGTATATTCATATAATTATTAAATAATAACAAAACTCTTATAATTGTTACTGTATTATTGTCACATTTGTATCTATTACTATATCAAAATTATGATTTGCGGTCATGCTGGAATTGGTAGACAGGCACGGTTGAGGGCCGTGTGGGCCTAGCCTGTGAGAGTTCAAGTCTCTCTGGCCGCACCAAAATATTTGTCTTTTAAAATTCATATCTGACATACGCAGATTAAGAGCTCTAGTTGATATATGGATTTCGACGATAAAAAAGATAATAGATATTAAAACAGAAGTACAGCAAGATACAAAAATTATTTTCGCTACATATAAATTATCAAGATATAGAGTAAACACAATTACCATGTTAAAGAAAAATCCTAACGCAGCAAACATCATAGTGTATTTTGCAATTTTAATTCTTCTATGTAGATTTGAAAATTGTTTTTCCCATTAAGCTGGAATATGTTTTTCAAAAATGAATTCATCATGAATTTTTCTTATAAGAGCGCTTAATGTATGAAATCTGTTATTATAGATACTCATTAACAGGGGAATTGCAGGAAACATTAGTGCTGCAACTGTAAACTTATATTTATTGAGTTTATCTATTTTAGGTAAAAAAAAGTTTTTTTCCAGGTGTTTCTAATTTAACTTTAGCTACAGTCCCCATATCAGAAATTGTAATAAATAATTCATTCATATTCAGGCCACCAAAACAGCAATTCGTAACTGTCTTGCCTATGTGCGAACAGTCTATAGTTAAAAAATGATAACCTGATGTATCGTAACAAAAAACTTTACCCAAGCTATTGTGACAAACAAATAAATTTCCTTTTGAATCCAATGCAATTCCGTCTGGACCACCTGCTCCTGCTGGTATTCTTGCAAACAAACCTACTTTTGATACACCAAGTCCATACTGGGTAATAGGAACTCTCCATATCTCACAACTTCTGGTCATGGCTACATAAAGAGATTTTTCGTTTAAATCCATTACTAAACCATTAGGGCTTGGACCATTATTTATAAGACATTCTATTTTTTTTTCATCTTGACTTAATCTGAACACTCTACCGGTTGGATCATGAAGTCCAGTTTGACCCTGATCAGTAAAATATAGTTCCCCTTTACTTGAAAAAAAAAGATCATTACAGCCTTTAAATCCTTCACTTGAAATTGAGTCTAAAATTATTTTAATATTGTTTGTATTTAGATCTAAACTTGCAATTCCATTTTTATAATCAGCAATATATGCTTTTGTATTGGATACAACACGCAAACCATTTGGCCAACCTTTATAAGTGGCTTTGACTTTCCAATTGCCAGCAGTATCGATAGAAAATATTCTACCATAAGGAATATCTACAATTAATAAGTTTCCTTCACTATCAAAACAGGGGCCTTCTAGAAAGCTGTGGGTCGGTTGAGCCTGTCTATTTACCTCATTCCATATTGAATATTGATCATGAATTTTTAAATTATCAGGAATTGATGTAAAGCTTTCTGCTTTAATTTCTTTTAACATAATATTTTTTTATTGTGTTTATCAAAAAAGTATCAAATAATACTAAGTATTAAATAAAAATAGGGGATATTAAATGAAAAAAATAATCAAAGCATTGTTAATTCTGGCTACCTTCTCGTTGGTATCTATTAACAATTTAATAGCTGCAGAAAAATGGGATATGCCATTAGCATATGCGGCTGGTAATTTTCATACGATAAATGCGGATGAATTTGCAAAAAATGTTACTAAAAAAAGTGGCGGTAAACTTACTATTGTGACACATGCCAATGGCTCTTTGTATAAAGGTGATGCAATCTTTAGAGCAGTTCGAACTGGTCAGGCTCAGATTGGTGAAAGATTCATGTCAGCTTTAGGAAACGAAGACGCTTTATATGAAATTGATTCAATTCCTTTTTTAGCAACTAGCTTCGACGAGGCAATGAAATTATACCAAGCTTCAAAAGCAGCAACTGTAAAAAGTTTAGATGCTAAGGGTTTGGTATTACTGTACGCTGTTCCTTGGCCTGCGCAAGGACTTTACAGTAAAAAAGAAATCAAAAGTCCTAATGACTTAAAAGGTTTAAAGTTTAGAGCTTATAATCCAGCAACTGTTAGAATAGCTGAATTAACTGGAATGACTCCGACTAAAGTTGAAGTTGCCGAAGTTAGTCAGGCTTTTTCCACAGGCACAGTTGAAAGTATGATTACCTCTCCAACAACTGGTAAGGATACTAAAATTTGGGAAAACGGAGTTAAATATTTCTACGATATTGCTGCGTGGTATCCAAAAAATATAGTAATTGTAAATAAGGATGCTTGGAATAAGCTAGATGCTGAAACTAAAAAATTAGTATTAGCTGAAGCTGCTATTGCTGAAAAAAAAGGCTGGGATGTTGCCAAAGCAGGTGATGCGGCTGATAAAAAAATACTTGCAAGTAATGGAATGAAAGTAGGTGTAGTTAACGATTCCGTGAAAGCTTTATTTCAAAAAGTTGGAACAACTTTAACACAAGAGTGGTCAGCAAAAGCTGGAGACACTGGTAAAGCAGTAATTTCAGCTTATAAAAAATAATTTCACATTAAATCAAAAGGCCGTATAAACTAATACGGCCTTATGATAAAAAAAATAAATACATTACTTCACAAGCTCTATTTATTTTCTGGTTACGTTGCCTCTTTTTTTTTAATTCTAATCGCAATTTTAATAGTACTAAGTATTTTAACTCGTACTTTTGATTTTTATATTGCTGGTCTTAACGAATACTCAGGATATTGTTTAGCTGCAGCATCATTTTTTGGTTTAGCATATACTTTTGAGGCAGGTGGTCACATCAGAATTACATTATTTATTGAAAAAATGAATAAAAAAACTAAATCTATATTTGAAATATGGTGCTTAACGGCAGCATCTATATTTTCAGGTTTTTTGTCTTATTATCTAATTAAGATGACTTACACATCCTATTTGTTCGAAGAAAGAAGTGAGGGAGCGGATGGTATTTTGTTATGGCCTCCTCAAATTACGTTAGCTATCGGAAGTTCTTTATTATTTATTTGCATAATCCATCAATTTATCAAAAGATTAACCAATAATGGATGAATTCTATTTAACTATATTTTTTATAGTTATCCTTTTGTTTTTTCTGGGTAGCGGTATTTGGGTAGCTCTAAGCATGATTGGAGTATCTACAATTGGAATGATGCTTTTCACTACGAGACCCGTTGGAGATGCTATGGCTACTACTATATGGGGTACAGCATCATCTTGGACATTGGCTGCATTACCTCTCTTTGTTTGGATGGGAGAAATTTTATTTAGAACTAATTTGTCTGAGAATTTATTTAAAGGTTTAGCCCCATGGCTTACAAAATTACCTGGAAGTTTATTACATGTAAATGTTCTTGGTTGTGCAATATTTGCTGCTATATCTGGATCATCAGCTGCAACGGTTGCAACAGTTGGCAAAATGGCCATTCCTGAATTAAGAAAAAGAAACTATCCAGAAAAAATAATTATTGGAACATTGGCAGGATCTGGAACATTGGGCTTACTGATTCCCCCATCCATTATCTTAATTATTTACGGAGTAACTGTTGAGGAGTCTATATCAAAACTTTTTGTAGCAGGAATTATTCCTGGAATTTTTCTTGCTTTATTATTTATGATGTATGTAGTGATGTGGTCCTTGTTTAATAAAAAATTAATGCCAAAAACCGTAGAGAATTTTTCTTTTAGACAAAAAATAATTAATTCGGCAGAACTACTTCCTATTATTATTTTAATAACTGCGGTCATTGGCTCGATATATACAGGTATCGCGACTGCAACAGAAGCTGCAGCATTAGGAGTTGTTGGAGCATTAATTTTATCGTATTTTCAAAAAAGTCTTGATCTAACTAATTTCAAGTTATCAATATTAGGAGCTACCAAAACTTCTTGCATGATTATCTTTATCTTAGCTGGAACTACTTTTCTATCATTAGCCATGGGGTTTACGGGTCTTCCTAAAAATTTAGCATTATGGATTAATAGTTTAGACTTATCCCCCTACACGCTCATCTTTGTTTTAACTATCTTTTATATAATTCTTGGCATGTTTTTAGACGGAATCTCGGCTGTCGTATTAACAATGGCAATTGTAGAGCCCATGATACGTCAAGCTGGATTTGATATGATTTGGTTTGGAATCTATTTAGTTTTAGTTGTAGAGATGTCACAAATAACTCCACCAGTTGGTTTTAATCTTTTTGTCCTACAAAGTATGGCTGATAAAGATATTTATTATATTGCTAAAGCTGCATTCCCTCTTTTTTTAATTATGATTTTAGCAGTAGTGGCGATAGTACTTTTTCCAGAACTAGCATTATGGTTACCGAGTAAAATGGTTAATCCTCTATTATAAGAATTTTTTAAAAGTATTGAGTGGCTTTAACTCAAACCCTTCGGCTAGCAGTCCTTCTTTTAATTTTTTTGCTAGAGGTACGGCCGTTATACCGTCACTATGAAGACAAATAGTATCAATTTGGCAGGATATTTTTTTGCCAGAATAACAACGTATTGATTGTTCTGTTAGCATAGTAACAATATGCTCTAATGATTCTTGTGGATTTGTAATTAAAGCATGCGGCAAATCTCTAGAAATCAATCTTCCATAATCATCATAATTTCTATCGGCAAATATTTCACAAGCAACCTTCATATTAAGGTCATTACCAGCCTTCTCCATTTCGGATTTTGCTCCACACATGTAAATAAGATCTTTATTAAATTGCTTAATTGCTGTGCCAATATCGTATGATAAATTATAGTCTTCACAAGCCATATTGTTTAATGCTCCATGAGGTTTTACATGAGTGATTTTACACTGTTGTTTGTCAGCAATACTGGAAATAATTTCTAATTGATCTAGAATAAGTTTATTAATTTCTTTTGAAGATAAATTGATTCTTTTTCTTCCAAAATTTTCCCTATCATTAAAAGATGGGTGCGCTCCTATGCTGACATTGTTTTTTTTTGAGATTTGCATAGTTCTAATCATAGTGCTTTCGTCGCCCGCATGAAAACCACAAGCAACATTTGCAGTATTCACAATTGTTAATAGGATAGGATCATTGTCTGTTGAAGTGTGAATTGAAGTTTCACCAAGATCACAATTAATGTTAGTTTCCATATGTTTTGTTCATATATATACTTAAATTTTAACAAAATAACATGATTAAACAAATACTAAATTTTGGAGATCAGGGTCTTATTTGCGATTTTGGTGATGAAGTAAAAAAAGAAATAAATCTAAAAGTTATTTCACTTTTTAAAATAATAAATTTCAAAATTAAAAATAATGAAATACAAGGAATTAAAAACTGCACTCCTTCTTATAATAAATTAATTATTAATTTTAATCTTGAAGTCATTTCGTTTCAACAACTTTCAAAAATTGTAACAAGTGTGCAAGAACAGGATTTGAACAAGATATTAGAAAACCAAAAAACTTGGAAGATTCCTGTATGTTACGATGAAGAATATGGGATCGATCAAAAAAGAATCTCTGAGTATACTGGTTTAAGTATTTCTGAAATTCTAGATATACATCAAAAAACAAATTTTTATATTTACATGATTGGTTTTATGCCAGGCTTTCCATACATGGGGGATTTAGATGATAAACTATACACGCCTAGATTAGAGACACCTAGAGTAGAAATATTAGATGGATCGGTAATTATAGCTGAAAAATTTTGTGCAATTTATCCTTACAAAAGTCCTGGTGGTTGGAATATTGTGGGAAGAACCCCAATTAAACTTTTTGATCAACATTCAAAAAATCCATGTTTGCTTTTTCCTGGCGATAATGTTGAATTTTATAAAATAAATTTAGAGGAGTTTAAAAAGTTAGTATAAAGTTATGAATACTATTTTAGTAGAGAGAGCTGGAATTTCTTCATCTTACCAAGATATGGGACGTCTAAATTTGCAATATATTGGTATTGTCCAAGGTGGCTGTATAGATGAAGATAATTTTTTATTATGCAATGCAATCTTGCAAAATAATTGTAATGAAGGATTAATAGAATTTGCTTACCAGGGTCCTAAAATTAAAGTGGTCGATGGTAATTGCAAAATTGCAATAACTGGAGATGTTATATTTAATATTATAAAATCAAGCGGTACTGTTATTAAGGGCGAATGCTATCGAAGCTATTATTTAAATCAAAATGATACATTGGATGTATTAACCACGTCGAATTCGGTTTACGGATATTTAGGTTTTGAGGGCGGGATAGATTTGCAAAAATATTTTGGAAGTGTTGCTGTAAATTCAAGATCTAACCTAGGACCAAATAATGGTAAGAAATTGTCTAATAATGATAAAATACAATTAAAAAAAAATATATATGCAAGCAATGAGTACATTTTAAGAAGAATTCCGGAAAAAAATAGAAATACTACAATTAGGGTATTAGAAGGACCACAAGAAGAATACTTTTCTAATAACGGTTTAACGACATTTTATGAAAAAAGTTTTTTAGTTTCTAATTTGACGGATAGAATGGGCATGAGATTAGAAGGATCTAAAATTGATCTGGTAAAAAGTCCGAATATAAAATCAGAAGGAATTATTAAAGGCTCCATTCAAGTACCTGCTAGTGGTCAACCTATTATATTATTATCTGATCATCAAACTATTGGCGGATATCCAAAAATTGCAATCATTGCTTCTGCTGATTATGATCATTTAGCACAAACTCTGCCTGGAACTTCATTGAAGTTTAAAAAAATAAATCTAAGAGAAGCTAATATTTCTTATCAATTAAAAATCAAAACTAGAAAAAACATAATAGCTTCGCTTCAAAAAATATAACTATAAGCTTAGCCAATACGGTTTTGTAATTTTAATACTACCTTGCTTAAGTGGTATTATTTGCTCAAATACATTAACTTCATCTATTTTTATTGCGGCAAAGCAATGAGGATCAATAGATATAATTTTTCCAACTATGTTTTCATTAATGCTTATGTGTTCATTTATCTCTACGCTTCCAGAAATGATTTGAATTGGCAAAACTCTTTTTCTAATTTTATTTTTTAAGTTCATGCGAGCAGTATTTTCTTGGCCCACAAAACAACCTTTTTTAAAACTAACCCCGTGCAACTCCTTGCCATTTAATTCTAAAGAAAAGAAATCTTGCAAAGCTTTTGCAGGTATTAAATCTGTTAAACCATTATTGTGACACAGTTTTTCATAAGTTTGAAAAGGCAAAAGTGTTAATGTCAATTCTTTTATAAGATCTTTATCCTTATCCTCATAAATTATTCCGTGAATCCCAAATTCATCAATTCTTGGATCATTAAAAAAAAATCCATAATCATTGCTAATCGTAAAACCTCTGATTGTTTTAAAAGAAGTTTTAATTAATTCATTTGCAGTGTTAAAAAAGTATGACTTAAATTTTTTATCTAATTGTTTAATTTCAATATTAGATCTTAATTTATATGTACATAATTTATCTACAAAATCTGTTGCATCCTTTTTATTACATTGCAGTAGAAAATTATCTTTAGATTGTTGAATGATCATAAAATCATAGAGAAACTTACCTTGAGGAGATAATAAGTAAGAGTAAATTGAGTTGCTATCTGTAATCAGGAAAATATCGTTTGAAATAATGTTTTGTAAGAAATTTATACAATCAGTTCCACTAACTGAAATAATAGACTTATGCTCTAAGCGAATACCAAAATTGCTGTTCATCTCAATTATTTTTGTATATTAGTTTGTTATTCATAATGAAAAATAAATATACTTTACTTATCAAAAATGCTGAATGTTATATAGATGGTGATCTTATAGTTTCTGATATCGCTATAATAGACAATATTATTTCCAAAATATCTATCAACATTAACGAACCTGCAGATAAGATTTTAGATGCCAAAGGTTTAACTATTTTTCCTGGTATTATTGACACCCAAGTTCATTTTAGAGAACCAGGAGATCCTAATAAAGAAACGTTAGAGAGTGGAAGTAAAGCTGCAGTGCTTGGCGGAGTTACTTCTGTCTTTGAAATGCCAAATACAAATCCACCAACTGACAGTCCAGAACGTTTTCAGGATAAATTAGACAGGGCAAAAAACAGAATGTATTGTAATTATGCTTTTTACTACGGAGCAACTGAAAATAACTCCTCCTCTTTAGATGTTACTAAAAATTTAGAAGGATGTTGCGGAGTTAAGATGTTCATTGGATCATCCACAGGAAACTTATTAGTAAAAGATGATAAATATATAGAATTAGTTATTAAAAACTCACCAAGAATTGTCTCTGTTCATTCTGAAGATGAGGACATACTAAACGCAAACAAAGACAAAATAATCAAAGGTGATGTTCAATCTCACTATGTTTGGAGAAGCGTTGAATGCGCTATGGCATCAACAAGAAAAGTTGCTAGCTTTGCAAAAAAACATCAGAAGCGAGTGCACGTTCTTCACGTATCAACCAAAGATGAAATTGATTTTTTAAGAGATTATAAAGATATAGTTAGTGTTGAAACAACCCCTAATCATTTAAGTTTATTTGCCCCAGATTGTTACGCGAAAAAAGGAACTTTTGTCCAAATGAACCCTCCGGTTCGAGAAAAAGAGCACATGAATGGAATTTGGAAGGGTGTACTAGACGGAACAGTGGATGTGATTGGATCTGATCATGCACCTCATACTAAAGAACAAAAATTGCAAGAATATCCAGCAAGTCCATCTGGCATGCCCGGTGTTCAAACAATTTTCTTGTTAATGTTAAAACATTTTAATGAAGGAAAAATAAAATTATCAAAAGTAATAAGTTTACTTTCAGAAAATCCTTGTAAATTATTTGGGATTAAAAAAAGAGGATATATTAAAGAAGGTTTTTATGCAGATCTAGCTATTATAGATTTGAATAAAGAGTTTACCATAACCAATGATTGGATCGCAAGTAATTGTAAATGGACTCCTTTTGATGGATGGAAAGTCAAGGCTACCCCATTTGGCACTATTGTGAATGGAGATGTGTCTGTATGGCAAGGAAAATTAGCTGATCAAAAATCGGGAAAACCTTTACAGTTTAATTAGATTTTTTCATTTTTTCTATCTGAGACTTTAATTCATTTAATTGTTGAGATAAAGAATCGATATCAGTAGCTTTCGAACTATTTGTAGGTGCCTGAGTTTTAGTAAAATTTTTTGCATTAGGAAAATCAAAGAATTTTTGAAAATCAAATGGATTAAATTTCATTATTCCTCCAAATCCTTCTGTAAAAATATTTTTAGAATTAGCAAAATTTAGGACATTACTAAGAAAACCAAACATATCTGCAGACTGATTGTTTTCATTAAATATAATAATTTGTTTCAAAAATTCTTCAGGTATTAAATTGGTCCCAGCTGTTTGTTTTTCTAAAAGAATTTGCATTAAAATAGACGATGTGATGTCTTTTTGTGAATCTACATCAGTAATCTGAAAAGGTGTTTTGTTTTTAATTAAATTAACAATGTCATCTTGAGTTATGTAATTACTAGTTTCAGTATTGTATAATCTACGATTAGAATATTTTTTAATAACTAACATCTAACTATTGTTCAATTACGTATTCACCTGGTGCTGAATAAATTTCAGAGAATTTATTTAAATTAATATCAGCGATTGCTTTCGCATCACCAGAATATTGTTCTAGCCAATTAGTCCATTCCGGCCACCAAGAACCATCTTGTTTTTTGGCTGTTTCTAGCCAATCAGTAGCAGGGGATGTGACCGTAACCTTGTCATTACTATAATAATGCTGCTTACCAGGTTTTGCGTCCTTACCTTGAATAATGCCAGCGATGTGACCAGAATTAGCAAGAACGAATTTGCATTGATTGCTGTAATTTTTTAGACCAGAAAATACAGATTTCCATGGCGCGATATGATCTTCTGTGGTCGCTACATGAAACATTGGCGTTTTAATTTTACTTAAATCTAAAACCAAGTCTTTAAATTTATATTCTTTTTTAATAATTTTATTATGTAAATACATCGAGCGTAAATAATCACTATGTAATTTTGCAGGAAGTCTTGTTGAATCACTATTCCAATATAGCATGTCAAAAGCAGACGGTTGATTTCCTAGCAAGTAGTTATTTACGACATAGTTCCAGTACAAATCACCCGGTCGCAAGAAATTAAAAGCTGCAGCCATATTTTTACCATCGAAGTAACCAACTTTGCTCATCTGTTCTTCTATAGCTTTAATTTGTTCGTCAGTAATAAAAATTCCTAAGTCACCCGGTTCTGAAAAGTCTATTAAGCTAGCAAAGAAAGTAGATGAATTTATTTTATAAGGAATTTTAATTTGCTCAACGTAAGCCAAGACCATAGCGACAAGAGTTCCTCCAACACAATAAGATGCTAAATTAATTTCTTTAGAACCAGTTTGTTCACAAGCAATTTCTATTGCTTTTAAAACTCCATTATCTATATATTCCTCAAAACCAAAATCTTTACTTTCAATCTTAGGATTTTTCCATGATATTAAAAATGTATTAATTTTATTTTCTACTAAGTATTTCACCATGGATTTCTTTTCATTTAAATCCATAATGTAAAATTTATTAATAAAAGGAGGAATAATTAATAATGGTTTTTCATATTGAGTAGTTGTTTCTGGTTTATAGTGAATAAGTTCAAATATTTCATTCTTAAAAATTACAGACCCTGGTGTAGTTGCTAAATTTTCCCCGACCTTAAAATCAGAAAATTTTGTTTGTGATATAAATAATTTATTTGGATATTTTAAATAGTCTTCTTTAAAATTATTATATCCACGTACTAAATTTTCTCCATTTTCTTTAAAAGTGGCCATCATTACATCGGGATTAGTAAAGACAAAATTACTTGGAGACATCGCCATGTTTAATTGTTTAATATAAAATTGCATTAATGCTTTCTGTTTTGGATCTGGAAATTCAACAGATTCAACTAGGTTGTCTAACATTTGAGAAGTAATTAAATAAAATTGTTTAATAAAATCAAAAAATAAATTTTGCTTCCACTCTTCTGAAGAAAATCTTTTATCAGTTTTATCTTCTTTGATAGCAGGTAGAGCACTGTTGTTAGAAAGTTTTGAAATGAAGTAAAAATTTAATGTAGTTATTTGTGTTAGCCAATTATTAATATTGTTGTAATATATTTGTGGATTTTTTCCAATTTCATTCGTAAACTTTTCAATACTCTCTAAAATTTTAGTTGTAGTTGGATTGATTGATTTTAATAAATCATTTATGCTAAAATCATTTGGACTAGATGTATTTACTTTTTGTGCCTGATTATTTTGTCCAAATGCAGATAAACTTGAATTAATAATATTGTTATAAATTTTTATATTGTTTTGAAAAATATCATTTAGCTGATCAAAGTTAGGTAGCTCATTTTTCTCATGATCTTTTTTGTTTTCCGATGTTGGTTTTTCTTTTGGCTGCTCTCTTTTTTGACTTTGCTCTTCTGATGCAATGGAGGCTTTTGCTGTAATTTTTGTTTTATTTGACTTCATTTACTTATTTTTTAATTCTTATTATCTTTTTATTGAGCTGTTTATGCAATATAAGATATTGCATAGCAATATTATAGTATTGCGATGCAATAAATAAAAGTATTTAAAATCAATAATTTATATTTTTTATATAAAATATATATTGTAATATATTGCAACGCAACATATATACTAAGTAACTTTAAACAATAGGAGTAAATATGTTCAATACAAACACTAACTTTTTTGAAATCTTTGATTTTCAAAAAATTTTATCAGCGGCTAAAATGCCTTCTTTAGATGTAAATTCTGAGGCTTTAATCAATTCTCAGAAAAAAACTATGGAAGCTTTTGCTGGCGCTTCTAAAGCGGCTTTTGAAGGTGTAAACGCATTTTCAAAAAAACAAGTTGAGATCTTAAACGATGCAATCGCATCTGCTAAAGACGTAACTTCTGAAATCGCTAAAGGAAATGTTCAAGAATCAGTGGCTAAATCAGTAGATTCACTTAAATCTGCTATCATTGAAGCACAAGCTAATGTTGCTGAACTAGCAAAAATTAATGAAAAAACTGCTAAAGAAGCATTTGATATTTTAAATGCTAGATTTTTAGATGGTTTGACTGAAATCAAGAACGTTATAGTTGATAAAAAAACAGCTACAGCTTCAGTTAAAAATTAAATTAATACATTAAACCTCATAGATCGATATCTTATTTCTCCCCTGAATTAAATCGATCTTGAGGTTTAATATTTTTAAGCTATATCTTACCCGAAATGAAAAAACTTGCACTAGTAACAGGAGGAACAAGAGGCATTGGCGAAGCTATTGCTAAAAAATTACAACAAGATGGATGTGAGGTAATTGCAACCTATATTGGAAGACCAGAGTCTGCCGAAGCATTTACAAACGCAACTGGTATTAAAACTTATAAATTTGACGTTGCTTACTTTGAAAGTTGCAAAGATGCGATTGAACAAATAGAAAAAGATTACGGACGAAGTATCGATATAGTTATTAATAACGCCGGTATTACAAAAGATAGATTTATTCACAAAATGTCACCGGATGAATGGAGTTCAGTAATTAATACTAATTTAAATTCATGTTTCAATATTACCAGAAACGTAATTGAAAAAATGAGAGAAAAAAAATTCGGAAGAATTATCTCCATCAGTTCTATTAATGGTTTAAAAGGTCAAATAGGTCAGGCAAATTACGCGGCAGCTAAAGCGGGAATTATAGGATTTTCAAAATCAATAGCCCTAGAAAATGCAAATAAAGGTATTACTGTAAATGTAATTGCCCCTGGCTATGTGGGAACAGATATGGTGAAAAAAATTGATCCAACTATTTTAAAAGGAATTGTATCTCAGATACCTGTGGGTAGATTAGCAGAACCAACCGAAATTGCAGCGCTTGCTAGTTATTTAGCTGGTGATAGTGCTGGCTTTATTACTGGTGCCACGTTCTCTATCAACGGTGGTCAGTATATGCAGTAAATTTATTTAACCAAAAAAAAAGAAGGAACAAAACATCATGAACAACGACGATATAGTTATCACAAGCGCTTTTAGAACTGCAATTGGATCTTTTGGAGGATCTCTTGCAAGCCAAACTGCTCCTCAATTAGGTGCTGCGGTTATTAAAAAATGTTTAGAACATTCAGAATTAAAAAATGATGAAGTAGATATGATTTACATGGGACAAGTTCTAACTACTGGGGTAGGACAAAATCCGGCAAGACAAGCTGCTATGCATGCTGGTATTGCTAAAGAAAAAACAGCTACCACTATTAATCAAGTTTGTGGTTCAGGGCTCGCTTCAATCGCTCTAGCTTATAATTCAATTAAGTGCAAAGATGGTTCAATTATTATTGCTGGTGGACAAGAAAGCATGTCTAATTCTGTTCATTACATGAATTTAAGAGACG
>VTPP01000014.1 GCA_008638225.1 Pelagibacteraceae bacterium
GAATTGCATTTTGGGTTGGAATTAAAACTTTTCCTCCCATATGACCACATTTTTTTTCTGCAGCTAATTGATCTTCAAAGTGAACACCAGCAGCTCCTGCTTTTATAAACTTTTTAGTAAGTTCATATACGTTTAGTGGTCCACCAAATCCTGCTTCACCATCTGCAATAATAGGCATATGATAATCCACGCTATCTTTTGGATTCATCTTGCCTTCCAAAATTTCCATATATTGAATTTGATCTGCTCGCATTAAAGCATTGATCATATTTTCTACTAATTTTGGAGCGCTATCGTAAGGATATAAGCTTTGGTCAGGGTACATTTCTCCCGCTGAATTTGCATCAGCCGCAACCTGCCAACCTGATAAATATATTGCGCGTAATCCAGCTTTGGCATGCTGTACAGCATGATTACCAGAAAGACCTCCTAGAGTATTAATATATTTCTCAGTATGTAATAATTTCCAAAGTTTTTTAGATAATTGTTTGGACACTGTATATTCGACATTAAACGTGCCTCTTAGTTTTTCCACATCTTCTTCTGAAAAATGGGTATTAGTACTTTCAATTCTTTTCTTTTCGATAGTTTCTAATATTACTTCTGCATTAGGCATTTGAGATCTCCTTAGTATTGGCTTGCATATCGTGTATGCCTGAATTTCCCCAATCTTGATCATCCTCTCGTACGTAGACACCATTTTGTTGGAACTGACATTCTTTATTTTCCACGCCACTTAATCCAAGTTTTTCCTCTAGATATTTAATAAAAAGTGCTCCTTTTTTATTAGTCATGCAGTAACTCCCAGTTGGTTATATAATTTACAATATTTTCAAATAATAAATAATGAAAGAAAAATATTGATATTGCTTGTAAATATGAAATTAAATATTGACTAATAAATTTGCAAATTGTAAATTTTGTAAATTATATGACTACACAAATTGGTTTTAAAATCAAAACCGCAAGACGAAAACTTGGCATGAATCAATTAGAATTAGCCAAAACATTAAATATTTCACCAAGTTATTTAAATTTAATCGAGTCTGGAAAAAGAAAAGTTAGTGTTGATTTATTAATAAAAGCTTCGGAAGAGCTTAATTTAGATTTAACAAAACTCTCTTCCAAAAATGATGCAGGCTTATTACATGATCTTCAGGATTTATTAGGAGATAATTTATTTGAAGATTTAGATATTACTAATCTTGAAGTTAAAGATTTAGTTGAAAATAATCCTCTTATTTCTAAAGCGCTTATTCGCTTAGGTGATATCTACCGAAAGAAAAATACAGAATTACATGATCAAATAGAAGTTATTTCAGGAGGAAATGTTGCTAATGACAAAACTACTTTTCCAGGCGAATCTGTCTCAGATTTTTTACAAGAACACCAAAATTATTTTCCAAAGCTAGAAGAGTATGCCAATAAATTATTTGTAAAAGTTAATCGTAAAGATAAAACTCGTTATGTTTTATTAGTTGAATATTTAAAAAAACATCACAACATAGAAGTTGAAGATATTGTGCCAAAACATGAGTCGTTATTTTCTAAAAAATATGTACCTGAAAAAAAGAAACTATATTTATCAGATTATCTTACTTTAGAGTCCAAAAAGATTTTTTGTGCTGCGCAAATTGTTCAAATGGAATGCATGCACCTAATTAAAGAATATTTAGAAAATTATAATTTTCCATCAGATACTGCCAAGCAACTTACGACTATCACTTTAATTAATTATACCGCAGCAGCTGTTTTGATGCCGTACAAATTATTTTATGATGAGTGTAAAAAATATCGTTATGATCTAGAATTATTACAGCATACCTTTGCCGTTTCTTTTGAGCAAGTAGCGCACCGTGTCACTTGTTTGCAACATCCTAAAATGACCGGCATACCTTTTCATATGTTACGAGCAGATATCGCTGGAAATATTTCAAAGCGTCTTTCTTTATCAGGCATTCAGATACCGCGTTACGGTGGAGCTTGTCCAAGATGGAATATTCATTCTTCTTTTATGTTACCGGGAAAAATTCATTGTGCTTTATCTAAAATGCCAGATGGTGAAGTGTACGTTTGTATTGCCAAAACGATTGAAAAGGGAATTGGCCGGCACGGTATTTACCGAAGTATTTTGAGCATTGGTCTTGGCTGCCAATTAAAATATGCAAAAGATTTTATTTATGCGGATACGTTGAATTTAAAGGATGAAAATGCGGCTATTCCAATCGGGGTTAATTGCAGAACCTGTCCAAGAATGGATTGTCAGCAAAGAGCCTTTCCACCCATTAATAGAAATCTTAATATTAATTTAAACAATAGAGGTGTTTCAGCATATGTTAGTGAGACTTCTTAACGCGTTTCAAGTGTTAAGTTTAGTATCTTGGATTAAGACTGTGTTACCTTGAAATACTTATGAAAAAACAGCTTGGATGTTACGTTCCATTCTAGAATAAGAAAGTAGGTGAGTGTGGCAAGAACATTTACTATTTCCTTTATAACTTTTTTTCTCTACTCTTTTGTTTGTCTTGCATCTATTCAATTTACTAAATTAACAGATCAGCTGCAGTCCCCATGGTCATTAACTAGTTTAGGAAAAGATCGATACGTTATTACTGAAAAATCAGGAAAATTTATTTTATTCGACAAACTAAATAATCGTAAAACAATTATTGAGCATAATTTAAACATTTTAGAAGATGGCCAAGGTGGACTAATGGATGTTTTACATCATGATAACTATCTTTATGTTTCTTATTCTGAAAATAGGGGAGGCGGCAAATCTAGTACCTCTGCGGCACGAGCTGTTTTTAATGAACAGAAATTAAACTTTACTAATTTATTTCGAGCCGAACCACCAATTGCTAGCGGATATCATTTTGGTTCGCGTCTAGTAATACGAGATACGTATTTATTTGTTTCTGCAGGAGAGCGAGGCGGTGATAGTATTGGTCAAGATCCAAAAGCTCATCCTGGAAGCATTATTCGAGTTCATCTGGATGGCAGTATTCCTAAAGATAATCCAAAATTTACCAGTAAACCAAGTTGGTTGCCGGAATTATATCAAATCGGTATTCGTAATGTTCAAGGTATGGCTTTATCGCCATTTGATAATGAAGTGTATATGACTAATCATGGAGCACGCGGTGGAGATTGGTTTGGCAAAGTATATTACGCTGGTAATTATGGCTGGGATACTTTGTATTGGGGCGGCACTAAGTATTCAGGTTTATCCGGCGGTCCGCAATGGTTACCTGGTTTTGATAAACCAATTACTTATTATGTACCATCGATTGCGCCATCAGCTTGTTTAATTTATCAAGGACAAGAATTTCCAGAATGGAATGGTCATGCCCTGATTGGGTCTTTGCGCGAACAATCATTACGAAAATTAATATTTAAAGAAAATGCACTAATCAGTGAAGAGATTATTTTTGAAAAAAAAATAGGTCGAATTCGTGATGTTAAATTAGATGAAAGCGGAAAAGTATTATTACTGACTGATCAAGGAATATTGTGGTCGTTAAGCCGTCAAAAATAGAATTAAAAACAAACTAAGTGGTCAATAAAGATAGGTTGCTTGATCCCAAATTTTTCCTGTTCAGCATGCAGATGTTCATGATGAGAATGAACAAACACAGGTAATTGTAAGGCTGAGGGAGTTTGTAGAGTATAAATTAAATTTGTTCCTCTAAATTTTTTATCAATTACTTCAAATTTTAAAGTACTAGAATCATCATGCTCTAAATCTTCAGGCTGAATTAATAAATTAACTTGCTCTCCTTTTTCGTATTTTTTTACCAATTTCCCTTTAATCTCACCCAGATCTTTATTGAACAAAGTATCATCTGAAACTACTTCGACAGGAATGAGTACGCCGCGATTAAAAAACTCCACTACCTCTTTGCTATTGGGAATGTGATGAATATTGTATGGGCTATCAAACTGGACAATTCCACCCTGCAATAAAATTCCACAATAGTCCGATAAATAAAACGCTTCGTATTTATCGTGGGTGACTAAAATTGTAGTAATACCAGTTGATTTTAATATTTCTTTTAAATTTTTTTGTGCCTTATCTTTTAAGTTTTGATCTAAATTTGCAAAGGGTTCATCAAGCAAAAGTAAATCAGGATTATGAATAATCGAACGAACTAATCCTACTCGTTGAGCTTGACCAGTACTGATTTCGTGTGGGTATTTATTTTTTAATTCTGGTACAAAAAATAATTCCAGCAAATCTTCCATCGAATATTTCAAAGGACCATTTTTATTCTTAGAACAAAACAGAGATTTTTGAATACCAAAGCGTATATTTTCTTCCACCGTATAATGGGGAAACAAAGCATTATCTTGAAAACTTAAAGCAATATTTCGTTGCTCAGGATCAATATAGGTATGGGAATCATGCAGTATTTTGTTTTTTAATTGAATAGTTCCCTGATCAATTTTACGAACTCCCGAAATACATTTTAAAATGGTTGTTTTACCAATACCCGAGGGACCTAAAATAGCCACCGTATCACCCTGACGAGGTATGCTAAATGAAACATTGGTTAAAATATGCTCATTATTTTTGGAGTAAGAGACGTTATTGAATTCAAAATAATGAGCCATTTAAAAACCTTTAAGAATATATTTTTTAGATAGTAAAATAAAAATAGCAGAAAAAATAATTAAAAATAAACTAGGACCAGCCGCATGTTCTAGCATATCCTGGGAGGCAAAAGTGTAGGCTTGGGTTGCAAAAGTCTCAAAATTAAATGGTCGCAAGATTAGAGTGATGGGAAGTTCTTTTAAAATATCAATAGCAACTAACATAGCAATGAGTAAAAGGTTAGGTTGTAGAAATGGCAAATGAATTTTAATAAAAGTTCCAAACTTAGTATAGCCTAGTAAATAGCTAGCATCATCAAGATTAGTATTTAATTTTTCATAACCAGATTTAATCCCGTTAATAGCAAGAGAGTAAAAGCGAACACAATAGGCAATAACTAATCCTATAATAGAACCTGAAAATAAAAAATGTATCCAATTGCTATTCGCAAGCTTCGAGACGAATGATAAAAAGCTAAGTAAGGTTACTGCTAAGATAACACCTGGTATAACGTAACCACTCACAGAAAAATTAGTTACTGCATTTAAAAATTTGCTTTTAGATATTCGCATCCCATAATTTGTAAAAAAAGCTAAGACAATTAAACATAGGGTGGTTAGGATAACGATGGATACTGTATTAACACTAAGCTCAATCAATTGGGCTAGATGTATATTATCTGGAAATTGTATAACCCAAAGTAGTATTTGTGAAATGGGAAATAAAAAAGAACAAGTAAATAATAGTAGACAAAAAGTAGTTGCATAGGCAGCAGAAGTTCCTTGTAATTGTATTTTGTTAATTGCTTCATAGCCACGAGTTGGCATATAAAATTTCGATCTACTTCTTGACATTCGCTCTAACCAAAAAAATATTAAAACAATTACAATTAGAAAAAAAGACAACTGGTACGCGGTTGCAATATCATCAAATATTATCCAGCTATCATAAATAGCGGTAGTTAAGGTTTGAATATTAAAAAAAGAAACAGTCCCAAAATCTGAAATTGACTCCATCGCAACCAGGGAAAGACCTACTACAATTCCCGGACGAGCTGAGGGAAAAATAATTTTCTTAAAGGTCTGGTAATTGCTAAACCCCATAATTTTACCAGCATCAACTAAGTTTTGGGACTGATAGATAAAACTGGCTCTGGTAATTAGATAGACATAGATAAATAAAGAAAAAGACATGGATAAGATGCTGCCCAGCAAACCATCTACTTTTGGAATTAGCGTGTGATAATCAGATGGTCCAAATAAGTAATTAAGAAATGAATATAAGTTACCAAAATAGCCAAAAAATGCAGTTAAAGAGTAAGCGTAAATATAACTTGGAACCGCAAAGGATAAAATAAGAGCCCAGGTAAAAAAAGTTGATCCAGGAAATTGGTAGAAGGAGGTAAGATAAGCTGCACCCACACCAAAAATAAAAGTAAGTACCAATACGCCTGTTAACACTAACAAGGTATTAGCTATGTAAGTGTAGACATAAGTTTCTCCTAATAATTGGTAATACCCAGACACATCCTGAAATAAACTTATACCGATTACAATTAATGGGATGCAAACAAAGCAAGAAATAAAAAGAGAACTAAGAAACCAATAATTAATTTTGAAAGTATGCATCATTTAATTGGGTGCGATAATGAAATTGCTTTGAACATTTTATCTCCAGCCCGCTTTTTTCATAATTGCTAAAGCTTGTGCCTGATTATTATAATAAGTTGCAACTGAAGTAGTATCCTGCTTAAAGGATGTGCCAAAAGCAGCCATAATAGTATTTGGCATGACTTGATCGATGATTGGATATTCAAATGTAGTATTGACTATATGTTGTTGTGCCTCTGTACTAAGTAAAAATTCTATAAAGCGAATAGCATGTTCTTTATTTGGTGCATATGCAGTAACCCCTGCACCACTTATGTTCATATGAGTACCTCTATTATTTTGATTAGGAAAAACTATTTTTACTTTTTTTGCAGCAGCTTGTTGTTCTGGTCCTTTTTGGCCCGATAACATTAAGGCAAGATAATAAGAATTAGCAATGGCTATATCTGCCTTGTCAACTGCAACTGCTAAAATCTGGTCCCTATCATTGCCCTCAGGCTCTCTTGCCATGTTTTGAACCAATGCTTTTGCCCATGATGTAGTTTGTTCTGTCCCATTATTTTCAATTAAAGAGGCAACCCATGATTTATTATAGGTACTACTAGAAGAACGGATTACAATCTTTCCTTTATAATTAGTGGATGCCAAATCCTCATAATTAAGTTGTTTTGCAATAGTCTCAGATATTTTTTCTGGATTATAAAATATAATTCTAGCCCGTTTTGAAATTCCATACCAATAGTCTGTTCGAAGATGAGCAGGAATTTTTTCTATTAATAGAGGAGATGAAATTTTTTGAAAAATTCCCTTATGTTGAGCTGCACCTAAATTGCCAGCATCCACATCTATAAACACATCAGCTTGGGACCTAGTTCCTTCCGTGACAATTCTTTTTTCTAGTGCTTTGGCATCGCCGCTAATTACATTAACTTTAATGCCTGTTTGTTTGGTA
Organism: Pelagibacteraceae bacterium; assembly: GCA_008638225.1. Lineage (GTDB taxonomy): Bacteria > Pseudomonadota > Alphaproteobacteria > Pelagibacterales > Pelagibacteraceae > IMCC9063. The sequence continues at coordinate 7,157 of VTPP01000014.1, forward strand.
AATTTAGCGTAGAGTTCAACGTCTGAACTATAGTGTCTTGCGGTAAACACATTAACCTCGGCAGCATGAGCGCTTGCAGCGTTTAAAGCGATAGTAAGCAATAGTATTATTTTTTTTAGCATGATAATTTGGGTATTAATAACTAGTTGAGAATTATTCTTAACTAGATAATTGTAGTTTATGCTATTTGAGAATTATTCGCAAATAATCAAATAACATAGATAAATTGGGATTTTTTAGTATATAAATATCTTTTAAGATTCAAATAAGTGTCAAATTACTTTCATTATAATGAGTGCTAGATTGAATTAAACAAACATACTTAAAAAAAACAAAATAGTTAACAAAGCTTATGATACCGACAAAAACCTACGCAGCCCTAGATCCAAAAAAACCGTTAACCGCATTTACCATCCAAAGAAGAAAACCGGGAAAGAATGATGTGCATATCAAAATTTTGTTTTGTGGAATTTGTCATACGGATATTCATCAAGCTCGTAATGAATGGGGCCACTCTATATTTCCCATGGTTCCAGGCCATGAGATCGTTGGTCAAGTGGTTACAGTAGGAGCTTCAGTTAAAAAATTTAAAAAAGGAGATTATGTAGGAGTAGGCTGTATGGTTGATTCATGTGGTACCTGCAAAGATTGCAAAGATCATGTGGAGCAATTTTGTAATACTGTGTCGTACACCTACAACAGCCAAGATCCAAAAACCAAAGAAGTAACTTATGGTGGTTATGCAGACTCAATCGTTGTTAATCAAAAATTTGTTTTACGAGTTTCTAAAACAGCAAAGTTAGCAGCAGTTGCTCCTTTGTTGTGTGCGGGTATTACAACTTATTCTCCACTTAAAAAATGGAAGGTGCAACCTGGACAAAAAGTAGGAGTGGTTGGACTAGGCGGACTTGGTCATATGGCGGTTAAAATTGCTAAAGCAATGAAAGCGCATGTAGTTGTATTCACCACATCTAATAATAAATCAGCAGATGCAAAAAGACTTGGAGCAAAAGAAGTAATTATTTCTAACAACGCTAATGAAATGGCAAAGCATGCTTTAAGTTTTGATTTTATTTTGGATACGGTTGCAGCATCTCATGACATTGATCAATATTTAAACTTATTAAAAAGAGATGGAACTATGTGTTTAGTTGGGGTACCAAATGCACCGCATCCAGCAGTTAATCCTGGAAACTTAGTATTAAAAAGAAGACAACTAGTAGGCTCTTTAATTGGCGGAATTAAAGAAACACAAGAAATGTTAGATTTTTGCGCAAAGCATAAAATTGTATCTGATATTGAAACCATACCAATAAATTACATCAATACGGCTTATGAGCGTATGCTTAAAAGTGATGTGAAATATCGTTTCGTCATTGATATGAAAACAATTTAGTTTTTAATATCTTCATTAGCCTTACCAATTACAGTCTAAAAAAAGTTACTGGTTAACTATTGACTTAGGGTAAAATGTTATGTTATAACATAACATATGACTAATACCGAGATAGTTCTTAATATTATTAAGCAATCACCCCAACCGTTAACTGCTTATGCAATTTTAGAGTTGTGTAAGAAAAAGAAAAAAGTTCAAGCCATGACTATTTACAGAGCGTTGAACTATTTGATGGAGCAAGGTGTCATTCACAAATCTAATCAGCACAAAACTTTTTTGTTATGTAATCACAATCATAATAAAGCGCACAATCCAGCAATCGCTATTTGTAAAAAATGTGGTGATAGTGAGGAACTTAAATCTGAGCTATTTACAAATTTATTAAAAAAAATTCCTTTAAAAAAGTACTCTTTTTCTAGTTATGAAGTAGAAGTTGCAACAATTTGCAAAGGTTGTGCATAATGGATCATACCCATCAACTTCCTGAATTTTTACATTTTATTTTAGAGATTAATTGGCTGCGAGGTTTTGTGTTTGGACTAGTCCATACTATTATTCCGTTAGTTGGTTTTTATTCTGGTTGGAGCATTAATCGCTTTCTAAAATTTGCATCAAATGGTTATGTAGCTGGAATTTTTGGCGTAGTAGTTGCCCATGTTATTGCAGATTTTATTGCATCGGTGCTTGACCCCAATTTACGTTCAGCTGCTTTAGGAATTGTCTTAGGGGGATTAATTCCTTTATTATTTATTCCTATTCTTGATAAATATATTGTGAAATCTAAACACCACATTGTAGTTGGAGATCATGATGATATTAAAAAAGATTTAAAAGACGATCATCAGCACTAACTACTTTGTTAGATTTATTTAGATCGTAACTTAGCTCTATAGTCCCAAGGATATTCAAACGTCATAGACCACAAACCAAGCTTGTTTTGCTTGGCATATTCTTCATCTTCTATAAATTTGTTTGAGTATTTTCGGTAAGCAACAGCATAGCCATTTCTTACTAAGTATTTAGATAAGCTTTCTTCTCCGATAAAGCATTCAGCAACTATTCTTTGATAACGATCAATCTCTTCATCTTTACAACTAACTTCACGGTTATTAATTTTATTTTGCAAAGCATCTTTAGCAATCACGCCGCACATAATAACCACACCATCTTTTTGGCAGGTTTGTTTTATTTCAGGGGCATCAATTCCAGAAAATCTATATTTTTTATCACCTATATGAATAGTGTCTCCATCGATAACAGCCACCATGGGTTTAGCAAGTGCTTGTCCGTATAATATAAAGAAACAGCAAAGAAAAAAATAAATGCCCCGCATGTTCAATGAAGCCTAAACGTTAAATAAAAAATATGAATAAACAATATAGCCAGCTAACATGCAAACTCCCATTCCTCTGCCGATTTGCGGACGAAATAATAGTAATAAAGAAAATATAATAGATGCGGCAAGCATTTCAATCATTCCAGCATGCAGCATTGCTGGGCTAATGGGAATGGGTTTAATGATAATGGTTAGTCCCAAAATTCCTAAAATATTAAAAATATTACTGCCTACAATATTTCCAATAATCACGTCATTTTGTTTTTTGATCGATGCCAAAATGGCAGTGGTAAGTTCTGGTAAAGAAGTTCCAACCGCAACTACAGTTAAACCAATAACCACCTCAGAAATATTAAAAGACCTGGCAATGGTTACTGCAGACTCAATAAGTAAGTGACCACCTGCGATTAATAAAAACAAACCGCCAAGACAATATAGTATGATTTTAATGTTTGTTTCGCTGCCTATGTTTGTATCTTCTGCATGATCAGCCACATCGGAGCGATAGGATAAAACGACGTATAGCAACAATAGTATTAAAAATATAATTCCTGTAATGGCGTTAAGTGCATCAAATAATTTACAAATATAAAGAGCAAAACTAGCCAGCAACATTACCGCAACATCGGTAGTTGGCTTTGAACCTTTGATTAAAACCGGACTCAAGATAGCTGCAATGGCTACAATTAATAAAATATTTGCAATATTACTACCAACAATATTACCAAGAGCAATATCCGGGTAGCCAGTTAACACCGCTTCAATGGTAACAACTAGTTCTGGTAAGCTAGTGCCAAAACCAATAATCACAACACTAACTAGCATTTTTGAAACCTGAAATTTATAAGCTAAAGCTAATGTTCCATGCAGAATACTTTTTCCGCCAAAGTATAAAAGCACCAAGCTAAGACAAAATATAATATAAGCAATCACGTTACTATTTTAGCTTATTTGGGTTAATATAAAATAATTATATTTTTGTTCGCAACCAATACTACGGTTATAATTATAGCAAACTAGCGTTTGAATAATTTGGAAAATAACAATCAATAATTTCGCCTTTTTTAAACTGTGATTTTCCGGAGGGGAATAGAGCCCAAATATTAGAGCTTACTAGCGATTTAATTTTAAATGATTCTTGGCCTTGCAGCACTTCTACCGTTAGTGTTCCGTTTGGACGCGAAGTTAATTTACATTTTGCAAATCGAGTAGCATCCTTTTTTTTACTATAGCTTTGTTTCAGTTTTGCTTTGATCGGTTTTTCTTCACGCACTCCTAAAATATTCATTAAATAGGGATGGACGAAGAATCGAAAGCAAGCTGCTGCAGCAATAGGATTACCTGGTAATCCAAAAATAGTTTTTTGTTTTTTATTTATTTTGGCAAATAAGATTGGTTTTCCTGGACGGATCGCAACACTATTAAAAAAGTTAGATAAGGAAAAAGTCTTAATAACTTTTGGTACAAAATCAAATTTACCTGCAGAAACAGCACCAGATGTAATAATCATGTCGATATTTGAAGAAATCATTGTTTTAATTTTTTTATGAAATACTTTTTCATCATTATCTTTAAGGATTCCACCGTTGATAAAATGAAATAAGAAATTAGCACTTAGAGACTGGATATAGTGATTATTAGAATTTCTAACTTTATAACTTGGAATATTTTCGTTATTAGAAATTTCATTTCCAGTTGAGAAAAATAATATATTAGGCTTCTTTTTTACCTTTATCTTTTTAATCCCTAGTGTTTTTAAAGCTAGCAAATGATTGGGTTGAATAATGCTTCCTTTACTGACCACAACATCATTTTTTTTATAATCTGAACCAGCAAATCGTACAAATAAATGTTTTGCAATTTTTTTATTAACGACAATATATTTTGCCTCTTGTTTAGAAGGGTAAAACTCTATTTGTTCAAACGGGATAATGGTATCAAATGGCTTTGGAATTATTCCACCTGTCATAATTTCTATAGCGCTCCATGCTTTAACTTTTTTATGAATAGGTTTGTTTCCTGGAATAACAGATCCAATAATTTTAAATTTTTTTGGATTTTTATTATTTATATTTTTAGTATCTTTTGAACAGATGGCATAACCATCAAAGGCAGCATTGTTTTCTCTAGGATAGCTAGTTGTAGACTTAATGTCTGTCGACGCCACTCGGCCCACACTATGACTGCTATGGATATATTCATCACCGATAGCGATAAGGGATTGTTTAAGAATTTGCTGTGCTTGTTTGTAACTAATCATGCTGATTAAGAATATCTTCTGCTTTTGCTAAATCTTCTTTTGTATTAATGTTGAAAAAAGGATCAGTATCACCAGCATTGATGGTAATAGTTGATACGCCAACTTTATCAGCCCAAGTTTCAACTTTTCTTTCTCCTTTATTGACAACATCATCTTCTAATTGATCTAATAACTCAACCGACCATAGTCCAAATATATTATGTCTAGTATTGTTGGATTTGATAAAAAAAAGCTTGCTGTCATTAGGTTTAATATTGTTAAAAAATTCGTGCAGTAATTTTTTTTTAAAAAAAGGTGTATCAGACGGAAATGTTGAGATCCATTTATAATTTTTATTGTTATCTTTAACCCATTTCATTGCAGTTAGTACTCCGCCTAATGGTCCTGCATTTTTTTGGTAATCTTCTATTTTTGAAATGTGCTTAGCTTTCTTAAATTTAATATCATTATTAGAGACGATTAAAATTTCAGGAAACTCATCAATAATTTCTGATAAGATATAATCAATCATGACAGTTCCTTGTAATCTAACTTGAGATTTATCCTGACCAAATCTCTTTGATTGGCCACCTGCTAGCACAACACCCAAAATATTGTTATGATCCATTCGCAAAATATAAAACATTACATGATGAATGAAAGAAATTAATGGATTTAAAAATTTTAGAGATTGCTGCCAATACCGAAAATCATAAAGTCCTCCATAATTCTACTCATCAGTCTAAAAACAAAAATAGAATTTGCGGTGATGAAATGGAAATTAGCTTAGTAGTAGCAGAAGATGTGATTGAAGATATGGGCTACCAGTGCAAATCCTGCGCATATTGCCAGGCCTCTGTCAGTTTGCTTTCAAGAACAGTGAAGCAGAAAAATATTAAACAGGTCATTAGTTTTATTCATAGTGCGGAGCAGTTATTTGGTGATACCAAGATCATGTTAGAAAAAGACTGGGAAGAATTTAAGAATATTTTAGATAAAAAAAACATAGCAAGAAAAGAATGTTTGCTTCTTCCTTTAAGAACCGTTTTAAAAGCACTAAGCGTATAAATAATGAAAACACTAAAAGCTAATTTTCTTAAGGCAGTCATTGCAGGTATTTGCTCAGCTGGAACCATTGGGATTTTAGCGGTATTAACCTACAAAACTACATTTGGTATTTTTTTAGCAGCTTCATTCGGATCTTCTATGGTTTTGTTATTTGCTTTTCCCGAAAGTCCATTTGCACAACCAAAAAATGTTTTTTTTGGCCATCTGTTAACAGCTTTGGTCGGCGTAGTGTTTGCTCAATATATTGCATTACCTATGTACGTTAATATATCTGTGGCAGTTGGTGTTGGAATATTTTTAATGATCCTTTTTAATGTAGTGCATCCTCCCGCAGGCGGAAATCCAATTATGGTTATTGTTGCAGGTGTATCGTATGAATATCTAATCAATCCAATTATTCTTGGTTCATTTATTATGTTAGCGTTGGCAATCGTAATAAATAAATTAGTATTAAAAAAGAATTATCCAGTCCGCTAATTACATGAATGCAAAATACAAAGTCTTAAAATTTAAATCCAAACAATTAGAAGAGGTAGATGACCTTGTCTCTATTGAAGAGCCGCTTGAAATTTCTATTAAATATAAAGAGAAAGATACGTGGCTTACCCAGATACTGTCGATTACGATGAGAACACCAGGTTATGATGAAGATTTAGTTCGAGGCTTTTTGTTTAATGAACAAATTGTCGAAGATATGCAGCATATTCAATCGATAGAAAGTTTTGGTGATAAAGTAGGTCTCTATAATATTCAAAACAAAATACTCGCGACGTTAAACAATGCTCATAATGTTAATATTTCAAAAATTAAAAGAGATTTTATAACTAATTCTTCCTGCGGGGTTTGCGGTAAATCTTCACTTGATGCCCTTGATATAATTAAAAAAGACAAGCCGTCTCTAACGCAGCCAAAATTATCTGCAGAAGTAATTATTAAGTCTCCAAATACTTTAAGAGCTAATCAGTCTGAATTTTCTAAAACAGGAGGAATTCATGCTAGTGGTTTATTTGCAAGCACGGGAGAATTAGTTGCGATACGCGAAGATGTGGGAAGACATAACGCTTTAGATAAATTAATTGGAAGCATAGTAACTAAGAATCAGCTTCAACCTAATAATCAATTTATTACTTGTTCAGGCAGATTAAACTTCGAACTCGTGCAAAAAGTGTTAATGACTAACATTGGAATTATGATTGGAGTTGGTGCTCCAACCAGTCTTGCTATTGATTTGGCAAACAAATTCAACATGACCTTAATTGGTTTTGTGAAAAACGACAGTTTTAATATCTATACGAACAAGCAAAAGTTAATTATAAATTAAGTATCTAAATATAATTATGTCGAAAAATATAAGTAATTTATCGGGAAGAGTTGGCTTAAAACACAACTTATTTAAGAAAATCTCTGACAACGTTCTTAGTGATAATCCTAAAGACATTAAAGATATAGCAAAAGAATATCACTTAGGTGTTTCTACTTTGCATGGAGCAGAAAGCTTTTATGAATTTTTAAGACCTGCGCACAGAGCAAAAAAAGCTTTTGTGTGTAATGGTAGCGCCTGTATGTGTGCTGGTACCCAGGATCAATTAAAGAAAACTCTACAATCAAAATTAGGCGAAGATAAAGTTGGCAGTATGTTTTGTTTAGGTCATTGCTATGAAAACCACGCTTTTCATTATGAAGGTGAGAACTATGCCGGCAAAGATATTGAGAAGATTGACCAAATTATAAAAGGTGAAAATATCAAACAAGATAAATTCTTTTCAAAAAGTTACGCAACTACTAGTTTTTTAATGGATGATCAGTTGTTATCTATGGAACAAGTAAAGACACAACTTACTAAGTTTCTGAATACTGATAAAAAAGAGATTATTAAAAGTATATTAGATTCTAACCTTACAGGTAGAGGCGGCGCTGGTTTTCCAACAGGAATGAAGTGGGAATTTTGCAGCAAAGAAAAAGCAAAGAAGAAATACGTGATCTGTAACGCCGATGAAGGAGACTCTGGTGCTTTTTCAGATAGATACTTATTAGAAGATCAGCCACTTAAAGTATTATTCGCGATGATGATTTGTGGTTATGTAATTGGTGGTGATGAGGGAGTTTTATATATTAGAGGTGAATATCCAAAATCAATTGAAGCAATCAATGGATCTATCAACGCATTGAAAAAAGCAGGACTACTTGGAGAAAATATTTTAGGCACTGGTTTTTCTTTTGATATTTATATTTGTATTGGACAAGGCGCATATATTTGCGGTGAAGAAACTGCTTTGATTGCATCCATTGAGGGACGAAGAGCGGAAGTAGAAGTTAGACCGCCGTTCCCAGTTACAGAAGGTTTGTATAAAAAACCAACAGTTGTAAATAACGTTGAGTCTTTAGCGGCTGTTACAGGAATTTTAATTAATGGTGCAGAAAAATTTGCAGCAATAGGAAATAAAAAATCTGCTGGAACCAAATTAGTATGTTTAGATAGTTTTTTTAATAAGCCAGGTGTGTATGAAATAGATATGGGCACGCCAATGAAAAAAATATTCAATGACATTGGAGGCGGCTATAAAGAACCAGTTAAAGCTTTTCAAATTGGGGGACCATTAGGCGGTGTTGTTCCTTTAAGTGAAATTGAAAACCTCAATTTAGACTTTCAAGAATTTTCAGCCAAAGGTTTTATGCTTGGTCATGCCAGTGTTGTGAGTATTCCTAATGATTTTCCAATGGTAGATTACATTCATCACTTGTTTGAATTTACTGCTGAAGAATCTTGCGGAAAATGTTTTCCGGGAAGACTCGGCTCGTACAGAGGTAAAGAAATGTTTGATCAAGTGAGGAAGAAAACAGCAAAAATTCCAATGGCTTTACTAAACGATTTGTTAGTAACTATGCAAAAAGGCTGTCTCTGTGCGCTTTGTGGAGCCATACCAACTCCCATCATGAATATTCTTAAATACTTTTCAGCCGAAATGAAAAATGATATGACTGCATAATCCATGAGTTCTGAGAAAAGAAAAATTGCTTATATTGACGGAAAACCATACGAAATTGGTGCCAAACATACTTCTATTTTAAAATTTGTTAAAAGTTACTTAGGCGATAAAAAAGTTCCAACACTTTGTGATGATCCTAATTTAGCACCCTATGGTGCGTGCCGTGTTTGTTCGGTGGAAGTTGCTTTAGTCAAAGACGGGCCAACTAAGGTTGTTGCATCATGTCATACACCGGTTGTTGAAAATCAACACATCTTCACTAATAACGATCAACTTACTAAATTAAGAAAAAATATTGTTGAATTGGTGTTAACGGACCATCCAATGGAATGCGCAACTTGTGAAGTAAATAATAATTGCGAACTACAAACAGTGGCTAATGATTTAGGAATTTCTGATCATAGATATAACAAACCAAAACAACATAAAGGCATTCCCAAAGACACATCTCATTCATACATGAGAATGAATTTAGATCACTGCATTAATTGTGGAAGATGCGTTAGAGCCTGCGATGAAATTCAAGGTTCGTTTGTATTAACTATGACGGGCAGAGGTTTTGAATCAAGAATTACTACAGACAACGATATGTTATTTGGAGACTCATCGTGCGTTTCTTGTGGAGCTTGTGCTCACACATGTCCAACCGATGCGATCTCAGATATTTTTCAATCTAAATCTGCAGCGGTAGATGAGAAAGTACGAACGACTTGTTCCTATTGCGGTGTGGGATGTAATTTAGAAGCGTCTATTAAAGATAATAAAGTGGTTGCGATTGACACGCCAAAAGAAACGGAAGTAAACGCAGGTCATACTTGTATTAAAGGTCGTTACGCATTTGGTTTTTATGATCATCCAGATCGATTAAAATCTCCATTAATTAAAAGAAATGGAAAATTTGAAGAAGCTACTTGGGATGAGGCTTATGATTTTATCAAAAATGAATTAAACCGTATTATCAAACAAAGTGGTCCTGATGCTATAGCTGGAATTTCTTCTGCACGATGTACTAATGAGGAAAATTATATATTTCAAAAAATGATTAGAGCGGTAGTTGGTACAAACAATATCGATTGTTGTGCTAGAATTTGTCATTCACCAACTGCATGGGGTATGCAACAAACTTTTGGTACGGGTGCAGCAACAAATTCTACAGAAGATATTTATCACGCTGATTTATTTTTAGTGATTGGAGCAAATCCTACTAATGCACATCCAGTAACAGGAGCAAAAATTAAACAGCAAGTAATGAAGGGTAAAAAATTAATCGTATTAGATCCAGTAACTACCGAGCTTGCAAAACTTGCAGATTATCACATTAAGTTAAAACCAGGAACGAACGTGGCGATTCTAAATATGATGCTGCACTACATCGTTAAAGAAAAATTATACAACGAAGATTTTATCAGAGACAGAACAGAAGGATTTGCAAACTTCCTTAAAGAAATTGAAAGACAAGACATGGATTATCTAGCGAAAATGGCTGGAGTGGATAAACAGTTAGTTAGAGAAGCAGCGATTGCTTATGCGACTGCTGGAAATTCTATGGAGTTTCATGGACTGGGAGTTACAGAGCAAGAACAGGGTTCAAAAACAGTAATGTTAATTGCTGATCTTGCAATGATCACAGGAAATATTGGAAGAAAAGGTGTTGGTGTAAATCCACTTCGAGGACAAAATAACGTTCAAGGTGCAGCAGATATGGGCTGTCAGCCTCATCAAGGTGCTGGTTATTTTGAAGTGTCTGATGCTAAAAATCAAAAATTCTATAGCGAGAAATACGGAGTAACTCATCCAACCAATCCTGGTTTGAAAATTCCAGAAATGTTTGAAGCAGCTATTAATAAAGACTTAAAAGCAGTTTGGATTATTGGTGAAGATATTGTCCAAACAGATCCTAATAGCGCGCATGTGGTGGAAGCTATGAACTCTTTAGAATTGTTAGTGGTTCAAGAAATATTTATGAGCGAAACAGCAAAACTTGCAACGGTAGTATTACCAGGAACTACATTCCTTGAAAAAGATGGAACTTTTACAAATACTGAAAGAAGAATTCAAAGAGTAAATAGAGCAGTGCCGCCGCTACCTGGCACAAAACCAGATGGCTTGATTGTAACAGACATGATGCAAAAATTAGGATTTGATCAACCAACTTATGATGCGGATCAAGTGTTAAAAGAAATTGCAGATATCGTCCCTTTCTTTAAAGGAGTTACTAGAGAGCGACTTGGAAAATTTGGATTGCAATGGCCTGTATCAGAAGATGGAATCGATACACAAATTTTACACACGGAGACTTTTAAAATTGGTAAAGGAAGATTTAAAAACTTTGATTGGAAAGAATCGACAGAACTTGAAACTAATAAAAAAGAATATCCACTAATTCTAACTACTAGCAGAGTGTTGCAGCATTATAATGCTGCGACGATGACTAGAAGAACTAGTAACATTGATATTGTTAGCGAAGATATTTTATTAGTTCATCCTAAAGATGCAGCCGAACGAGATCTACATACTGGAGATATTGCAAGATTATATTCAGGCAGAGGCCAGGTTGCTCTTAAAGTAGAAGTGACAGACACTGTTAAAGAAGGAATTGTTTTCACAACATTCCATTTTCCTGAACACATGGTGAATATGGTAACCGGTCACGGTAAAGATGAAGAAACGATGTGCGCTGAATACAAAGTGTCAGCTGTTCAAGTCCAAAGAATTTCCAATCAATTTAAAACCGAATTTGAACCTCACGATCATTCGGCTGCTGTAAAATAACTCCACCTTTAGTTGTACGCCCAATCCTTTTTTTTGAAGTTTGGCTAACACTATTAGTTTGAATAAATTTTTTTTTCTACGTATACTATTTCAAAATAGGGGAGGAAATAATCATATGATTAAATCATGCATGCGCAAGATTCTTTCTACAGTTTCTGTGGTTGGTCTTTTGTGCTCAACAATGGTCTTGCCACAAAATTCTTTTGGTGCTGAGACTCAATACTTTCCTGTAGCAAGTAGCCGTGTAGGACCTTACTCAGCAATGGGTACAGGATACTATGGTGCGCAAATTGACTACATGAATTACGTAAACATGACAGGTGGTGTCAACGGAGTGATGCTAACTTGGCAAGAATGCGAAACTGAATACAACGCTGTGAAAACAGTTGAGTGTTATCAGAGACTTCTTCAAAAAGACGGTCAGAAAATTGTAGTGTTTGATACACTTGGAACTCCAGGTGCATACGCTGTAATTAACCGAATGGCTACAGACAATGTAGTTTTGGCTCAGTACGGATACGGAAGAACAGACGCTGCTGATGGCAGAGTATGGCCTTGGGTATTCAATGCTGCAAGTCACTACTGGTCTCAAATCGGTGTGAAATTAAGATGGATGGCTGAAATAGAAGGTGGAGTTGCGAAAATGAAGGGTAAGAAAATTGTTCACCTTCACATCGACTCTGCGTACGGCCGTGAACCATTACCTGCAATGAGAAAAATTGCTGCGGACTGGGGTATTACATTGATAGAAATTGCTATCGCACCTCCGGGACTTGAGCAACAATCACAGTGGTTACAAATTAGAAAAGAAAAACCTGATTGGGTTACGTTTTGGGGCGCTGGTTCTGGTATGAATTCAACAGCAATGACTAATGCTGCTCGAATTAATTTCCCAAGAACTAAAATGATGTACGTTACTTTCGGAGGAGCTGAGGAGGACATGGTTCCTGCTGGTGATTCTGCAAAAGGAACTTACGTTGTTGCAAACGCTCTTCCAGGAACAGACTTTCCTTTAGTAAAAAATATTAAAGATAAAGTTTACGGATCTGGAAAAGGAAACTTAAGCGACACAAGCCGAGTAGGCACAGTGTACTGGAACAGAGGACTAGGTGCTGCAGTTATGTGGGTTGAAGCAATGAGAAATGCTCAAAAGATACATAACAAAGTTGGTAAAGCAGTAACTGGAGCTGAGTTCCGAGATGGATACGAAGCGTTAAACATGACAGATGAACGTTTAGCAGCGATCGGTGTTAAAGGAATGGTTGCTCCTTTTGCTATCTCTTGTGCCAATCATGAGGGTGCCGGAAAATTTGCATTAATGCAATGGGACGGTAAAAAGTTTAATAAAGTGAAGGATTGGACAGCACCAAATGATCCTAAATTTATTAGACAGCTTGTTGAAGATTCTGCAGCAAAATTTGCTAAAGAAAACAACATCACACCTAAAAAGTGTAGCTAATTAATTATTAATCAGGGGAGGAAAAATTGCTTAAACAGTTTACACCTCCCCTTTTTATCATTAAAAGATTTCAGGAGATTTAAAATAAGTTCATGAGCGTTGACTCAAATAATATTTTAGAAGTTAAGAATATTGAAGTTGTCTATGACAACGTCATATTAGCACTGCACGATGTATCGCTTAACGTTCCTAAAGGAAAAATTGTAGCTTTGTTAGGAGCAAATGGTGCTGGAAAAAGCACAACCCTTAAATCTATTTCTACGATGTTAGCCTCGGAAAGAGGAAAGGTTACTAAAGGAACTATCAATTATAATGGCAATAATATTCAGGGCGAAATACCTTCACAAATGGTTCATCGCGGCATGGTCCAGGTATTAGAAGGTAGAAGATGTTTTGGCCATTTAACGGTTGAAGAAAATATTATTGCGGGTGCTTACTCTAGACAATTATCTAAGGGTGATATGAGCGCAGAGTTAGAAAAAATTTACACATACTTTACAAGATTAAAAGACAGAAGAAATAGCCAAGCTGGCTTTACTTCAGGTGGAGAACAGCAAATGGTAGCTGTTGCTAGAGCCATGATGGCAAAACCAAAAATGTTATTATTAGATGAACCCTCTATGGGTTTAGCCCCACAACTGGTTGCTGAAATTTTCAATATTGTAAAAGAATTAAACCAGAAAGAAGGGGTGAGCATTTTATTAGCTGAACAAAATACCAATATCGCTCTTAAAAATGCTGACTATGGCTATATTCTTGAAACAGGCAGAGTGATGCTCGAGGGAAGTGCAAAAAGTTTAGCGAATGATGAAAAAGTAAAAGAATTGTATTTAGGTATTTCTAAAGGGGAACGAAAGAACTTTAGAGATGCATTATATGATGACGAGAAGAAAAAAAATACTACAGCCCCAACCACTAAAGGCAGAAAATTTAAAATTGGCGGGCCTATTCTAGAAGTAAAAAATATTTCTCTGCATTTTGGCGGGGTCAAAGCAATTACTAATATTTCCTTTAATATTTTAAAACATGAAATCAGAGCCATCATTGGTCCAAACGGAGCAGGCAAAAGTTCGATGCTGAATTGCATTAATGGTATTTATCAGCCGCAAGAGGGAACTATTTTGTTCAAAGGAGCTGTGCTTGATCAGATCAATCCCAATCTTATTTCCACGATGGGAATTTCCCGTACTTTTCAAAATCTTGCATTATTTAAACGAATGTCGGTACTGGATAATATTTTGGTTGGACGAAAGTTACACACCAAATCTAATTTTATGCAGGTTGGTTTTCAGTTCCCACAAACGGTTAGAGAAGAAAAAGAAAATAAGGAAAAGTGTGAAGAAATTATTAGCTTCTTAGAAATTGAAGATATTAAAAATACACAAGTTGGTAAACTTCCCTATGGATTGCAAAAGAAAGTAGAATTAGGCCGGGCACTAGCAACACAGGCAGAAATTTTATTATTAGATGAGCCGATGGCCGGGATGAATGTTGAAGAAAAAAGAGATATGTGCAGATTTATTTTAAAAGTAAATGACGAATTAGGAACCACTATTGTTTTGATAGAACATGATATGGGAGTGGTGATGGATATTTCCGACCGAGTAGTAGTGCTGGATTACGGTAAAAGTATTGGTGATGGAACACCAGATGTGGTGCGATCCAATCCCAAAGTTATTGATGCATATTTAGGAGTAGCGCATGATTAGTGAATTGCTGTTTTTTATGGAAGTGTTGGTAGCTGGATTATTATCTGGCACCATGTATTCTTTGGTCGCCTTAGGATTTGTTCTTATTTATAAAGCCTCTTCCACTTTTAACTTTGCTCAAGGAGCTATGGTGTTTTTTGCCGTGCTTAGCTTTGTTGGTTTAATGGAATTTGGTATTCCTTTTTCCGTTGCCTTTGTCCTTACCATATTTTTGATGATTGCTGTTGGTTTAGCAACTGAGCGATTAGTATTAAGACCATTGATGAATCAAAGCGAAGATACTTTATTAATGGCAACCATTGGTTTGGGATTTGTCTTAGAAGGATTAGCTCAAGCAGTTTGGGGAGTGGAGGTACGAAGATTAGATTTAGGAATTAAAGATTCACCCATTCCATGGATTGCAGATAATTTACAATTATTTATTAGCGCTTTAGATGTGACTGCTGGTTTAGTCGCAACCACAATGATTATTGGTTTAACTCTTTTATTCAAATATACCAAAATTGGTTTGGGTCTGCGTTCAGTTGCAGATGATGCGGGTGCTGCAAGTTCAATCGGTATTCCGTTAAAACATATTATGTTATTAGTTTGGTCAGCTGCCGGCGTGGTGGCATTAGTTGCTGGAATGATGTGGGGTGCTAGAGCCGGAGTGCAGTTTGCGCTTATCGATTTAGCTTTAAAAGCATTACCAGTGTTAATTATTGGAGGATTTTCTTCTATTCCAGGAGCGATCATTGGCGGTTTACTTATTGGAGCAGTTGAGAAAATTTTAGAAGTTTATATCGGACCTTATTTTGGCGGCGGAATCGAAGGATGGGCGCCGTACGTATTAGCAATCTTTTTCTTATTATATAGACCTGAGGGTTTATTTGGAGAAAAAATTATTAGGAGAGTGTAGTTGATGAAGCCGGTGTTTATGACTTTTACAAGAGGCGATATAATTAATTTTATCGTTTTGATGGTGCTAGGTTTTCTTATTATTCCGATGACTATCACTAATGGTTATTGGTACAGCTCTATTTTAATACCATGGTTATGTTTAGCTTTGGCTGCGGTTGGTCAGCAAATTGTCATGGGTTATGCAGGACAATTATCACTAGGTGCAGCAGGATTTATGGCAGCAGGTGCTTTTGCCTGTTTTAATTTAATTTTAAGAATTCCAGATCTTCCTTTTGTTGGAGCTTTAATTATTTCAGGATTAATCGCAGCAGCCTTTGGAATATTATTTGGTCTTCCAAGTTTACGTGTGCGAGGAATTTATTTAATGGTGGCAACGCTTGCTTCACAATTTTTTATTGTTTGGATGATCGATAAATTCGGTTGGTTTAAAAATTACGACACATCAGGAATTATTACTGCACAAAATATTGAGATTTTCGGTAAGTCATTTACCTCACCCATTGACATGTATTATGTCGTGATAGTGGTGGTTGTCATTCTGACTTTGATCGCCATGAATATGGTGCGGGGTAGTGCTGGGCGAAATTGGATGGCGGTGCGGGATATGGATATTGCAGCAGAATCTATGGGTGTGTCGTTATTAAAAACAAAATTAGAAGCATTTGCCATCAGTGCATTTTATTGTGGTGTGGCGGGAGCTTTATTTGCATTTACTTACTTAAAATCTTTGGAACCAGTTGCCTTTGATATTAAATTATCCTTCAAGATCATGTTCATGGTGATCCTTGGAGGTTTGGGAACTATTAACGGCGCATTTATTGGTGCCGCTTTTATTTTATTATTTCCAGTTGTCCTCAACTTTATTGGTAACACAGTGTTCCATGGTTCAATTGATGCAACGATCATTTCATCTATTGAGCAAGTAGTGTTTGGTGCCTTGATGATTATATTTATGATTTATGAGCCACTGGGTATGGCCAAGTTGTGGGAAAGTATAAAATCTAAAATAGGTTTTAACAAAAAAAAATAAACAGCAGATACCCAAAGGTATGTTGAAGAAAATATCTCTAGTTTTATTTCTCATTACATTATCTACTAGTGTTGCATTGGCAGAAACGATTACTCTTGCTAATCAAGGAACTTATGTTGGGGATGTGAAAGATGGAAAGCCCAATGGGCAGGGCACATTAACTTATCTAGATGGTGAGAAATATATTGGTCAATGGAAAGATGGTTACCGTGATGGAAAAGGAAAATTAACCTATATTGATGGTTCTGTGTATATTGGAGAATTTAAAGATAATAAAATCCACGGCCAAGGTGTGTTTACCTCCAAAAGTGGTTCAAGATATCAAGGGGAATATAAACACGGCAAAATGGATGGCCAAGGAACGTATACGTACCCGAATGGAAAAAAAATAACCGGAACCTGGGTTAATGATAGTCCGGTCCAGTAATAAATTATTTACAACTAATAAAGATTTTTAAGTTTAGCTAAAGCTACGTCAATCTTTTCATCATACGTGATAGTGCCAACTAAATTTGTATTTTTATCAATTAAAATTAAAGAAGAAGTATGATCCATGGTGTAATTATTATTTTCTAAAGGAACTTTTTTTGCATAAATAGAATAGGATTTAATCAATATATCTAATTGTTTTGGATCTCCGGTTAGAGCTTTAATTGCAGGATGAAAAGAATTTAAATACTGTTTTAGTGCTTCTGGAGTATCTCGTTCTGGATCAACGCTTATAAAATAAAATTTTAATTTTTTACTACTCTCACCTAGCTGACCAATTAATACTGATAAAGATTGCAAAGTAGTAGGGCAAACATCAGGACAATAAGTAAAACCAAAAAAAAGAACAGAAGGTGATCCGAGTATATCAGCCTTGGTTACTTTTTTATTATCTTGATCATATAATTCAAAATCAGAGGTAATAATAATATCTGCTACATTAGTATTTTGTGAGGTCTTGTTTTGATTACCGATGAATATGGATACAATAAATAAAATCAGCAACACCATAATTGGAACTATGATGTAGTAAATAATACCTCGGCGAAATGTATTCATATTAATTTTCTCGTCTTAATTTTTATGTTTTTCTTGATAATGACCTTTAGCTTCTTCTGTATCAAATTCAATTGTAATAGAGCCCGATTGTTCAAAGTTAAGTGATGCTTTATATTTTTTGTTTTTAACGATTGGCTCTGTAAGACCCATAAACATAATATGGTATGAACCAGATTTTAATTGAACTTTACTTTTAGCTGGTATGGTTAGACCTTGATTAAGTGGACGCATTTTCATGACATTATTATCCATAGTTGTTTCATGGATTTCTACTTGTTTTGCAAAAGATACATTAGTTACTGACAATAATTTATCAGGTTGATCTCCTTCATTTTCAATAGTCATAAATCCAGCACTGACATTAGTTCCGGTAGTTACTCTGATATAAAGATGATCTATTTCTAGTTTTCCAATTTTATATTCATGAGCAAGCACAGAACTAGAAATGGTTATTAGACTTAAGGTGATTAGTATTTTTTTAATCATGAACTATAGTTATAGTTAGTAGAGTTAAAAGTTTCTCTGCTATTTCTAGGATGAAGTAACTGTACCATTCGTTTAATCATAAAATATTGCGACATTTTCGGAATATTAAGAAAAAATATTAGCTACACTCTTTATATATACACATCCCCTTTTCTTCATTGACTCCAGGTAGATCAATCGAGTATTTAGAACAAAACAAGAACATTATATTTATGAAAATACCACTCGTTATCCAAAAAGTTTCAGCAGGTTTTCCATCTCCCGCCACCGATTATGTGCAGGAAGAAATAGATTTAAATAGCGAGTTGATTAAAAATGCTCCTGCAACTTTTGTCATTAGAGTGCAGGGCAATTCCATGAACGATCATAAAATTGCAAATGGCGATTTATTAGTAGTGGATAGAAGTTTAGGTCTTAGTAATGACTGCATTGCCATTGTTAATTTTAATAATGAGCTAGTGGTTAAAAATATTATAAAAAAAAATAATCATTTTTATATTAAGCACGCTGATGAATACATCCCGATCACGGAACATTCTGATATTAATGTGTGGGGGATTGTAACTTACATTATTCATGCAACCCATTAACAAACGTATTATCGCTCTTGTTGATTGTAATTCTTTTTATGTTTCTTGTGAGCGTTTATTCAGACCAGATCTAGCAAAAAGACCAGTCGTCGTATTATCTAACAATGATGGTTGTATCATTTCAAGATCCACAGAGGCTAAACAGGTGGGAATTAAAATGGGCGAGCCTTATTTTAAAGCAAAGCCATTAATAGATAAATATAAAGTAGCAGTTTTTTCTTCTAACTATGAACTGTATGGAGATCTCTCACGCAGGGTCATGAAAATCTTAAAGAACTTTTCATCCGATATTGAATTTTATTCTATCGATGAAGCTTTTCTGGACCTTACGCATATTACAATGAAGAATGTGGAAGATTATATTTCCAACATTAGAAAAACTATTCTGCAATGGACAGGTATCCCCGTATCCATTGGTGCAGCTAATACCAAAACCTTAGCCAAGGTTGCTAATCATATTGCAAAGAAAAAGAAGATGGGAATTGAAGAATTTATTTCTAAAGAGCAGAATTATATTGATCAAGAGTTAAAAGAGTTTCCGGTAGCAGAGGTTTGGGGTATAGGCAGACAGCTCTCTGCTTTCTTTCATAACAATCATTTTCATAATACTTACCAATTAAAAAATGCTGATAATTATTGGGTGAGAAAAAATAGTAGTGTGGTTGTGTTGAAAACAATTCATGAATTACAAGGTATATGTTGCTTCCCACTAAATTACACACCCACCGTTAGAAAAAATTGTTGTGTTTCCAGATCCTTTGGAACATCGATTACAGATATCTATGATCTACAAGAAGCTCTGGTTAATCATTGCATTACAGCAGCAGAACGTATTCGATCGGAGGGATTAATAGCGAAAACTATTTATGTCTTTATTAAAACAAGTAGATTCAAGAAGAATTATCTATCAAGGGTGGAGAAAATAGATATTCCCATGCCAACTAATAATACGCTTGAGCTTGTTGATTTAGCAGTCAAAGCTTTGGAGAATATTTATAGAAAAGGCCATTATTATAGTAAGGCCGGTGTATTATTGTCAGGATTACAGCCTAAAGCTCATTATGCAAATAATTTATTTTCGGATCTGAACCATAATTTAGATCATCTCATGAACATTATTGATCAAACTAATAATAAATTTGGCAGAGGATCGATTACCTTAGCTGCGGCCAGACACAACAATCAATTTAAGTTAAGACGCCAACACTCCTCTAAAATAGATACTTCTTTTATTCAAAGAGCACCCGTTGTTAAAGCTGGAATATGAAAATACAAAGTCCAACGTTTCACAAAAAATAAAAGACCCCCAAAGATCACAAATAAGATAAAGGTAAAATGCAGGATTAACGTAAGGCTGGCTAGGAATTGATACATACTACAATTTTATTTAAATTATTCATTGGTATTAAGCTTTGATCGTTGAATAATCCAAACAGTAAGAGTAGGGATTGTTAAAGTTAATAAGGTGACAATAATAAGAACCGTTCCAAGTTCTGAATAGTCAGCAGTTGATTGAATAACTCCCGTAACTTTATCTTTAACTTCTCTGCTAATGGTGAAAATCTGATTAAGATATTTAGTACCTAAGGCATTGGCTGATAAGGCAAGATTAGTAAAGGAGGCGAACACTGCAAAAAAAGTTGCCTTTAAGTGTGAGGGCGCATTTTTAGCAATCCAGGCTAAGAGCGGGATCATAGCTACTTGGCCGAGTGGAGATTCAAGCGCGGTATTAATAATCGCAATAAATCTTGCATCAACGATTCCACCAGTCAGGCTAGCCGTCCATTGATGAAGGCCGTAATACATTCCAACACTTGGCAAAAATAAAATAGATCCGACAATAGATAAAACAACTACAATGGTTGCTATGGAATTTCTTGCCATAAAAGGTCTTAGAAAAATAATTCCAAGCAAAGTTAAAACAGAAGCAATCAACGACAAAGTTGATAAAAACTGCTCATCAAATTTTAAAACATCAATTTCAAACCAAGTTAATCCAGGTCCTGGTCCTGGCATAGCTCTAAAGATAAAAATAATAATAGCAGTGCCAACAATGGTTGAGCGAAGATTTTCTGGAATTTCTTTTAATAATTTACTCATTAAAAAAATGACGATGCACATTGAGCCGGTAAATACGATCTCCTGGGCAAGTGGTAGTTGGAGGGAGCCAATGGTTAGGGTGAATAAAACAAAGATTAATGATCCGCCTAAAATCCACCAATTGACTTTAGTGATAGACATAGTTTGGGAAATTGTTTTATCTAGTTTTTTGAATAAGGCTTGTTGTTGTTTGTGTAAGTAGTAGGAAAAACAAACACCTAGTATGGAAATACCAGGAATGATCAGAGCGTATAAATAAACAGATCCATATAAAGATACTTTTTCACTCTGGGCTAAGCCTTGCGTATTACTAAAAATAATAATGTTAGCAGCAGCAACTAAAATAGTGCCGGCGATAATTGCAAAACGTCCAAGCGTTTGCATCGTGGTATGCATTGCTTTGATTACTTCAGGAGAATAGTTTTTACCGTCCTTATCAAACTGCGGAACCGCCTCAACCGTCATAGCATCTGCCACCACATCTTGAATGACATAACCAACCGGGGAAAGTATAACGCTGATCACAAACCATGTTTCAACAGATAACATCTCTGCCATAAATTTAGTGTGTATAATCAGGCCATACATAATGATAATGCTGGCAGCAATAAAACCAGCGCCTAAAAACACTAAATAATTTTTTCTTTTCCAAATTAAATCAACTAAATGTCCAAGTGGCATTTTTAATACCCAAGGTATTCCCGCCCAAAAACCAAGACCTGCGAGCAGGGCTGCAGATAAATTTAAGTAATCTTTTACAAAAAATGTGCCCACAATCCCGGTTAATCCAGAAACTCCAGCTGCCACATAAATCATGAGAGGTGGTATATAACTAATACGAAACTGCCGAGCTAAATCTACAAAAGGATCAATCAAGCATGAGTATAATCTTTTCATTTAACGGGGAAAAATATGTTTATGTTAAAGTGATTACTAAAGACAGTGTACATACTAAGAATATAAAATTGTTCTGACATACTTTAATTTTAGCAAGCAGCCTTCCTGCTCATGAATTGTAACAAAAAACCAATCCCTTTCCTATGATATCTTTAGCTTGGCTGAACAAGTTTCGAACTAACCTAGTATTTTTAAAGAATGTACCAGTAAATCAAAGTATGAATACGGACAAACAAAACTTGTGTCAGTATTAATAAAAGATAAAAATATTATAAAAAAAAATGAAAGTTCACATCATTCACGAAAACGAGGAATGGACTCGTCCCTTAATTGCAGCTTTAGAGCAGTTGCAAGTACCCTTTGTTGATTGGCATGTGGAACAGGCGAGTATTGATCTAGGCACAGCCCCGCCTCAAGGAATTTTTTATAATAGAATGAGCGCTAGTTCTCACGCCAGAGGTCACCGCTTTGCACCAGAATATACCGCAACTATTTTACATTGGTTAGAGTCGCATCAACGACGAGTAATTAATAACAGCAATGCCTTAGCGTTAGAAATTAGTAAATCATTACAATATGCTCGTTTGCAGCAAGCAGGCATTACAACACCAAGATCAATATGTTGTAGTAGTCCAAAACAAATCATCGCTGCTGCAAAACATTTTAAAGAACCATTTATCATTAAGCATAATAGGGCAGGTCGTGGTTTGGGCGTGAAATTATTCAACAATCAAGCAGAATTAGAAAAACATGTGCACAGTTCATCTTTTGAAAACTCAGTGGATGGAATTACTATTCTCCAAGAATATATCGAGGCTAATCCAAAAGTCATCCACCGTTTAGAATTTATTAATTCCCAATTTTTTTATGCAGTGCAAGTTGATGCAAGCGATTCTTTTGAATTATGTCCGGCGGATGCTTGCAACATTGAAGAACAATTTTGTCCAACCAATCCTGATGGTAATAAATTTATGATTATTCAGCAGTATCAGAATGCTAGTATAGAAAAATATAAGAAGTTTTTAAAGGACAACCATATTGAAATTGCTGGCATCGAATACATTACCGCAAAGGATGGTACGCATTACACGTATGATGTTAATACCAATACTAATTATAATTCAGTTGCTGAACAAAAAGCAGGTTTATTTGGTATGAAACAGATTGCTCTTTTTCTACAACAAGAGTTGCATGCAGTGTATGGTTCCCATCGTTAATCACCCAGATTACGTTGCGCAAATAGGGGATGATCATCGCTTTCCCATTCATAAATTTGGCGCTTTGTTTCAATTACTCCAGCAAGATAAGATTATCAAAAAAGATAATTTATTTATTCCAGAACCAGTCTCGCATGCAGATTTATTAAGAGTACATAAGGCAGAATATATTGAAAAAATAGATAACTTATCCTTATCTAAAGAAGAAGAGCGCAAACTTGGATTCCCGATGGTGCCAAGTGTCAAACGTAGGTCGTATATGGCAACTGGCGGTACTGTATTAGCCGCACGTTTAGCTTTGCAATATCAATTGGCTTGTAATACTGCAGGTGGCTCGCATCATGCCTTTGCAGATTCTGGTAATGGTTACTGTGTATTTAATGATGTGGCGGTTGCTGCCCATAGTTTACTCGCACAAAAGTTAGTTCGGCGTATTTTAATTTATGATCTTGATGTTCATCAAGGTGATGGCACCGCAGAAATTTTTAAAAACCATCCGCAAGTATACACGTGTAGCATTCATGCTAAAAAAAATTATCCAGCAAAAAAACAACAAAGTAATCAAGATATTGAGCTTGAGGAGCATTTACAGGATGAGGAGTATTTAGATATTGTTGAAGATAGTTTGCAGAAATTGAGCAAACAGTCCTTTGATTTTGTATTTTATGTAGCAGGCGTTGATGTACATGAAGATGATAAGTTAGGTGCTTTAAATATCACAACCAATGGTATCATAAAAAGAGAGCAAATGGTCTTGTCGCACTTTTATCAACGTAAGATCCCAGTATGCGGAGTATTAGGGGGTGGATATAATAAAAGTTTTGAACATTTAGTGTATCTACATTCTATCTTGCATCGCACGTGTCATCATTTAATTCATCATGGAACTTAGAGAAGAAGCCCTAAAACAGTTACAGCAATTTAGTGAGCAACATCTTGCATCTTATGCTGCCAAACGTAACTTTGATTATGGGCCAAAGATGCGAACTAATACTAGCGTTTTATCTAAGTATATCAGCCACCGCATCATTGATGAGCTAACGGTACTGCGATCTGCTTATGGCACATATCCTTTTGCCCGAATTGAAAAATTTATTCAGGAAATAATGTGGAGAACTTATTGGAAAGGTTGGCTTGAGCAGAGACCTCAGGTTTGGCAGGATTATGTAACCGACTTAACTAAGCTCCAGTCACAAACACAATCGGAGCAATACCAACAAGCCATTCAAGCTGCCACATCTATTCCTTGTTTTAATGATTGGGTCAAAGAATTACAAACTCATGGTTATTTGCACAATCATGCAAGAATGTGGTTTGCTAGTATCTGGATTTTTACCTTACAGTTACCTTGGCAACTAGGAGCAGATTTTTTTTTAAAACATTTACTGGATGGTGATGCGGCAGCAAATACTTTAAGTTGGCGCTGGGTAGCGGGGTTACATACTAAGGGCAAGCATTATCTTGCAACAACAAAAAACATTAATCTATTTTCAGGCACAACTTATTCCAATCTTCATCTTAATGAAACAGCCATGCCTTGCACCGAACAAAAACAATATCCAATCACTCCATTATCTTTTGCCAGTCCTAATTATGATAATGCCTTATGCTTATTTCATTATTTAGACTGTTCTTTTGCCGAGCAATCTCCCTTCGTCAGCAAATCTATGCAAGTTGCAGTCTTAGATTGTGTGTCGCATCTACACTCTTTGCAGTTCGCTAGTCCCGTTTTAGATTTTAAACAAAAAATACAATCTCAATTACAGCAACATCTTGCAACTACACTCAGTAGAGATGTGCCAAGCATAAGCAGGGAGCAATTAGAAAATTTTGTAAAAAAAAATAATATTACAAAAATAATAATGCCGTATCTAACCACTGGTTATGAACATGATTTGGTTGAAAAGATAAAAAAAGAAATGAAAGAAGTAACAATTGAGTATGCGGTTCGTGATTATGATAAGTATTGCTGGCCCTTTGCTAGCAAAGGTTTTTTTGCTTTTAAAGATCAGATCCCAGGGATCATTGCCAAATTTATGTAAGAGGAAAAGGGAAGTAGAAGAAACTAGGGCGCAAGGCGCCCTAGTTTGAAATTATAATTAGCCTAATTTTTTTAAAGCTTCTTGTAACGCTTTTTCTGAATCAGCGTGTTTACCTGCTTTGTGATCTGCATCACCTTTATCGCGTAATGTTTTCACAGCCTTAAGATCATCTCCAGCTAATTTTGTCGTCGCTATTTTTGCATCTACTTGCTTTAGTAATGCTGGACATTGTCCTGCATAAGCAAATGATGAAATAAATACGCTTGAAATTAAGATGGCTAGTATTTTTTTCATGTTAGTGTCTTTTGTTAAATTGGGCTGAATCTATCAAACCTATTAGATTGTCAATTATCATAGAGCTAAGCTTAGTCACATGAGGCCGCATCCCTGGTATGTAAACATTAGATAGCGAGATAGGTTCTAGCAGCTATTAATATCTAGCGTTTCTCAATATGGACGAGGCTTTGTATTGATAGAATATGCACAGCGAGCGAAAAACCAAGATATGTTCTAACTTTTGTTGCACGTAAACTAGTTACTAGACAACTA
>VTPP01000015.1 GCA_008638225.1 Pelagibacteraceae bacterium
ACGACCCTCTGGTCCCAAACCAGATGCGCTACCAGGCTGCGCTATGCCCCGATTTTATAAAATGTTATATATATACATTTCTGACTTTTTAAAAGAAATACAATTTTATTTTATATTTATTAAGTGTTAAAAGCTTTGCATGATTAAGACAACTTCAAACTTTTTTAAATGGTTTATAAAGCAGGAAACAGCTGCTGGGATAACTTTATTGGTTATGACTTTCATAGCTTTAATAGTGAGCAACTCTCATTTTGCTCCTCAATATTTTGCAATACTTAAACAATATTTAACAATAGGTTTTGGCTCCTTTTCTTTAAAACTTTCTATTTTTCATTGGATTAATGACGCTCTAATGGCTGTATTTTTTTTATTAGTTGGCCTTGAAATTAAAAGAGAATTTTTAGAAGGAGAACTTTCACAAACTAAAAAAGCATTACTTCCTATGATTGCAGCAGTTGGTGGAATGCTAGTTCCAGCGTTAATATATGTTTTTTTTAATTTAGGAGATTCAGAAACATTAAAGGGTTGGGCAATACCCTCCGCAACCGACATTGCTTTTTCAATAGGTATATTATCATTACTAGGAAAGAGAGTTCCAATATCTTTAAAAGTTTTCTTAGTTGCTTTGGCTATCATAGATGACTTGGGAGCAATAATAATAATTGCAATTTTTTATTCCTCTGACATGAATTATCTTTATCTTTTTTTAATGTTCGCATCTTTTGGATTGTTGTTAGTAATGAATAGGATGGGAATTGTAAAATTTTTACCTTACTTGGCTGTTGGAATAGTTATGTGGTT
This sequence comes from Pelagibacteraceae bacterium, assembly GCA_008638225.1. Classification (GTDB taxonomy): domain Bacteria; phylum Pseudomonadota; class Alphaproteobacteria; order Pelagibacterales; family Pelagibacteraceae; genus IMCC9063. Next base: position 802 of record VTPP01000015.1, read on the forward strand.
TTTTACACATGAATCTGGAATTCATGCCACAATTTCAGGTGTGCTATTAGCAATCTCAATACCTCATAAATCAGATAAAAGTCATCATGACTCTATGCTTATAAAAGTAGAACATTCAATTGCTCCGTATGTTGCTTTTCTAATTATGCCAATTTTTGCTTTGGCTAATGCAGGTGTAAGTTTGGATGGAATTACAGTGCACAAATTATTAGACAAAGTTACATTAGGGGTTTGTGTTGGCTTGTTTATTGGTAAACAAATTGGTGTATTTATTTTTTCAGCAGCTGCAATAAAATTTGGATGGGCTGATAAACCAAGTAATGCTTCTTGGCTAGGTTTGTACGGAGTTGGTATACTTACCGGTATCGGCTTCACAATGAGTCTATTTGTGGGTAATTTGGCTTTTGCAAATAATGCGGTGTATATGGATGAAGTTAAGATTGGAGTACTTTTAGGATCTTTATTTTCCACCTTGTTAGGATATTTTGTTTTAATAATAGCAACTAAGAAAAATGCTTAATTTAAAAAAAATACTGTCGACTTTTTTGATATCTTCATTTTTTTGTAGCACCTCATTTTCTGTAAATAAAAATTTAGCTTATGATTTTTCATTTAAAGAAATTAATGGAAAACTATACAGTCTAAATCAACACAAAGGTAAGGTACTTTTAATAGTTAACGTTGCTAGCCAATGCGGTTTTGTTAATCAATACGAAGATTTACAGGATTTATATGATGAATATCAAAAAAAAGGATTAGTAATTATTGGTCTTCCCTCTAATGACTTTGGTTCGCAAGAACCTGGAACTAATAAAGAAATAAAAGATTTTTGTGAAACTAAGTTCGGTATTACTTTTCCCATGATGGAAAAAATTAATATTACAGGGGATCAGCAAGATCCTTTTTTTAAATGGGCAATTAATAGTTATGGAAGTTCTGCGTTACCAAAATGGAATTTTTATAAAATTCTAATTAATAAAAATGGTCAGATTGAAGAAGTTTATAATTCTTTAACAAATCCTAAAAGCCAAAAGATTACCAAAAAGTTAAAAGAGCTACTCTAATAAAAAAGTACATTGGCGGTCCCTAGGGGAATCGAACCCCTCTTTTATGGATGAAAACCACATGTCCTAACCGATAGACGAAGGGACCAATCTTGAGGTTTTTATTGATAATTTAAAAATAATCAATCAAAAAAATATTTTAATTTTTTGATAATGACAAGTCATCAAGTAAAAATTGCACCTCTCTTTTGCCATTCCACTCATTTAAAGAGAGTCTTCCAACAATATCATATTTTTTATTTTTTGGATTAATCAAATAACTACCTAAAGAAGTATTAACGCTATTAAAAGAAATGATGCCAATATTAGAATTGCTTGAAGTCTTGCAGATAGCTTTTATATGGATATCTTTAAGTATTATAGACTTTAGCACTGAAACATTTTCAATTAAAAACCTTGGCTCTCTGTTTGCTGAACCAAAGGGAGCAAGTTTGTTAATTTCTAAAAAAAAATCTTCATTTAAGGCACTAGCAGATAAAACCGTGTCTATATAAAGATCTTTTTCTTTTGATGAAGCGCAACCACTCTTATTAAATAACTCAATCATAAGGATTTCAAAATCATTAATTTTATTTACATCAATAGAAAAACCAGCAGCCATTTTATGGCCTCCTCCCTTCTTAATAATATTTAATTGTTTGCTTTTTATTATAGCCATACCGATATCAAAACCAGCAACAGATCTTGCTGACCCCTTGCCATTTTGTCCCTCTAGATTAATGATAAATACTGGTTTGTTGAACTGATCTTTTAATCTACTTGCAATAATTCCAATTATACCTTCATGCCAAGCATTCGAACTCAAAACAATTACTGGATTATTATCTTTTAACTTAGCTAAATGCTTAGCTTCATCTAGCATAATATTTTCAATATTTTTTCTTTTTTCATTTAACATATTTATTTCTGTTGAAAGTTTAAAAGCTATCTCTGGGTCTTCTGTTAATAAAAGATCGGTACCATAATGTGACTTTCCAATTCTGCCACCAGCGTTAATTTTTGGTCCTAAAATATAACCTATATGATATGTAGAAATTTTAGAATTTATATTAGATAAATCTGATAAAGTTTTAATTCCTAGATTATTTCTTTTGGCCATGACTTTTAAACCTTGAAAAACAAATGCCCTATTAAGTCCAAGTAATGGCACTACATCACAAACAGTTCCAAGAGTTACTAAATCTAAATAATTAAATAAATCTGGCTCCTTAATTTTATTACTTGTAAAATAATTTTCATCTCTGAGTTTGCTTACTAGAGCGGTTAAAAATAAAAAAGAAACACCTGCTGCACATAAATATGTGAGATCCGTTGCTTCATCAAATCTATTTGGATTTACAATTGCGCACGCAGTGGGCAAAGTTTCAGTAGATTGATGATGATCTAAAATGATTACCTCAACTCCTTTATCACTGGCAAGAGACATAGCATCAAAGGCAGTTGTTCCACAGTCAACGGTTATAATTAAATTAACATTTTTATTTATAATCTCTGTGAAACTTTTTGCCGTTGGTCCGTAGCCATCTTTGATACGATCTGGAATAAAAATAAAAAAATCACAGTTTAGGTGTTTTAAAAATTTTCCCAAAATTGAGCTTGCTGATGCTCCATCGACATCATAATCACCAAAAATACATATTTTACTTTTATTCTTTATATGTTTGATGATTGCATTAACCGCCGACACCATGGATTTTAATCCAAATGGATTTGGCATTGAGTTTTTAATTCTTGGATTTAAAAAAAATTCACAAAACTCAGGCTCCACTTTTCTTATGGTCAACAATCTGGCTAGAAGTTCGCTTATACCTAATTCTTGATTGATTTTTTTTACTTTATTTTCTTCGTATTTACTGAATATCCAATTCCGATCAGAAACTGAACGATTGATCATATTTCAAAAGTTTCTGTGTATATTTTTATAATTTTTTGGTCAGAGTGTAATACTAGTAAATCTGATAAAAAATTACTATCCTCTACTCTTATTCCTTTTAATATTTCGCCATCGGTAACTCCTGCGGCACAAAAAATGACATCTCCTTTAACTAAGTCATTCAGATAATATTTTCTATGCATATCTGAAATTCCAAGTTTAGTTGCACGTAATTTCTCATCATTATTTGAAATTACCAATCTACCTTGAAACTGTCCGCCAAAACCTTTTATAGCAGCTGCAGCTAATACTCCCTCAGGAGCACCACCGATTCCTACGTACATATCTACTTTAAAGTTATTAATACAAGTGTATATGGCTCCCAAAACATCTCCATCAGAAATAAATTTTATATTCACAGATAATTTATTTAACGAATTAATTATTTTTATATGTCTATCTCTTTCTAACAAACAAACAGTGAGGTCTGAAATTTTTACTGACTTAAATTCTGCCATGTTTTTTAAATTCTTCTCAACTGTATTGTCCAAATCCACAATATTTTCTGGAAAACCAGGACCGATAGCAATTTTTTCCATATACGTGTCTGGGGCCTGTAGTAAATTACCCTTTTCAGAAACTGCAATTACCGAAATAGCATTGGGTAAATTTTTAGCAGTTAAAGTAGTTCCGTCCAGGGGGTCAACAGCAATATCAAGAAGTTCTCCGTCACCTGTTCCAAGCTTTTCACCTATGTAAAGCATAGGAGCCTCATCCATCTCTCCTTCACCTATGACAATTTTTCCATTCATTTCAATTTTATTTAAATAGTTTCTCATAGAATCAACGGCTGCTTGGTCCGCAGCAATTTTGTCATTCTTGCCTTTTAATAAAGACGATGAATAAGCAGCTCTTGCAGCTACTATAGAAAATTTATGTAAAAGTTTTGGATCTAGCACTAAAGTTTACTTTCATCACGTACTCTAATCATCACAATTTTTTTGAATAATTTTTTATTTTTTGAAAGAATTTTAACCACGCTTTGTATGGACTTTTCCATTGCTCTGTGTGTTATAATCATTACATTTGAGATGCCGCTTTGACTTGGATCTTGTAGTAGATTTTGAATTGAAATTTTATTTTTAGCTAGCACAGAGGTGATTATAGAAAGCACACCAGGTTTATCATGTACTAAAAAACGTAAATAATATTTGCTAACATGATGGCCAAAATTAAATAATTTGTAATTTTTTTTTGCAGCTGGAGATAAGCCGAAAGAAAAATCATCATTACCAACCATTACAGATGCAATATCGGATATAACTGAAGAGGAAGTTGGACCTTTACCTGCACCAGCTCCTTCGTAAATTGTTCTACCGATAGGTTCGCCATCAACAACAACTGCATTAGTAACTCCATTAATATTAGCGATATCTAAATCTGCAGGTATTAAAGCTGGGTGCACTCTTTGCTTGATTTGGTTGTTAACAATTTCTGCTATGCCTAATAATTTAATTCGATAACCAATTTTTTTTGCAAATAAAATATCTAAAATGTCGATATTTGATATTCCCTCAACTAAAAAACCCTTATTTAATATTTTGCTACCAAAACAAATAGAACTAAGGATGGATATTTTGCAAGCAACATCGCTTCCATTCAAGTCAGCTAAAGGGTTGCTTTCTGCATAACCTTTAACTTTAGCGTATTTAAGAGCTTCAGCAAAAGTCGATCCTTTTTTTTCCATTTCAGTCAGAATAAAATTTGTAGTGCCATTTAAAATTCCATAAATATGCTTAATCTTATTTGCTATTAAACCTTGCTTTAGAGATCTAATAATCGGGATGCCTCCTGCAACTGAAGCTTCAAATAAAAGATTTACTGAATTTTTTTCTGCCAAAATAGAAAGCTTATCACCATGCTTTGCAATCAAAGCTTTATTTGCAGTTACGAAATGTTTGCCATTTTTTATTGAGGCAAAAGCTAATTTTTTTGCAATACCATCGCTACCACCAATAAGTTCAACTATAATATCTATATTTTTACTTTTGGGTAAATCAAGAGGGTTAGATATCCATAATTTTTTTGGTATTGATATACTTCTATTTTTTTTTAAATTTTTTGCACAAACATGAGAAACATTAATTTTGAATCCAGTTTTATCTAAAATATTTTTTTTATTTTTAAGAAGATTTTTATAGACTTCCAGACCAATATTTCCCAAGCCCACTATGGCTATATTAAAAGTTTTCATTTAAATTAATGACAGAGTCTCAGAAAACCCATATCTAATATTAAAATTTTGCACAGCCTGCCCAGCCGCTCCCTTAACTAAATTGTCTATGACGCTAGCTATAATAATTTTATTTTTAAATTTGTTGTTATACACTGCAATATTACACATATTTGTATTCATAACTCTATTAGTGTTTATCATATTGTTGGATGTTACTATTTCGATAAATTTTTCTTTATTATAAAAATTCTTGAGGCATTTATACACGTCATTTGAAGTAACGTCTTTTGACAAATCTAAATAAATTGTGGACAAAATTCCTCTAAAAGTAGGTATCAAATGTGGAGTAAAAGTAATTTGTATTTTTTTAGAATTATAAATTGATAGTTCTTGTTCAATTTCGGGCATGTGTCTGTGCTTACCTACACCATAAATAGCTAAATTTTGATTAATATTAGGATAAAGTTTTTTGTCTTCTATTTTTTTACCAGCACCAGAATAGCCAGATTTAGAGTCTGCAATAATTATATTTGTATTGATTAATTTTTTTTTAACCAAAGGTATTAACGGAAGAAGAATAGAAGTCGGATAGCATCCTGGGCAAGCAATAATGTTTGCATTTTTGATAAGTGCTCTATTAATTTCACTAAGACCATACACTGCTTTTTTTTGAAGATTTGTTGCTAAGTGAGGAACTTTGTACCACTCCTCATATATTGTTTTACTACTTATTCTAAAATCAGCTGATAAATCAATTAATACACAATCTTTATTTAATTTTTTAGCAATAACATGAGCCTCTCCATGAGGTAATGCTGTGAAGATCGTGTCAATATTATCTAGATCACTATTTATTAATGAAGATACTTTGGGAAATTTCTTTGTATTCTTAATTTTATTATCAAAGAAAGAAATAGGCTTACCTAAGTTTGATTGGGCAAAAAGATGGGTAATTTGCACACCGGGGTGTTTTGCCAAAATTTTAACTAATTCTATACCTGTAAAACCTGTAGCACCAGCTATTGCAACTTTAATTTTTTTCATATTTTAAATAAAATAGTACATATAATTATTTGTAAATAAAGTGGGAAATAAAAAACGAGTAAAGATTGACTATCTTTTTGAAAATTGAAAACGTCTTCTTGCTTTTTTTTGACCGTATTTTTTTCTTTCAACAGACCTTGAGTCTCTGGTCAATAATTTGTCTTTTTTAACGGTTTTTCGAATTGCTGGATCGGATCCAACTAGGGCTTTGGAAATTCCATGAGTAACTGCACCAGCTTGGCCTGACATGCCACCACCTTTAACTGTACACAAAATATCTACGGAGGTCTTTTTGTCAGTTATATTTAATGGCTTTTCTATAAGAAGTTGATGAACTGGTCTTTTAAAATATTCAGTATAAATTTTTCCATTTACAGATATTTTTCCTGAACCAGCTAAAACCCACACTCTAGCAACCGCATCTTTTCTCTTGCCAGTAGCGTAGTGTGCATCTTTTGTAATTTTGATATTTAATGACATTAATTCGCTATTGTATTTTTTTTATTCATAGTAGAAAAATTAAAAACACTTAATTTTTGAGCTGCATGAGGATGGTTATCATCTTTATACAATTTTAATTTTGTTAACTGTTTTTTAGCTAAAGGACCATCCGGTAACATTCTTTTTACAGCAAGCTTAAGAACTTCCTCAGGTTTTTTTGCCATTAAAAGTTTAGGAGAAGTCTCCTTAATTCCTCCTGGATGTCCTGTGTGTCTATAATATCTTTTATTTTCAAATTTATTTCCCGAAAATTTTATTTTAGAAACATTTGTTACTACAACAAAGTCGCCATCATCCATATGTGGTGTGAAAGTTACTTTATTTTTTCCTCTAAGAATTTTTGATATTTGTGACGCAAGTCTGCCGACAACTGCATTTGTAGCATCAATATGAACCCAGTTATTTTTAATTTCGCTTTTTTTAATAAAATTAGTCATGAAAGAACGACTAAATACTGTTTGGGTGATTAAATGTCAACATCAGATATTAAGATTTAAGCTTATACATCATCATTAATATAGTCATCATTAAAAAAACGGATGTTAACTGGTGTAGAGCTGCTAAATAAATGTTAACTCCGCTTGTTAGAGTAACAATTCCTAAGATTATTTGAATTAACAAAATTGTCATAAGTAAATTTGTATAAAAAATATTTTTTTTAATTGAGGACAAATTAACAATATAAAATATTAAAAAAATAGTAAAAATTAAGTATGCGTTTAATCGATGAAAAAGTTGAATATGGGCCCTATCAAAAAGCAACTCTTTAGAAAAAAAAGATTTTAAAGTAACTTCTTCAGGAAAGTAATTTAAATTCATTTTTGGCCATGTTTGATAAATGAGGCCAGCATCAAGTCCAGATGTAAAGGCACCAAATACGATTTGTACAAAAAATAAAAATAAAAATAAAATCATAAAAGCTGTACTCCAAGAAAAATTTATAGATAAATTTGCGTTATCTGTATTGAGATAAGACCAAAAAATTAACCCCAATATTAAAAATGCAACACTTAAATGCGCTGCTAGTCTAAAATGACTCACATCTGCATTATCGGTTAACCCACTGCTAACCATAAACCAACCCAAAAATCCCTGAAACAAAAATAAAAAAAAAATAATAAAATAATAAAAAAAATTATTTCTTTGTATATGTTTCTTTATTATAAAAAATATTAATGGCAACATATAAGCAAGTCCTACAATTCTAGCTAACAATCTATGAATATACTCCCACCAAAATATATATTTAAATTCACCTAAACTCATGCCCATATTTAATTCAGTATATTGAGGAATTTTTGTATACAGAGAAAAATATTCGTTCCATTTTTCTGCACTTAGTGGTGGTAATATCCCGGTGAATAATTGCCATTTAGTAATTGAAAGACCAGAATTTGTTAGTCTAGTAATTCCACCAATTGAAACCAGCAAAAGTAGTAAAACAATAACAGTAAGATGCCATACTTTAAAAAGTTTATTTAGTTGAATGTTTTCCATGATCTTTTATATATTTTTAAATCTATGATTAAAAAAGATAAATTGTCTCTACTTAGAAAAAAAAGAAATCTTATAAAAATAAGAAAAAATATAGATAATATTGATTTGAAAATATTAAAACTTCTAAGCCTTAGAAGAAAAGAAGTTGTTAAAATTACAAAATTAAAAACTAAAAAAGAAATAATTGACAAAAAAAGAATTAATTCAATGCTTAAAAATTTAGTCTACAAAGGAAAAATTCTTAATATAGAACCCTTCATAGTTTTAAAAATATGGAAAGCTATGATTAGCTCATTTATAAAGTTCGAAAAGAATAAGATTTAACTATTTGCTGTGTGGGGGTAATTTTTTTTCAACAAACCACTCGTGTTTTTTGGTTGATGGATTGTATTTTTTCATTTTTAACTTGTCTTTAGCTTTATCTCCAGCTGTGGGTTTTTTTACATAGTAGTTAAAAGCACTATTAGGCTTTTCTTCAGGGACAAGTCTAACTTTTATGGATGATTTTTTTGCCATTACAGTATTTCTTTAATATCTTTTATTATGTTTTTAAATTTTGTAAGTTTTTCTGTGCGATTTATATTATTCATAGATTTATAGTCAACAGAATACTCTTTTTCTAAAATTTTATTTGCACCTTTTATCGTCATACCCTGATCTTTTAGTAAAAATTTAATCTTTTTTAAAATATTAATCTCATATTCTGAATAATATCTATGTTTTTTTAAAACAAGGCTAGGATTTAAGATTTTAAATTTTTTTTCCCAAAATCGAATGACATGAGTTTTTGGTTTTCCTGAATTCTTGTCGATAATCATAAGTTCTTTAGCAACCTCACCAATTGTTTTAAGAGCTGAAGACTTTTTTTCAACCATTAAGAAAATTTATTAATTTTCTTTATTAAGAATTTAGATGGTTTAAAAGTGACGACATTTCTTGAAGTTATTAAAGTCTCCTGTTTGGTTTTGGGATTTCTGCCTATCCGACTATTTTTGGATCTATTGGTAAAGGTTCCGAATAAAGATATTTTAACTTTTTTTTCATTTGAAATACCTTTAGTAATAATAGCAAAAATATCATCAACAAAATTAGTACAATAAACTTTTGGCAGGCCTAATTCTGCGTGAACAAGGGTATACAAATCTTGGCGGGTTATATTTGTAATTTTGTTCATTTATCTAAGAATCTTAATAATTGTTTTTGAATATTAGCTTGTACAACTGCTTTAGGCAAATGATTGGGAATTAATACAATTCGGTTTTTATTTAATAAAGCTATCTTTTTAAAAGCTGTCCTGACTTTGTTCATTTTATTGACTGGTTCTTTATCAAACCTATCTTTTTTTTTGTTTCTTTTTGACATTCTTTTTTTTCCTAAAGATGGGTTAATGTCTAATAGAAAAGTTAAATTTGGCTTGTGACCCTTATCTATTAATTTCTGTATATAATTTATAACCTCTAATTTAATATTTCCATTATAGTGTTGATACGCAATTGTGGAATCAACGTAACGATCACACAGTACAATATAACCTTTGTTTAATTTATTCTTGATAAGATCGTAGTGCTCTGCCCTAGCGGCAAATAACAAGAAAAGTTCAGTCAAAGAATTTGATTTAGAATGCAAATCATGAATTACTAATCTTCTTATTTTTTCTGATATTTTTGTACCTCCAGGCTCTCTTGTTAAAAATACTTTTTTTTTAATTTTGGATTTTATAAAATTGGCAAGTAATTTAATTTGTGTTGACTTTCCTGAACCTTCAATACCCTCGAAGGTAACAAATAAACCTTTATCTATCCCCATATTAAAAAATTAATTGTATTTATAAATTTTTTAATAAAATTGATTTTTGCAAAATCTTCGGACGCGTAAAGAGAAAATTCTTTTGAAAATCCACTATTATCTTTGATCGTCAATGATCCAACTTCATCGTTGATTTTAAATCTTTTTTTTAGTGGTTGATCTACATTAATTGAAATTATTAAATCTTTTGATTTTCTTTTATTATAAGTAAAATAAACATCTTCTTTAAGGTGAAGCTTTGTTTGATTAATTTTTCCATTCCAAAAATCAGCAATTAATAATGGATTATTTTTTTGTATTTTAATGAGGTCAGAAGATATAACGGCGTAATTAAGTAATTTTAAGGATTCTCGTGTTCTTTCCGCGTTTGATAAAGTGCCATTTACAACACTAATTAATCTTCGCTCTCCATCTTTCATTGATGCTGCAAGAGCGTATCCGGAGTCACTGAGATAACCAGTTTTAATACCGTCATAATTATTGCCTCTAAACAATAATGCGTTTCTATTTGGCTGTGTTATAGGTTTGCCTCCTGTTCTTTCCCAGGTAAAACTTTTTTCGCTGTAAAGTTTATAAAGCTCACTGTAATTTTTTATCAGATATGAAGACATAAGGGCAATGTCAGACACAGTTGAATAGTTATTTTCTGAGTAAAGTCCTGAAGAGTTTGAAAAACTAGTATTTTTCATGCCGATGCTTTTAGATTTTTCATTCATCATCATAACAAACGATTCTTCTGATCCGGCTATTCCTTCAGCCAAAGCTACGCATGCGTCAACACCAGAGGCAATAATTATACCCTTTAATAAATTTTCTACGGTAATTTTATCATTAGGCATTATAAACATGGAGGAATATCCTTGTTTTGAATGTTTCCAGGCTTTTTCTGAAACAATAAATTTTTCAGTTAATTTAAGTTCACCTCTTTGAATTAGATCAAAAGCAATAATAGTTGTCATTATTTTTGTAAGTGACGCCGGAGATACTTTAACATCTTCGTTTTTTTTAAAAAGAACGTCACCAGAATTAAAGTCAATTAGAATTGCTTGCTTTGCAGTCGTTTCTATGGAAAAACAGCTTGCTGTTAAAGTTAAGTATATAAAAAAAGAGAATAAATTTATTTTTTTCATTTTACTAAAATTTTAAAACCATCATAATTATTTTGTTTCAATTTATAATACAAACTATCGTACACTTTAATATTAGAAATTGGTCCTATTGTGACATAATAGTTTTTGCTACCACCTTCTATAGCAATATTTTTAACATTGAGAGAATTTATTAGATTGTTTCGAAGTTCATTTGCAAACTTTAAGTAATAAAAACTACCAAACTGAAGATAGATATTTTTAGAGATAAGTTCAGTTTTTTTCGATTCTGTCGATGAAAGTGGGGCTATTTCTACATTGCTAACTTTAGATGTATTGGAAACTTTTCTTTCTTCCTGAAAAATTTCAGCCTTACTGGCAATAAAAGTTGGGTTAGATTTTGCATTACTGATATCCTCTATTCGAACAAAAGGTAATTTTTTGTCAATTTTAAGTTTTTGAAAAACCGATTCTGAAACGTAGACAATTCTTGATCCGTCTACTGATATTTTTTGAAGATTATTTAATTGTACTGATACATTGTTTAAAAGATTAGTTATTTTAATAGATGATCCTGGATAAGAAAGCGATACTACAGCTTCTATCTTTGGATTGTTAATTTTTATTTGATTTGTATTACCTAGAAAACCTTCGGCTTCATAAATTTTAATAATTTTTTTATTATCCATATTAATACAAGAATTTAGAAGCATTAGTATAATAAATATAAATATTTTTTTTTTAGTCATATCTTAATTGATCTGAAAATAATCCTGCTGCAATAGCAAATCTTAAAGATCTATTCCAATGAAGAAGCTTTTCATAATTGTTACTTACAAGATAAGCAGGGCCAGATGTTCCATCAGGTTTAACTAATTGGTACAAAGTTTTTGGTGGTAATTTAGTTTCACTAACTACACCAAGATCTTTCCATTGTTCGTATGTCATAGCTTTACGAAAATTTCTTGCATCGGTAGTAATTAAATTCGTGCTAATATTTTTTTCTAGAGTGGCTTTTGAACCCCATATTATGTTCTTGTCCCAACCTATTTGCTTAAGATAATTTGCTGCAGACGCAAAAGAGTCCTCTAAAGAATTGGTTAGATCGATGGTTTGGTTATTGTCATAATCAATAGCGTAGGTTGCGATTGATGATGGCATGAATTGAAAATTGCCATGTGCTCCAGCCCAAGATCCGTACATGGATTCTATCTTAACTTTTTTTGAATCAATAAGTTTTAAAAGTATTAATAGTTCGTTAGAAAAGTACTCTGATCTACGCTTGTCAAATGAAAGAGTTGCTAAAGCTGAAAGAATATCAACTTTTCCTTTGTTAATTCCAAAATTAGTCTCTATTCCCCAAAGAGCTACAAGTGTTTCTTTAGGTACAGAAAATTCATTTTCAATTTTATTTAAAAAATCTTTATTTTCAGATAACAAATTTCTAGCTTTAGCAATTCTTTGCGGAGTAACTCTTTTTTCGACATAAACATCAGTTTTTTCAATAAATTCAGGTTGTTTTCTGTCATAGACTAATAACTTTTCTATAAACACAATCCTGGCAAAAGCCTTATCAATTGTTACTTTACTCACACCCGCTTGACTTGCTTTAATTTTAAATTGATTTGTCCAATTAATAAATTCTTGGTTTTCAGCTGATGCATGCGAAGAAATTATTAGTATAAAAAAAACAACAAATTTTTTTAAACGTTTGGGCATATATATTTTTTGATAGCATGATTTGAAAATTAAGTCATATGGGCATTAAGCTACTAAAATGAAGAAATATTAACATTCAAACTTATTAATATTGATGAAATGTCATATAATGCTTATAAACCATCGATCTGGAGAGGTGGCTGAGCGGTTGAAAGCACTGGTCTTGAAAACCAGCAGTGGGGCAACTCACTCGTGGGTTCAAATCCCACCCTCTCCGCCATTACTGTTAATTTTTTGTTTTTTTATAAGCGAAGGATATTGCTGCAAAAACCACAAGGTAATTTAAATAAGAAATATAAAAAGAGATAAAATCAAAAATAGGTTTAACAAATACATATATTTGCGAATAACTATTTAGAAGAGCAATTTGTAATGAAAGTATAATTACAGAAGGTATGAAAAAAAAAATGGTAATTATAAAAAAAATAACAAATAATTTTGCACCAACAGTATTTAATTCGGAAAATGAATACTTAAAATCATAATCTAAGGCTATTTTGGGTAAAATAAATATAAATTTTAAAGATAAAATACATGTAAATATCCACAAAATAAATAAATAAGAAATATTCAATCCAAGTATTTCAATTTTATTAGAAATTTTCAATAAAAAATGAAGCAACAAAGGAAATATAGCCACTAGAGTAATTAAAAAAATGTTAATAAAATATTTTATATTTTTTAATGATAGAAATTCAGAAAAAAAACTTTGTTTATAATTACTTAAAATTTCTTTATGAACACTTATTCCTATTGAGCTCATTAATAACATTGAAAAAAATATGAATAATAAAATTGTAAAATTGGTTGCTAACGCATTAGCCATTAATGCGTTTAAAATATTGAAAGAAATAGTAATTAATATAACCAGCAAAAAGCCATCTTTTAATCTTGAGGCTAAATTTGTAAAAATAAATTGAAAAGACTTAATTAAAATTTCGTTTACTGCTAATGTACTATTTTTCATAAATTATGTGGCGGTCAGGGAGGGATTCGAACCCTCGCTACGATTTTACTCGTAGGGTCATTTAGCAAACGACTGGTTTCAGCCTCTCACCCACCTGACCAATTAAATAAACATTGATATATATTATTTATTTTAATGATGCAAAAAAATCATCAAAAGTGTGTATTTTTATTTATAATGAAAATATGAATAATGACTAATCTTATTAGACATAATCAAAATTATCACAATACAAAGAGAGTTTGTTTATAATTCTAAGTTTTGAAAGAAAACAAGACTATCTGGATTTGCAATAGACTCTAAGTTATTCACCTTTCTGCCATCAATTATGGCTTTCACTGTAAGTTCTACTACTTTACCATTTTTAGTTTTTGGGATGTCAGGACAGGAAATTATAATAGCAGGAACGTGTCTTGGTGAGCAGTTATTTTTTATTGTAAGTTTTATCTTATTAATTAATTCTACTGATAAGCTTTTGTCTTTACTTAACTTTACAAAAAGAACAATTCTAATGTCGTTTTCATATTCCTGTCCAATTACAACAGATTCTAAAATTTCATCAAAAGACTCTACTTGTCTATAAATTTCAGCAGTTCCAATTCTAACTCCTCCAGGTTTCAATGTAGCGTCGGATCTACCGTGAATTATATAACCATTATTTAATGTTGCTTGAATATAATCTCCATGATGCCAAATATTTTCATATTTTTCAAAATAAGCTGACATGATTTTTTTATTATCAACATCGTTCCAAAACCCAATTGGCATTGAAGGAAAGGGTTGTTTGACTACTAGCTCTCCTTTTTCTTGATTATTAATTTGATTTCCTGCTTCATCGTAAACATCAATATCTATTGCTAAAGCTGGCCCCTGAATTTCACCAGAATAAACTGCATCAAAAACATTACCCATTACTAAACAACCGATAACATCTGTACCACCGCTTATTGACGACAAATGAATATCTTTTTTTAAAAAACGATACACATAATCAAAACTTTCTTTTACTAGTGGAGAACCTGTGGATGTTATAATATTCAATTTATCTAAATTATATTTTAGTGCAGAAAATTTTTCTTTTTTTAAGTAATCTATGTATTTGGCATTTAATCCAAACAAAGAAAATTTATGTTGTTCACAATAATCAAACAAAACTTCTATAGTTGGATAAAAAGGAGATCCATCGTACAATTTAATACTTGCGCCACATGACAAACTAGAAACTAGCCAGTTCCACATCATCCAACCAGTTGTTGTAAAATAAAAAATATTATCTTTGTTTTTAACATCACAATGTAACAATAATTCTTTTTTGTGCTGGATTAGTGATCCGCCCGCTCCGTGAATAATGCATTTTGGAATACCAGTGGTTCCACTAGAATACAAAACATATAATGGCTGGTTAAATTCAAATTCTTCAAATATTTCATCCCTAGAATAGTTTTGTAAAATATATTCAAGAGATAAATATTTTTCAGGAAAAATCTTATTATTATCGTAAGAGTAAATTATTACTTTTTGTATTGATGGAATTTTACTTACAATAGAATCAATTCTATCAAGTAATGATATTTTTTTTCCACTATAAAAATAGTAATCACAAGTTATCAAAATTTTTGGTTCAATCTGTAAAAAACGATCGACGACTCCTTGAATACCAAAATCAGGGGAACAAGATGACCAAATGTGACCGTTTTTGGCTGATGCTAGTAGACCTACAACAGCTTCAATATTATTAGGCACATAGGCAACAATACGATCATTTTTCTTTAATCCAATAGACTTAAAAAAATTAGATAATTTACAAACTTTATCATACAAAGTGTTCCAAGAAATTGATTTTTCAAAACCATTTTCACTTCTAAAACTTATAGCGATATCACTGTTACGTTTTGTTAATAGATTCTTTGTGAAATTTAATTTCGAGTCAGAAAAAAAATTACTTTTATGAAATACATTATTTTGATTATAAATATTTTGTCCCTTAAATCCTTTGATATCGGCGTAATCCCAAAAAACTGACCAGAAAACCTCTAAGTTTTGTACTGACCACCTCCATAAGTCTTGATAATTATTTACAAGCGGTAAAATTTTTTTATCATCTAAATATTGACAAAATTTATATAAATTTGAATTAACTATTCTTTCTCTACTTGCTCTCCATAAAAATTTACCTGACACAATTTTAATGATTTAGATATTGTCTATTAATTTTTTAGACATATATTTTTGGAGAACATCCGGAATAGTTATACTACCATTTTTATTTTGATAGTTTTCCAATATTGCTATGATAGTTCTTCCTATGGCTAGACCAGAGCCATTCAACGTTGCTAATAATTCATTTTTATTATCTATAGTTTTGTACCTTGCTTTCATTCTATTAGATTGGAAAGTTGAACATGAAGAACAGCTAGAAATTTCTCTATATTTATTTTGCGAAGGAATCCAAACTTCCAAGTCGTAAGTTTTTTCAGCACTAAAACCCATGTCACCGCTTGATAAAAGCATTACTCTATATGGCAATTTGAGTAGATTTAAAATTTTTTCAGCACAATTAAGTAATCTATCTAATTCTTTAATTCTAAACTCTGGTTGAATAATAGATACTAGTTCAACCTTTGAAAATTGATGCTGGCGCATAATTCCTTGGGTATCTTTACCAGCGGCACCAGCCTCTAGTCTAAAACAAGGGGTGCATGCTACAAATCTTAATGGCAAATCTTCATATTTTACAATCTTATCAGCAACCATGTTGGTCAAGGAGACTTCACTTGTGGGAATTAACCATAGATTATTATTTGTCTGAAATTGTTCTTCTTTAAATTTGGGCAACTGTCCAGTTCCAAACATGGATTTTTCATTTACTAATATGGGCACGTTGTACTCGCTATAACCATTTTCACTAGTATGAACATCGATCATAAAATTAATCAATGCCCTTTCTAATTTAGCAAGATCTTTTTTTAAAATTACAAATCTTGAGCCCGATATATTAACTGCTGTTTCAAAATCAATAAGATCAAGTTGTCTTGCTAAAACTTCATGACTCAAAGGTTTGAAATCAAAAATTTTAACACTGCCACTATTTCTTACTTCCTTGTTTCCGGTGTCATCTTTAGATACGGGAACGTCATCTGCGGGGATGTTTGGTAATGAAAAAAGTATATTATTAATAATCTCTTGAAATTTTAGAATATTGTTTTCTAACAATGATATTTCACTTTTAATATCAGAAACTTCTTTTGATAATTTTTTAAAATTTTCAACAGACCTGTCCTTCTCTATAGATAAATCTTTTGAAATAGAATTTCTGCGATTCTGTAATTCCTGCTGTTCTTCCAGGCATTTTCGAAGTTTTTCGTCATTATTTAATAATTCTTCAATTAAACTATCTGAGTTATTAACAAACCTTAGAGATAATTTTTTTTTGAAGAAATCTACATCTTTTCTAATTTCCTTTAAATTTAACATTATTTTTTCTCTACCATTTTTACAGTATAAATAGAAAGTTCGTATAAAAGCAATAGAGGTAGAGCCAATCCTATTTGAGTAATTGGGTCTGGTGGAGTTAATATTGCTGCTGCAGTGAAAATTATAACTACTACATATTTTCTTCTTTTTTTAAGATAATCAGAATTTATAAAACCAACTTTTCCGAGCAATGTTAATAAAACTGGTAATTGAAAACTAAGTCCAAACGCAAATATAAGTCTGGTAATTAATGATAAATATTCACTAACTTTTGCTTCTAACTGTATAGCCATTCCAGATGACGAAGCTAACGTTTCAAATGAAATGAAAAATTTTATCGCCATTGGCATAATTAAATAATAAACGAGCATACCGCCAAGAATAAATAAAATGGGAGTAGCGACTAAAAAAGGTATTAAAGCTAATTTTTCATTTTTATAAAGACCTGGGGCAATGAATTTCCAAATCTGCAGAAGAATAATAGGAAAAGAAATACAAAAAGCAGAAAAAAAAGCTAGTTTTAAGTAGGTTAAAAAAGTTTCATGCAAAGCAGTAAAAATCATTCTTCTTTGTATGGGATCATCTATCGTTGCCTTAATATAAGGATCCAATAAGAAAGCATAAATTTTATCTGCATATATGTAGCAAAAAATAAAAGAAACTAATAAAAATAAAATACACTTAATTAACCTTGATCGTAGTTCTTTTAAATGTCCCGATATAGTAGAAGTTTTACCTTGCATCAAATTTAAGAATCTAATTTATTTTTTTTGGTTTTTCTTTTTTTTTTATTATCTTCCTCCGCGATATCAATCGTCTCAACATCTGAAATATTTTCTAGACTATTTTGAAAATTACTGGTGTAGCTTTTGATAGTTTTGATCCAACTACCAAATTTTTTCATGATTATAGGAAGATCTTTTGGACCAATTACAAGAATTGCAATAATTGCTATAACAAGAAGTTCAGACCACCCGATTTGTGGCATTGTCTATTAACTTTCTGAATTTTTATTATTTTTATTAGAGATATTTTTGTCATCAGTATCATCTTCTGAAGACATGCCTTTTTTAAAACTTTTTATTCCTTTTGCTACATCACCCATTAACTCGGAAATTTTTCCTCTACCAAATAATAGGACTACAAGGGCTACCACAATTACAATTTGCCAAATACCAATGCTCATAAATCTATCTTACTAACAAACCTTTAAAAAAACAATATCTATTTTTCTTTATCATCTCCCCCTTCATTATCATCTTCTTCATCTTCATCATCTTCTTCGTCATCGTAATTATCTGGATCATCATCGTCAGCCGAAGTGATTGGTTCGTTGTTATTGTTACCCTCGTTTAATGTATCTCCGATCATATCGTCAATATTAGTAAATATATTTTCTTTTAAACTTTCGTCGTCTTCTTTAACAAATTTTGAGGTACCAAAAATGGAACTATCTACTCTACTATCAATAAGACCGGCGGCCATAAGCTCTTCTGAGTTTGGTAAATCCTCAAGACTATTTAAATTAAAGTGGCTTAAAAAAGAGTCTGTGGTTCCGTACGCAAGAGGCTTTCCTGGAATATTTTTTCTTCCAGCTGGTTTAACCCAACCCAATTCAAACAAAACTTCCATAGTACCGGTAGAAAAAGACACGCCTCTAATTTCCTCAATTTCTGATCTAGTAACCGGTTGATGATAAGCAATAATCGCAAGGGTTTCGATAGCCGCTTTTGATAATTTTTTTTGACCAGTAATCTCCTCTTTAAGTTGATCGGCTAAATCTAAAGAAGTCCTAAAGGACCATCTATTGGCTAATTTAATTAAGTTAATACCTTTTTCTGAATAATCTTTCTGGAGATCATCTAGTATAGCTAGTACATCTGTATTCTTTTTTACTTTAGATTGAAGTGTTGCAAGATCTAACGGTTCATCAGCTGCAAATAAAAATGCTTCAATTATTTTTTTTTCTTTTTTATCGATAGTTACCATAAATTTTAAATTTTTGATTTAATGAAAATATCTTCAAATATTCTATCCTGTTTAATCAAAAGCTTTCCTTCCCTCACAAGTTCTAAACTGGCTGCAAAAGTACCTGACATTCCTGATTTTTTTAATTTTTTATTTTTTAAAAAATTTTTTGGGATTATAGTTTTTAAATCACACCATTCTTTAATTTGTTCAAACATTTTGGTTATCATTTTAATAGCTTCTTCCATTGTATAAACTGGTAATTTTTTAATATTAATAGAAGAAAAATTTTCTTTTCTTTTAAAGTCCGCGTAAGCTTTTATTAATTCATATAATGAAACACTATACTGGGATTTATTTATAGGTTTAATACCTTCTCTCATAGATCTCATGAAAACATCTGAACCAAGTTTTGGTCTACTCATTAATTGATCGGAAAGTAATCTTATACTTTCAAGTTTTCTAAGTTGTAATTTTAGTTTTTCTGCCATTTTGATTGCAGAAAAATCATCATCAAAATCTTCTGGTAATAATAATCTTGATTTTAAATAAGCTAGCCAAGAAGCCATAACCAAAAAATCAGCAGCTAATTCCAAATTGTCTTTGAGTTGGGAAATATAATCAATATATTGATTTGCAAGCTGTACTATAGAAATCTGCATTAGATCAACTTTTTGGGCTTTAGCCAAATCTAATAAAAGGTCCAGTGGGCCCTCATAATTATCTACATTTAATTTAAAATTATCAGCTAAAATGGGGTCTTGATTCTCGTACATAAAAAAAGCCTACTAAATTATTGATTATAATTAAACATTTTATTCATTTTAGCCAACAGACTATCTGAAGCAAATTTAGTAACTATTAGCAGTTTATTCATTTCATGAAAATTTCCACTACAATGCAAAATTATATCACAACCGGCTTCAAAAGATTTTGAAACTTTTTTTTCAATTGAACCACTGAGTGCCTTCATACATAAATCGTCTGACATAATGAGACCTCTAAATTTTAATTTTGACATGATTATATTTTTAATTATTAGAGAAGAATAGGTAGCTGGTAAATTTTTATCCAGATTTTCGTAAATAATATGTGCTGTCATTAGAAAATTAGACTTAATATTTTTAAAACATCTAAAATCATTTTTAAATAAAAATTCTTTACTCTCTTTTATAACGGGTAAAAAAAAATGAGAATCATGATTAGACAAGCCATGCCCAGGAACGTGCTTTCCAATAGTAAAAATTTTTTTTTTAAAGTAAAGTTTTATAATTTTATTAGCAATATCCTTTACAATCTCTACCTTGTTTGAATATGCCCTATCACCTATAACATCAGACTTTCCCCGGTAAAAAAGATCAAGGACGGGCGCAGCAACCAAGTTAATTCCCAAATATTTAAATAAATTACAATTAAAATTAATAAACTTTTTAATCTCTTGATTAAAAAGTTTTTTGTTTGTCTGATAGTAGTTACCAAAAATTTTTGCTGAATAATGAGATTGATCGAATAAATTATGAAATCTATTAACCCGACCACCTTCATGGTCTATCATAATTAAAGTTTTTTGCTCAGGATTTATAGATCGTAGCTCTGAGACTAGATTTTTTAATTGTGTAAGATTTGCAATATTTCTTGTAAAAATTACATAGCCTAATGGTTTGTGTTTCCTAAATAAAAAATACTCCTTTTTACTTAGGTAAAATCCGGAGATACCTAAAATTACAGGTTTAAAAAAATTATTCATTTAAGCAATTCCCAAAATGTTGGTTGTTTTTCTTTTTTCTTAAAATATTCAGAGTTATCTATAAAATTTTTGAAATTTTCACTAGTTTGTATCTTTTCAAGATTCATTCCATATTTTTTTAATAAGACTTCTTGTTTTAAATTTTTATCTTGTAAACTAGATTTAGAATAATTTTTAATATAAAAATTAATATTCAGGTAAAAAAAAATTAAAAATAAAAATACAGAAAATATTTTTATTGTATTTTTTATCATTACATTGATTTTGGAGCTGTAACTCCGAGAATACCCAAACCAGATTTTAAGGTTAGTAAAATTTTATTTAATAGGAAAATTCTCGCTTGAACAAGATTTGAGTCTTTATTTTCTATAATCTTATAATCACTGTTTTCCTTCCCAAGATTCCAAAAAGAATGAAAGGAGGAGGCTAAATCATATAAATAATAAGGTATTCTATGTGGTTCAAGATTTTTAGACGATACCTCTAAGCATTTTGACCATAAAGATAATTTTTTTATCAAGTCAATTTCTACGTCTGTATTTAGTAAGTTTAAATTTTTTTTATCAAAATCTTTCTCGTTAAACTTTACTTTTCCTAAAATAGAATGAATTCTTGCTGAAGCATACTGTACATAAAAAACTGGGTTATCCTTTGTCTTATCCGTAACTAAATCAAAATCAAAATCTAACTGGCTGTCATTACTTCTATAAATCATCATAAAACGAACTGCATCCACCCCTACTGCCTCTACTAACTCTTTAGCAGTAATAAAGTCGCCTGCTCTTTTGGACATTTTGTATGGCTCTCCAGATTTGTATAATTTTACTAATTGACAAACTTTGCATTCAAAATCTGAAGTAAAGTTTGATAAAGCGTCCATACATGCCTTTAATCTTTTTAAATATCCTGCGTGATCTGCACCTAATACATTTATATATTTATCAAATTTTCTCTCTAATTTATAAGCATGATAGGCAACATCGTTTGCAAAATAGGTCCACGTTCCATCTGATTTTTTTAATGCACGATCAATGTCATCTCCAAAATCTGTTGATTTAAATAGAAGCTGAGATCTTGGTTCCCAATCTTCATTTTCATTACCTTTTGGCTTGGCTAAGATTCCTTCGTAGATACAATTTTTTTCTCTTAAAATTTCTATAGTCTTCTCAACTAAATTTCTACTAACTAACTCTTTTTCTGAAACAAATACATCATGTTTGATTCCAAGTGAAAATAAGTCATTCTTAATCATGAGCATAGCTTCATTCATGGCCATAGTGCCTATTTGGTCTTTTATTGCATCGTAATTAGATAAATTTTGAATTACATTTTTATTAATCAAATTCTTTGCAATATCTTTTAAATAATCACCTGGATACAATCCTTGATCCGAAGGAAAAGGAACTTTTTCATTTATTTCTAATAGTCTTGCATATACAGATTTAGCAAACATATGAATCTGATTACCGTAATCATTAATGTAATATTCTTTTGTTACCTTATTACCTACGAAATTTAAAAGATTAGCCAAAACATCTCCGTAAATAGCACCTCGACAATGACCCACATGCAATGGGCCTGTAGGATTAGCTGATACATATTCTATATTAATATTTTTTTTCTCAAGGATTAGCATGTCTTTATTGTCTCCGAATGCAGATAGAAAATTGAACCAAAAATCTTTTTTTAATTTTAAATTGATAAAACCTGGCTTAACTAATTCAACACTTTCAAATTCACTAAAATTATTTTTAATTAATAAGGATATATCAGACCCAATTTCTAACGGTTTTTTTTTTAAATTAGATGAAAGAATTAATGGAGCATTATATGCCAAATCACCAAAAGCAGGGTCTCTTGGTGGTTCCACAGTGAGTTTGCTAAAATTACACTGATAATTATTACTTAGGAGAATCTCAGAGAATTTATTTTTATAAAGTTTAAATATATTCATGAAATGGAGTTATATAAATCAATTGCATATTTATCGGTCATGCCGGAAATATAGTCACTAATATTTCTTTCACGAGAATATTGATTATCAAATCTTTTAGCAATTTTTTCATAATTTGTTAGATAATAATTGAATATTTTACTTATTATTTGTCTAGATTTATCTGACCATTGCTGAATATGTTTATGTTTGTACATATGAATAAACAAAAAACTTTTTATATCTTTTATAAGTTTCGCGACTTTAGGTGAAAAAGCTATAATAGATTGGGTTGCATTATATATATCATCGATAGAATTTATTTTATTTACGTTTAAATTATTTTTGGAATTTTCAATTAAATCAGTAACCATAAAATCAATTAGTTTTCTCACCAGTTTGTGGTTATTTTTATTTGAACCTTCTATGTAGGTTTCGGAAATAATATCTTTTAGAATAGATATTTCACGTAAATCATCAATCAAAAAAAAATTTGCTCTTAATCCGTCGTCAATATCATGATTGTTATATGCAATATCGTCAGATAAAGAGCTAATTTGAGCTTCAAATGATCCAAATTTTTTATAATCGAAATTATATTTTTTAATTTCAGGTATTAAAGATAAAATTTTTTTCTCATCATAAACTGGTCCATTATGTTTTAATAAGCCATCTAGGCAATTGATGGATAAATTTAGACCGATATAATCTTCGTATATATTTTCAAGCAATAATAAAATTCTTAACGATTGAATGTTATGATCAAAACTTCCAAAAGAACTCATGCACTCTGATAAAGCATCCTCACCAGCATGTCCGAACGGAGTATGGCCCAAATCATGAGCAAGACTAAGGGCTTCACATAGATCTTCATTTAAACCCATATGTCTAGCAATAGATCTTGAAATTTGAGATACTTCTAACGAATGGGTTAGTCTTGTCCTGAAATGATCTCCTTCATGGTATACAAAGACCTGGGTTTTATGTTTAAGTCTTCTAAATGAGGAGCAATGAATTATTCTGTCTCTGTCGCGCTGGTATTCAGATCTATAAAAGCTTATTTTTTCAGGATAAAACCTACCAAGAAAATTATCACTATTTGAGGCATATGGTTTTAAAATTTTATTATAATTATCAGAAGATGCGTTCATTAAAAATATACTGTATATAATTTATTTTAGAGACTCATGCCTATTAATATAGAAATTACTCAAAAAGCCCAAGATGAAATCCACAAACTTTTAAGTAATGAGAAAGAAGGCTCTTTTTTTCGCATATCAGTACAAGGAGGTGGGTGCTCTGGATTTAAGTATAATTTTATCATAGACACAAAAATTAATGAAGATGATTTAAAAGTAGACGCAGTAGTTGTAGACAGTACTAGTCTTCAATATTTAAAAGGTTCAACTCTCGAGTATAATGATTCATTAATTGAAAAATCTTTTAAAATCAAAAATCCTAATGCGAAGAGTTCTTGCGGCTGTGGCACTTCTTTTTCTATTTAATGATTATTGCAAGTTGGAATATTAATTCGATAAGAATCAGAACCCAACAGGTAGTTGATTATTTATTAAAAAAAAAAATTGATATTTTAGTTTTGCAAGAAATAAAAACTGAAGATAAAAATTTTCCTCATGAAGATTTTAAAAAAATTGGCTACCATTCTTACAGTAGAGGGCAAAAATCTTATAACGGAGTTGCCATTCTTTCTAAAAATAAGCTTGAAATAAATAAAAATGGTTTCAAGGATCCTCTGGGCCAGTCCAGATTTATTTCTACAGATATTAAATATAAAAATAAAATTTTATCACTTATGTCTATTTATTTACCAAATGGTAATCCTATTAATTCTGAAAAATATGATTACAAAAAAAAATGGATGGACCTTTTTGAAAAATACATAAAAGCAATGATTAAAGTTAATAAAAATATAATTATAACAGGTGATTTTAACGTCATTCCTAGCGAAGAAGATGTTAGTAATCCAGAAAGTTGGTTAAACGATGCATTATTTAAATTGGAAATAAGAAAAAAATTTAGATCTTTGCTAAATCTTGGTTTTAAAGATGGTTTTAGATTATTTAACAAAGAAACAAATCAATATACTTTCTGGGATTACCAGCAAAATTCTTGGCAAAGAAACAAAGGTCTTAGAATTGATCATTATCTAGTTTCAGATAGCATGATTGATAATTTAAAGACTATAGAGATAGATAAATTTACAAGAGAAAACAAAAGACCATCAGATCATGTTCCAATCAGATGCGTTCTTACTTAATTCTACCATACTGATCAACGTATCTTGTTATGTCAGTTTCTTTTAATACTTTACCTACTTGCGCTTCAATAATTTTTACTTTTTCTTTGAAATTATTTTCCACTCGATGCACTGAACCAAGAGGAATAAAAACTGTTTCATTAATTTTTGGATAAATTATTTTATTATCTATAGTTACTTTGGGCTTTCCATGAGTGATTGTCCAATGCTCAGATCGATACTTATGTTTTTGCAAACTAATTGATGAATCTTTATTAATTACCAACTCTTTTATTAAAAAGTATTTTCCACGATGTAAATTAAAATACTTTCCCCAGGGTTTAATAAAAGTATTTTTTTTTGAATAGTAAATATTTTTAATTCTGCTAAATAAAAGAGTAATAGATCTCCAACTCCCAAGATCAGACCATAATAGATTTAACTTAACTCCAAAAATATTTTTAGCTTTTTCTAAAATAGCATAATCAAAAGAAATTTCATCAGCTTTTTTATAAAAATTACTATTAAGAAAAACCATTTTACCTTTGTGCTTAGCTTTTTTGACTGAATTTATACACGTATTTAGAAGAGCGGGCTGATATTTTTTGCAATGATTTAATAATGAATCCTTTCTCATAAAAAATATACCAGAATTCCAGTAGGCATTTTTTTTAATAATTTTTTTTGCAATAGATTGATTTGGCTTTTCAATAAATTTTATAACCTTATCATTATGATTTGTTGATAAAAAATATCCGAATTGGTCAGATGCTTCCCAGGGTTTTATTCCAAAAATATAAATATTATTTTCATTTAATTTTTTTGCATTTTGTTTGACTGCAGTGTTAAACGAATTTGTATTGTCTAATAATTGATCAGCAGGTAAAAAAATTAGTGGTTGATTAGATGGTATATTTTCAATCAATGCTGAAGATATTACTGCCGGTGCAGTATTTTTCTTAAAGGGCTCCAAGATAAGATCGTATTTTTTTATTTTATATTTTTTAAGAAATCTTTTAATTAATTTTTCATATTTATAATTTGAACTAATAATAGGAAAATCATAAATGGGATGCTTTACACGCTCTAAAATTTTTTGAAATAAAGTCCAACCACCAAAGTCAATGAATTGTTTGGGAAGATTCTTAAAACTAGTTGGAAATAATCTAGTACCTGCACCACCACATAATATGATAGGTTTTATTTTCACTATATATCAGCGTAACAATTTTTTTCTTTTAGCGCTCCTGGGTGTGTTACAGCACCATTTTGAGCTGAGCCAACTGTTTGACTATATTTCCATAATGTACCACTATTAAAATTAGGTTCTCTTGGTTTCCATTTGTCTTTTCTTTTTTCTAATGTTTGAGAATCTAAATCTACTTCTATTGATCCTTTTTCTGCATCTATAATTATTTTGTCTCCATCTTCTAATAGTGCGATAGGACCGCCAACAAATGCTTCTGGTCCAACGTGTCCAATACAAAATCCTCTAGTTGCACCAGAAAAACGGCCATCGGTTATAAGCGCAACTTTTTCCCCCATCCCCTGCCCGTATAAGGCAGCAGTAGTGGAAAGCATCTCTCTCATTCCAGGACCGCCTTTAGGTCCCTCGTAGCGAATTACAATTACGTCTCCTTCTTTGTAGTTTCTGTTCTTAACAGCTTTAAACGCAGCTTCTTCGCTATCAAAACATTTTGCAACTCCCTCAAAACGAAGAGTTTTCATGCCAGCAACTTTTACAATAGCGCCTTCTGGAGCCAGATTTCCTTTAAGACCAACAACACCACCCGTCGCAGTTATAGGATTATTATAGGCTCTCATTACAAGCTGGTCTTTATTAAAGATTACATCCTTTAAGTTCTCAGCCATTGTTTTTCCAGTAACGGTCATGCAATTTCCATTTATAAAGCCACCATCAAGTAAAGTTTTAAGAAGCATAGGAACTCCACCAGCCTCGAACATATCCTTTGCAACATATTTTCCTCCAGGTTTTAAATCAGCTAAATATGGAGTTTTTTTAAAGATTTCGGCTACGTCCATTAAATCAAATTTAATTCCACATTCGCTTGCAATAGCGGGAAGATGTAAAGCAGCATTTGTTGAGCCGCCTGTGGCAGCAACAATCACGGCTGCATTTTTTAAAGAATCCAAAGTGACTATATCTCGTGGCCTAATTTTATTTTTTAAAAGATTCATGACTGCTTTTCCACTATCGTAAGCAAATTTATCTCTATCTTCGTAAGGAGCTGGCATTCCTGATGAATAAGGCAAAGCTAATCCGATTGCCTCAGATACACAAGCCATAGTATTTGCAGTAAATTGACCGCCACAAGCTCCAGCACTCGGACATGCGACTAGTTCTAATTCCAATAACTCCTCATCAGTCATTTTACCATTTTCATGCATTCCTACAGCTTCATAAACATCGACAACAGTCACATCTTTGCCTTTGTGTTTCCCTGGCAAAATAGTTCCCCCATAAATAAAAACGCTAGGAACGTTCAGCCTGCACATGGCCATCATTAAACCAGGTAATGACTTATCACAACCTGCAACGCCCACTAAAGCATCGTAACAATGTCCACGAACAGTCAGTTCTGTAGAATCTGCAATTACCTCTCTAGAAATTAAAGATGATTTCATTCCTTCATGTCCCATTGCAATACCGTCTGTAACAGTAATTGTACAAAACTCTCTTGGCATACCATGGTTATCGTAAACACCCTTCTTTACACTTTGCGCTTGTCGCATTAACGCAATATTACATGGTGCAGCTTCATTCCAAGTAGACACAACACCAACAAATGGCTTAGCAACATCTTCTCTTGTTAAATCCATAGCATAATAGAAAGATCTATGTGGAGCTCGCTCTGGACCTACCGTAGTATGGCGACTTGGTAATTTAGATTTATCAAATTTAGACATTATAAAAAGCTTTTCAAAATATTATTAATTTTTTCTAGATCATTTTTGTAATTTGACAACATTTCTCTTTCACTTTCAACAATATTTTTAGGAGCGTTTTGAACAAATCCAATATTATCTAATTTTTTTTCAGATATTAAAATTTTATTCAAAATTTCCTGTTGTTTTTTTATTTGTAATAATTTTTGGTCTTGTAAGTTAATATCACTATCAAATTGGATTCTTATATTTTCATCAACCATAACAGTTTTAATTACTGATTCATTGATATCTTTGACAAAATCTATTTCTTTAATTCTTCCTAAGCGTTTAATAATTTCTAAATTATTTTTAATTATATTTTTAAAATTTTTAGAAGATTCATTTAAAAACAAATTACAAAAACTAGCTGGACTAATACCTAGTGTTACTTTTAGTGATCTAATTTCTGTTACAAAATTTATTATGTAATTTATATCTTTTGCTTTTTTAATTTGATTTTTATTTAAGTTGAGTGAATTTTTACTGGTACAAGAAATTAATGGAGACTTAAAAAATTTATCGAATTTTGTTAGATGCCAAAGCTCTTCAGTAACAAAAGGCATAAAGGGATGCAATAACAACAATAACTCCGATTGAAGAAATGTCATTGTATTTTTTAATTCATCAATATTTTTTGAATTATCAGAGTATAAAATTGGTTTAGAGAACTCTATGTACCAATCACAAAAAAGATTCCAGGTGAATTGGTATACATGTTTAGCCGCTTCATCAAAACGATAAGACTCAATGCATTCATTAGTCTGTAATTTACAAGTTTCAAATTCATTTAAGATCCATAAGTTAATTGGATTATTTAATTTTTTAATGTTTACTTTAGGAGTTGTTAAGGTGTTATTAAATTTTGAAAAATTAAAAATATTCCAAATTTTAGTAACAAAATTTTTATAACCATTAACTCTTTCTTTAGCTAATTTTACATCTCTTCCAGGTGATGACATTGCTATTAACGTAAACCTCAGAGCATCAGCTCCGTACTCTTGAATCAAATCTAATGGATCTATAACGTTACCTTTAGACTTTGACATTTTTTGCCCTTTTTCATCTCTAACTAAAGCATGAACATAAACGTGTGAAAAAGGAACTTTTTTAATAAAATACAAAGACATCATCATCATTCTAGCAACCCAAAAGAAAATTATATCAAAGCCCGTAACCAAAACTGAAGTGCTATAAAATCTTTTTAGTTCATAAGTTTTTTTTGGCCATCCTAATGTTGCAAAAGCCCACAAAGAAGATGAGAACCAAGTGTCCAACACATCTTCATCTTGCTTTAAAACAATTTTTTTTTTAAATTTTTTATTGGCAAGTAGCTCAGCTTCTGTTTTATCATTAGCAACAAATACTTCACCATTTGGAGCATACCACGCTGGAATTTGGTGACCCCACCAAAGTTGTCTGGAAATACACCAAGGTTGAATATTATTCATCCATTGAAAGTATGTTTTGGTCCAATTCTCTGGGAAAAAAGAAGTCTTCTTAGATTTTACTTCTTGCATAGCTCCTTTTGCTAATTTTTTAGCGTCTAAAAACCATTGCTCAGTCAAATAAGGTTCAATAATTGAATTTGATCTATCGCCGTAAGGAACGGCATGTTTAATTGTTTCAATTTTTTCAATTAAACCTAGCTTGGTAAGTTCTTGAACTAATTTTGTTCTAGCATCAAACCGATCCAAGCCAACATAAGTATTGGGAGTATTGTGGTTAAGCTTAGCATCTTTAGTAAAAATATTTATTTGAGAAAGTTTGTTTCTTTCTCCTACTAAAAAATCATTAAAATCATGGGCTGGTGTAATTTTTACAATACCACTTCCTTGGGTTGGGTCAGCATATTCATCTTCGATTATTTTAATTTCTCTATTACAGACAGGAATAATGACTGTTTTTCCAACAAGATCCTTAAATCTTTTGTCTTTTGGATTCACAGCCAATGCAGTATCTCCAAACAAAGTTTCTGGTCTAGTAGTTGCGATGGTAAGAGTTTTGTTTAAATCTTTAATTTCATACCTTATAAAATAAAGCTTACCTTCAACTTCTTTTTGAATTACCTCTAGATCGGAAACGGCTGTTTGCAGAACTGGATCCCAATTTACTAGCTTTAAATCTTTATAAATTAATTTTTTTTTATAGAGTTCGACAAATACTTTAATAACTGATTTCGACAAACCTTCGTCCATAGTGAAACGTTCTCGACTCCAATCACATGAAGAACCTAATTTTTTTAATTGTGAAATAATTTGATTACCGGATTTTACTTTCCATTTCCAAATCTCACTAATAAACTTTTTTCTACCAAGAATATTTTTAGTTAAACCTTTTGTGGCTAATTGTTTTTCAACAACTATTTGCGTTGCTATACCCGCATGATCAGTTCCTGGTTGCCACAAAGTTTCATAACCTTGATTACGTTTATATCTAATAAGCAAATCTTGAATTGTATTATTTAGAGCATGCCCCATGTGTAAACTGCCTGTTACATTTGGTGGAGGTATGACAATAGAAAAATACTTAGTTTTTTTTTTATTTTTTATAGGTTTAAATAATTCTTTTTTTTCCCAAAAATTATAAATTTTTTTTTCAATTACTTTATGATTATACGATCCAAAATTTTTCATTTTAAAAAGAAAAAACTGGATCTTTACTTTTATAATTAATTAATAAAGATGCAGATGCATCAAATGTTCTAATTTTGTCATAGGTATTTTTGCTATTTTTTAAATAGGTAACCGCATAGGAAACAGTATCTTGTCTAAAAATAGCAACTAATTTTCCTCCAATTTTTAAAGAATTTATTAAATTCAATGGATCCGAATTAATTTCACCATTGACTAAAATATTGTCAAAAGTTTCTTTTGATAACTCTTTAGATAAAAAATTTTGTTTTATAATTTTTGCATTTTGTAGTTTTTGAAC
This sequence comes from Pelagibacteraceae bacterium, assembly GCA_008638225.1. Lineage (GTDB taxonomy): Bacteria > Pseudomonadota > Alphaproteobacteria > Pelagibacterales > Pelagibacteraceae > IMCC9063. The sequence goes on from VTPP01000015.1 coordinate 31,856, forward strand.
TTTACATATATCGACTAGTGAATTAAAAATTGTATCATCTTCCTCTATGGATGTTACTTTTTTAAAAAGCTTAGTTAGTATAGCTACGCTATAACCATTGCTTGATCCTACATCTAAAACATTTTTATCAGCTCCTAAATTTAAGTTAGATATTAACTTTCCAAGTACAAACGGTCTCAAAACAAATCTAGTTTTGTTTAAATAAATTGTATCGTCTATATAACTGACGGATTGCAAATCCTCGGGAAAATATTTTTCTCTTAGCACGGACCTAAAAGCTTCCAAAATACTTTCATCAATAACTAAATTTGCTCTCAATTGGCTTTCCACCATCTGATTTCTTTGATTATCGAATTTCATATTATTGATTATATGTCTTTAAAATATATATATACATCTTTCAGAAT
>VTPP01000033.1 GCA_008638225.1 Pelagibacteraceae bacterium
CCAGCCTTTTTCTTTATAATATTTAATGGCGCCAGGATGTAATGGTGCAGAAAGACCGCCCTGTATCATTTGTTTAATGACCAAATTACTAAACAAAGGGTTTTCTTTTTTAAAACTGTCAAAATTTTCAAATACAGATTTAACTAAATTATAAACAATTTCTTCAGAAACTTTTTCGTGAGTAACCAGGTTATTTACAAATCCAAAAGCCACAATGTCTTGCTCGTTATTTTTGTATGTTCCTTTTGGTATTGTGATGTTTGAATAAAATGAATTTTTTGCAATAATATCATTTATATTAAATGTTTTTAAGTCTACTAAATAAGCACCACATTCATTAGAGGCTTTTTCTATATCCAGGTTTGGTATAGTTCCAATAAAACCAAAAGCATCAGTTTTACCTTTGCAAAAACTTTCCCATGCAAATGCTTGATTGTTTTCGATTACTGAACCAAAGTAACTTTTATTAACCCTATTAGCTTCAATTAAAAAATCAAAAGCTTCCCTATCAACCGTACCTTCTTGGCCTATACGAACTGTTTTTCCTTTTAAGGATTTCCAGTCTTTAATATCTGAATTTCTTTTTGCTATGATTTGAAATACAGCGGGAGTGGTTGAAAAAACGGATCTTACTTCTTTAAATGGTTTTATTTGATCGGATGCAAGTTCTTTATAAGCAGTATTAACCTCATCTGATCTTGCAAAGGCAAATTGAAACTTACCTTGTTTTACTTGATCTAAATTAAAAGCAGAATCCCTAGTAGCAGTAGTTGCGCAACGAAAAGATTTATCAGATGTTCCTGTACCACTTTCTAAAGATGGTTGCTTTGCCACCATTTTGCAAATTGCATTGCTCAAATCAAAATTTATATTGTTAGAAGCACCAGATCCTATTGTAAAAAACTCAGCTGAATTTACTGGTACAGAAAGATTAAAAGAAAGTAATGATATGATAAAAGTAATTTTTTTTAGAGCACGTTTCATCTTGATAAATATTTTGTAATTTTTTTAATAAACCTTAAAAAAAAACTATAGTAAACACAAACTTGTTTATTTCTGGGCAATACAAAAGAGAATAGAAAATACAAAGAATATAAGCTGAAATCCCTTTATAGAAAGATCTTTTAGCTTATGTTATTAGCTTAGCAATTAGTTGCGCTCGTAGATCAACTGGATAGATCGCTTGACTACGGATCAGGAGGTTAGGGGTTCGAATCCCTTCGAGCGCACCATTTATTTAGCAAATGTTAAACTAGCCCACAAAGAATGCCAATCGGCTTTTTTGTTTTCTGATTTTATAAAGTGAACAGAGCTTATTAAAAAAAGACCGTTATTCTCTAATGAAACAAAAGCTTTGCCTTCTTTATTGGTAATTACTTTATTAACTGAAACTGTATTATTTATTTTATTAAAAATAGTTATTTGAGAGTTAGGAAAAGGTTTATTTTTGTATAACAAAAGAACATTTATGCCCTTTTTATTATTTTCTTTGTATGGATTATCGAGGGCAATTAACTCAAATGTTAAGCCAGTATTAAAATCATCTTCCGTTTGGTTTCCAACTTGGATTAAAGATTTAGCATAGCGTGTATATATTTCATTTATATTAGTATTTACTAATGTTGGGTTTTGTTTGCTCCAAGACTCCCATAGACCCTCTTCTTCCATAAAGGTTTTAAAGATTTCAAAGTTAGCATAATTGACTTTTTCTGGAACAGACTCATACGAGAGAATATGCAGTCCTTCATTCTTCAGTAGTGATTGAATCGCTGGATAATCACCGTCTCTATGCGTTAGCTTTATTTCTTTTTTCTTTAAGAAAAGTTTTAAACTTTTAGTTTCTGATTTAATGTAAGGATATTTATTTCCATTTAACTGCTGTCCAACTTTAATATCTGCTTTTAGATCTGTATTAGGCTGCAGGATAAATTGTTCTGGCTCTAACCATAATTCATGAGCAAATGCTGCTAGAGGAGTTAGGCAAAGCAAACTAACAGCAATTAATTTACCTATAAAATTATTCATATTTAAATTATATACGACGCCATGCTATATCGTTCATTAATTATTTTTCTAAGTATATGCCAAATAGCATTTAGTCATGAATTACGACCTGCTATTGCAAATTTAGATCTTACTTCTAATAAATCTGAAATTACTTTTACACTAGCAATTCAATTAAACTTGGAATCAATTATTGCAGGAATTGAGCCAACTCATACCGACACGGATCAGTCGCCAAGCTCAAAAAAATATGAAGAACTTCGAAGATATGATGCTCAGCGTTTAGAAGCAGAATATGACAAAATTAAACAAAATTTTTTAGATAAAATTTATCTTGGAACAAAAGATAATAAAATAAAATTTGCCGAACACTCTGTTGCAATTAAGCCACTAGGAGATGTAAGTATAGCAAGAGATACGGAGATTGTTCTGAAAGGAACTTTTGTTAACGATAATAATGAATTACAATTTAATTGGGATCCTTTTTATGGGCCGATAATTTTAAGAGTAAATAAAGATAATAAAGATTTATTTACCAAGTATATAAAAACTGGTGATAGAGCAATTTTTGCTACATCAGGATTAATTGATCAAAGTTTTTTTTCAGTAGTTAAAGATTATCTAGTTATTGGATTTCAGCACATTGTTCCAAAAGGACTGGATCATATTTTGTTTGTGGTTGGTTTGTTTTTATTATCAACTAGATTCAAACCATTGATATGGCAGATCTCTGCATTTACTCTTGCACATACGATTACAATTTTTTTGGGTGTGATGCAGATTGTTCAAATTTCACCATCTATTGTTGAGCCAATTATAGCTATTTCCATCTCTTATATTGCGATAGAAAATATTTTTCTAAAAAGACTAACACGCTGGAGACCTATTATCGTTTTCATTTTTGGACTTTTGCATGGACTAGGATTTGCCGGAATTTTAAATGAAATAGGAGTGGCTGAGAGCTATTTTATAACTAGCCTTATTTCTTTTAATATTGGGGTAGAAATAGGACAATTAACAGTTATTGGAATTTGTTTTGCGATTGTTGGTATCTGGTTTGGTCGTAAAGATTGGTATAGAAAATATATAACTATTCCACTTTCTGCTATCATAGCTGTAATAGGATTAGTTTGGTTTGTTCAAAGAATAATTTAATTTTGTTAATTAGAATTAATTTGGTACAGTAATTTATGCGAGTACAAAGAACTTCAAGAAGAATAATTAGAGCTCTAGATCCTATCTATGATTTATTAGAGCCATTAACCTATCCCATGATCAGATTTATTGCGGGTGTAATGATGATACCGCATGGATATGGCAAAGTATTTGGAGGAATAGAGGGAACAACAAAATTTTTTGCAAGCGCAGGATTAGAACCAGCATTCTTTTTAGCATGGTATGTTGGATTGTTAGAATTAATCGGAGGAATTTGTGTGGCTTTTGGCTTTTTAACAAGATTGATGTCAGTACAATTAGTGGGATTACTTGCCGTTGCAACTTTTTATATTCATTTACCAAGCGGATTTCTTTGGGTGAAGGGTGGATATGAATATCCTTTATTTTGGATGATTGTGATGATTGCAATTACTATTCAGGGTGGTGCAAAATTATCTATTGATAATTTAATGTCGAAAGAATTTTAATGAGTATTTCTAATTTACCATTGAATAAAGCTGTAATTGTCTTCTTAGTCTTAATCGCACTGATTATTCTTGGAATTACTTTGATTGTTTAATTTAGTAAAAAATAGTTTTTTTATTATTATACATTTATTGTTATTTTTATGACAAGCCCATCACAATCAGCAAAATTTGTAGATTTAGTTCAGGTAACGAGAGGTAATCTTGTTGAAAATATTCATCAGGGTATTGCCATTGCAATCAATTCGAATAATCAAATTATTAAAAAGTGGGGAGATATAACCACCGAGATTTTTCCTCGATCTGCCTTAAAACCTATTCAAACGTTTGGAATTTTTACCACTGGAACATATGAAGCTTTTCACTTAAGTGATGAAAGAATTGCATTTGCAACATCATCGCATCATGCCGAACCATTACATATTGAAATGGCGAAGCAATGGTTAAAGGATTTGAAATTAGATGAGAGTAATTTTACTTTAGGACCATCTTGGCCATTGGGGGACAAAAGAAGAGAAGATATTGTCAGAAATGATGGAGTGAAGACTAAAATTTATCACAATTGTTCCGGAAAGCATTTGGGTCAACTTTCAATTTGTATTCATAAAAATTTTAGCATTTCTGAGTACAACAATCCAAGCCATCCAGTTCAGCAATTATTTATAAGAAATCTAGAACAATTATCTGAGATAAAAATTAAGAATATTGCAATTGATGGTTGCGGATTACCAGCGCCAGCTCTGCCTTTAGAACGTTTTGCTTTTGCGTTAACAAAGTTTGCAGATCCGCAGCAGCTATCAGGATTAGAACAGATGGCAGCAAAGAAAATAGTTCAATCTTGTGTAGATCATCCAGTTTATTTTGGTGGCTCACAGAGTATTAATTCCATTTTAACTAAAAGTAGTAATAAAAAAATATTAGTAAAAAATGGTGCGGACGGGGTGTTCGCAGCAATTGTACCTGACAAAAAAATGACAGTAGTAGTAAAAATTAAAGACGGCAATATGAAAGCTGCTGAGGTTGCGATTGCAGGATTATTACTAGATTTAAAATTATTGGACCATGAAATTGTCCAGCAATTAGCTCATCAGCCTATTACTAATTCCGTTGGGGTAAAAAGTGGATCGATAAAGTGGATTGGTTAATTAACGTAATAAACTTTTTTCTTTTTTGAAATATTTACTACTAACCTGCATCGCATCTAAAATAGTATGTGGATAGTGTTCGTGTGAAATTTTTACCTCAGTTCCCAAAGTAGCAAAAGACCGTTCTTGCTTATATTGTTCTGAAAACCACATAAAAAACGGAATATGAATTTGTTCGTCAGGTGCAAATTTTATAGGCACCCCATGCAGATATAAACCATGCTCACCTAAAGACTCCCCGTGATCTGATGCGTAAATAAGAAAACTTTTTTTATTTTGCTGTTTTAATTTGTTAATCACAAGATCTAAAAAATGATCTGTATACAAAATTGTATTATCGTAAGCATTAATCAGTTCTTTTTGAGTACATTCTTGGGGATTATTATTTTTGCAACTAGGTTGAAATTTATCAAATTCTTTTGGGTAACGTTTATAGTATTTTGGTCCATGACTACCCATCGTATGCAAAACTAACAAAGTTTTTTTACTTTTATTGTTATCCAATATTTTATTTATTTCGATCATTAGCTGCTCATCATAATTTTCTTCAGCATATATTTTTGTCAAATCAATAGTCTTAACTCGGTCGCATACATGTTTGCATCCAGAGTTATTTTCAAGCCAAGTTACTGCGATTCCCGAAGCAGAAATGATGCTAAGAAGATTCGCTTGATGATCTGCTTTTTGTATGTTGAACGAATCATAATTTCCCATATAGAACATACAAGGCACAGAAGTTTTAGTTAATGTTCCGCATGAGTAAGCATTCTTAAAATTTATAAGATTGTGCTTTTCTAATTTTGGATTTGTTCTTCTCGAATATCCATTTAAACTAAATCGATCTGCTCTAGCCGTCTCCCCTACCACGACAATCCCAATCATTTCCTCTTCTGGCTTAAGCAAATTTGGCTTTTCATCTAATTCAGCATAAACCATATTAGAACGTAAGGAGTGCTTAATAATATTTAATAAAGAAGACACGGAATATAAAGGGACGACATCTTGATTTAATTGCTTGTTAGCTCTTACTGCAAGAGATACATCCTTGTAATTCGATACAACGAGTACAATCCATACAATCAGCATTCCGGCAATGTAAGATAATCTAATAACATATTCTTTAAGCAGTTTTGGATATTGAATTTTAATAAAGTATAATGGCACAGCTGGAATAAGACCTGTTATAAATATTTTCACAAATAACTTCATTGTCAAAAGATCGTTCACTTCGTTGTAATTTTTCTCAAGGATGGAATCAAATAAGCTAGTGATGATGCCCTCATCAACCGAAACACCATAAGTTTTTTTATAATAAGCTATGATTGCACTATTGATTAAAAGTAGAAATATAAATGGCTTTAAAAGATACCTGACTCCACCAATAAAAAGTAATATCGCGAGTAAAAATAAAATAGTCAGTAACAGCAAAAATATAAAAAAATATTCGAAAAATTCAGATTTGTGAGGATACATTTCAAACACGCTGTGTACTTTTGCAAGAAGAGGGTAATTAAACAAAAGAGCAATATATAAAGAGTATGCAAATATAATTTTTACAAAAGATATGGGATAATTATTTATTTTATTAATCATGCTAAGAAATATTATTTACTAGATTGTAATCAAATTTATGAACTCTTTATTACTTTGGATGGTGGCAGGAAGATGACCAAAGGGCTCACCGTCACATTGAATAGGCGTTGTATGTTGCGAACTAATATCAAAAGAAGATGAAT
>VTPP01000016.1 GCA_008638225.1 Pelagibacteraceae bacterium
ACGTTCTACAAGTGTTCTTTATTTTTTTCAATGCTTAATTTATTAAGCAAAATGGGGGTTTTTAAGAGTTTAATTCTACTAATTTGTCGAATATTGAAACTGATTTTATAAGTGATTCTCCAATCAGAAAATTAGAAATTCCAGTTTTTTCCATTATAAAATTAATATCAGTTTTTGTATTAATTCCACTTTCACAAATTACAGTTCTATTTTTTAAATCAAATTTATTAAAGATATTTACTGTGGTGTTTATATCTGTTTCAAAAGTTTCTAAATTTCGATTATTGATTCCTATTATGGCATCATTGTATTTTAATGCAGTCTGCATTTCATGTTCATCATGTACTTCAATTATTGAATCCATACCACATTCTAAAGAAGCCTCATAAAGAGATTTGGTCAATTTGTCGTTTGTCGATTTGAGCAATATTAGTATACAGTCAGCACCTAGCGATGCAGCTTCGTAAACTTGATACGGATCAATAAAAAAATCTTTGCAAAGAATTGGCAAGTCGGTTTTGGATTTTATATCTTTTAAATATTGTTTGTTTCCAAGAAAGTAATTTTTTTCAGTCAATATTGAAAGACATGCTGCTCCAGCCTTTATGTATTCCTCGGCTATTTGAAGGTGATCAAATTTTTCTAAAAAGACACCTTTTGAGGGACTGGCTTTTTTTACTTCTGCTATTATAGCAATTTTTTTTTGTAGAGTAAATTTATCAAGTTGCTTTTTAAAATTAAAATTTTTTTTAGTTATTAATTTTTTTATCTCATTCAGTGATATTATTTTTTTATCAAGATCAATTTCTTTAATTTTTTTTTTTATTATTTCTTCTAAGATATTCATATCCTTAAAGTTTCTAATTGTTTTTGCACAAGCCCAGACAAAATATGCGATCTAACTTTTTTATATGCGCTTGGTAAATCAATTTCAATTCCCATAACTAATAATGCAGCTGCGCTATTTAGTGATACAATTTCTAAAAAAGCATTATTTTCTCCCTTGCATAAATTTCTAATTTTAAGAGCATTAAATTTAGCATCGCCTCCAATAATATCAGTTAAATGATAGTTGTGATTAATAAAATCTCTAGGGTTAATTAAAATTTTCTTAATATTTGATTGATTAATTTCCAGCACATCTGTTTTGTCAAAAATGGATATTTCATCAAGACCGTCACGACTATGAAAAACCCAGGCTTTCTTCGTCCCGAGTTTAATTAGACTTTCTGCATATGTATTTAAAAGTTTTTCTGAAAAAATTCCCACGCATTGATAATGAACAGAGGCAGGATTGCATAATGGGCCTAATAAATTAAAAATTGTTCGTATTTTAATTTGTTTTCTAACATTAGCTACATTTTTCATAGCTTGATGATAGATCGGAGCAAACATAAACCCAAAATTTTTACTTTCTATATCTCTTTTAACTTGTTCAGGATTTTTCATTATATCTATTCCAAGTTCTTCAAGTACGTCAGCAGAACCACACTTTGATGACAATCCTTTATTTCCATGTTTAGCAACTTTTATACCCATGCTGGACAAAACTATAGAGGCGGCTGTAGAAATATTGAGGCTATGTTTCCCGTCACCACCCGTACCACACATATCTATAGCATCAACATTCAAATCTACTTTTAATGACTTTTCCTTCATCACACTTGCTCCGCCTGTTATTTCATCTGCAGTTTCACCTTTGTCTGATAATGAAATTAAAATTGAAGAAATAGTGTTATCATCAAGATTTCCGCTCATAATTTTTCTAAATAAAAATTGAGTTTGTTCGATGTTTAAATTTTTTTTATTAGATATTTGATTTAAAATTTCTTGAGTATCCATTTTTAACTTTTTAAAAAATTGTTAATTATTTTTTTTCCTAAATTAGTTTTTATACTTTCAGGATGAAACTGAATTCCATGTACATCATATGTTTTATGAGATAATCCCATAATTATATTATCATTTGTTACAGCTGTCACTTCCAAATCTTTCGGAATATTATTCGGATCTACAATTAAGCTATGGTATCTTGTGCCCATAATATGAGTTGGAAAATTTCTAAAAATTTTAAAGTTATTTAGAACTTTTATATTGCTTGTTTTACCGTGCATTAATTTTTTTGCTTTAATTATTTTTCCACCAAGAGCCTGCGCAATTATTTGATGTCCTAAACAAATACCAAAAATTGGTTTTTTATTTAGATACTGATTCACAGCCTCTAAGCACAGACCTGCTTGATCTGGATTACCTGGTCCTGGAGATATTGCTATTTTATCAAATTTATTTAGGTATCTGATTTTAAATTTATCATTTCGTACAACTGTTACCTTGCAACCTAGTTCAGAGAAATAATGAAAAACGTTGTAAGTGAAACTGTCATAATTATCTATTAAGCAAACATTTATCATTATCTTATTGCCTCGATAAGAGCTTTGGCCTTATTCACAGTTTCTTGATATTCTTTTTTAGGATCACTATCAGCAACAATTCCAGCCCCAGATTGAATATATACTTTTTTATTTTTGATCAGAGCTGTGCGAAGTGCAATACAAGTATCCATAGTATTATTAGGAGAAAAATAACCAATACCACCAGCATATAATTTTCTTCTAGTCTTTTCTAATTCGTCGATAATTTCCATAGCTCTAATTTTTGGAGCTCCCGAAACAGTTCCTGCGGGAAATCCAGATAACAATACATCTATCAAAGATGTACCTGTCTTGAATTGTCCAGTAACATTAGACACAATATGCATTACATGCGAATATTTCTCTACAGAGAATTGGCTATCAACTTTAACACTTCCAGTTTTAGAAAATTTCCCAACATCATTTCTTCCTAAATCTAGTAACATCAAGTGTTCAGCTAATTCCTTAGGATCTGATAGTAAATCTTTTTTTAATTTATTATCTTCATCAACAGTCTTTCCTCTAGGTCTCGTTCCCGCGATAGGTCTGATAGTAATTTTCGAATCTTTGACCCGCACTAATATTTCGGGACTACTCCCAATAATTTGAAAGTCATTATAGTTAATAAAATATAAAAAAGGAGAAGGATTTGTTTTTCTGATTTTTTTATAAATTTCTATAGGATTTTTTTGAAGTTTTGCTTCAAATCTTTGACTCAAAACTACCTGAAAAATATCACCAACTTTTATATATTTTTTAGCTATTTTTACATTATTTAAAAAAGTCTTCTTAGAAGTATTGCTTTTAATTTTTAAATCAATTTTTCTTTTACCGTTAGAAATTTTTTTTGGCTGGATATTAGATTCTGTAATTAATTTATTTAAATCTATTTTGCATTTATTGAATAAATTTTTATAATTTTTATTTGGACTATAACTGCAAGTAATGTAAAAAAGTTTTTTTTTTAAGTTGTCGTGAATAATAATTTTTCTAGGTCTTTGCAACCTAACGTCTGGAATTTTTAGATCATTTTTTGTTCTATTAGGAATTTTTTCAACAAATCTGATAATATCATAACCAAAATAACCAATTAGCATAAGAGACATAGGAGGTAAATTTTTTGGAAGAGTGTAATTAAATGATTTTACTAATTTTTTTAAAAATAGATAAGGATCTTTATTAGCTATTCTTTTGTTATTAACAAAAACTTGATTATTTTTAATCTCGTAGGTTTTGTCAGAATCGTAACCAAAAATTGTGTACCTACCACGATGAATAGCCTTTTCAACAGATTCGAAAACAAAGCTATTTTTTTTTGTTAAAATTATATCAATTAAATTTTCTATTTTTGAAGTTTTTGAATTATTTTCAATAGCATAGGTAATTGAAACTTTATTTTTATTTTTAATATCCTTAAAATTTTTATAGCTGTTGAAGCGTATCATTAAAGAGAATTTATTATTCGATCTAGTACTTTTTGATTAATTTTAATTTCATATTTGCTATTTAAAAACTTGTCAAAAGACATCATGATTTGATCTTTAATATTATTAGAGGCATATCTCTCGTACAGTTTAGTTGTATTGTTATCAATTTTTTTATTATCATAGCTAATATTTGTTACTTTAATAATATAGTTATTTTTATCCTCTATTATGGTCAAATCATTCTCATTTAGATTAAAAATATTTTGAATATTTGTATCATTAAAAATTGTAGATTTTTCCAACCTAGATTTTAAAAATAAATCTTTTACCAAATTCTTATTTTTTATCTCTAGTTCATCAAATATTTTTTTATCTTGAATATTTTTTTTTAATTCACCTATCTTATTTAAAAGCTTCAAGTCTTTAATTTTATTAGAAATTATTTTTTTTGTTTTTCCATCCAATTGCAGTGGTTTTATATCTTCGATAATATCAACGGATATTAAATAGTAAGAATCTTGTATCTCCACTAACTCTGTACCAATGTCTCTTCCTAAAGAAAATGCTTTTTCAACAATCTTTCCGTCTAAGAAAATTTTTTTATCTAAATTTTTTTCAAATCCTTCTTTATTAAACAATTCACTTTTTTTTGAAATTAGAGAATATTTATCTACTATTTCATTATAATTTTTATTAGACAATACGTCATTCTCTATTAACGAAATTTTTTTAAAAAATTGGTCAATATTTTCCTTCTCATTATTATTTGGTTTTAAAAGTGAGTATTTGATACTCCTGTATTGATCTGAATATAGCGGATTTTTTTTATAGTATTCTTGAATTTGAGAATCTGAAGGTTCTTCAATATTATATAATTCTTTTAAATTTATATATTTTATTTGAGTTTGTTTTGCAAAATATTCTTTTATTAATTTCTGATGGTAATTTGTTGATAAGGAACTAGAGGCTTGGCTATCTATTATTAATTTTCTTAAAAGATTATTTCTAAAGTTTTTTTCAAATTCTGAAGTAGTAGAGCCGCTTTGTAAAAGATATTTTTCATACTTAGTCCTAGAAAACTCATTTTTATCTTTAAATTCTGGTATTTCTTTTAGATAGCTGGCTAATGTTTTGTCATTAATAATTATTTTTTCATCTTCAGCATAAATTTCTATAATTTTATCAGCTACTAATTTATTTAATATTTTAAAATGTAAATTATTTGCAACGACTTCTTTTCCATTTAAAATATTTTGCATTTGCATTTCTCTCTTGAGTTGGTCTGCAAATTCCTGAGTATAAATATTTTTTCCAGAGACCTCGGCAACAACATTAGTTTTTCCTGAGCTAAAAAGGTCTCCAATTCCCCACAAAGCAAAAACTCCAATAATTAAAATAATTAGTCCTTTAATTAAAAGATTTTTAGATAAAGCTAGTAGTGTCTTTCTCATAATTATTAGTTTAAAAATAAAGATTAATAGATTAAAAAAACTATTATGTCTTCGAAAAGTACATTGTTTGTAGCAAACTGGAAAATGAATGGCACTCCCTCTGATTTAAAAGAAATTAATAAAGTGGCGGACTTTTTAAAAAAAAAATTTAATAAATTTTTAAAAATTGTAATCTACTGTCCTCCAATACCCTTACTAACCTATTTTAGTAAAAAAAACCTATCTAACTTAATAAAGTTTGGTGCTCAAAATGTATCTAGCACTAATATTGACTACGGTGCCAAGACAGGTTCCCTTAGCCCCAAATTACTTAAACAGTGTGGTGCTGAGTATGTAATAATTGGCCATTCTGAGCGGAGGCTTGAAGGAGAAAGTTTTTCTGAAATTAAAAAAAAAATAAATACATCTCTTAATAGTAATTTAAAGATTATTTTATGTATTGGAGAAACGTTTAAACAAAAAAAAAACAATAAATCATTAGCTATTTTAAAAATGCAAATTACAAAAGCCCTTTCAATGCATCAAAATCTTTCTAATGTAATATTTGCTTATGAGCCAATTTGGTCAATTGGTACAGGAGTTGTTGCTGATGAGGCATATTTGAATAAAATTTTTAATTTTTTAAATATTTTTTTAAAAAAAAAATATAAAATAAGAAATCCTAAAATTTTATATGGTGGCTCTGTTAACCACTCTAATATTAAAAATTTAAGATTAATTAATCACTGTTCTGGTTATTTAGTTGGAGGAGCGTCTCTGAAAGCTAAGAATTTTATTGAAATTATAGTCAATTATTATAATTAGCTAATTAATGGAAAATATAATTCTAATTATTCATATTGTGATAGCGATATTGCTTATTGGATCAGTCTTGTTACAAAGATCAGAAGGTGGTGCGCTTGGTATTGGAGCAGGAAATGACAGCCTTATGTCTTCACGTTCTGCAGGAGATTTTTTAACTAAGTTTACATCTGTTATGGCTGTTTTTTTTATTATCACGAGTATCTCGCTGACTATAATCCATAAAAAAGAAAAACCTTCCGGTTCAATCATTGATAAAATTGAACAATTGGAAAAAAAGAACAGTTCACCACAAATACCTACAGCTAAGTAATTAAGCTTTTATATCTTAATAAAATATCTTATAACATTCTTCCATGGCTCGTTATATATTCGTTACTGGGGGCGTGGTTTCTTCTTTAGGAAAAGGTCTTTCTTCAGCTTCATTAGCCTATCTTCTTCAATCTAGAGGTTTTAAGGTTCGTCTTAGAAAATTAGATCCATATTTAAATGTGGACCCAGGAACAATGAGCCCATTTCAACATGGCGAAGTTTTCGTTACTGATGATGGTGCAGAAACAGATTTGGATCTTGGTCACTACGAAAGATTTAGCGGCATATCTGCAAAAAAATCTGACAATGTTACTACTGGCAAAATTTATAGTGATATTTTAAAAAAAGAACGAGAAGGCCTTTATCTTGGTAAAACTGTTCAAGTAATTCCTCATGTTACAAATCAAATTAAAGATTTTATTAAAAAGGATATTACTAATGAAGACTTTGTAATATGCGAAATAGGTGGAACCGTTGGTGATATCGAGAGTCTACCTTTTTTGGAAGCTATTAGACAATTTTCAATAGATATTGGAATAAAAAATGCATTATTTATTCATTTAACATTAGTTCCATACATGAAAGCTTCTGATGAGATTAAAACAAAGCCAACTCAACATTCTGTAAAGGAACTTAGAGCTTTAGGTATTCAACCAAACATAATTATCTGTAGATGTGAACAACCAATACCTTCTGAGCATCGAAAAAAAATATCTTTATTCTGCAATGTGGCAATTGACAATGTCATAGAGACTATAGACGTTAAAACAATCTACGAGGCTCCGATAAGTTTTAGCAATGAAAAACTTGATCAGCAAGTTCTTAAGTATTTTAAAATAAAATCAAAAAAGAAGCCAAATTTGATACCATGGAAAAAAATTACGAGAACAGTTTTGGGTTCTAAACAAACGGTAAATATTGCAATTATTGGTAAATATGTAAATCTCAAAGATGCTTACAAATCTTTAGATGAGGCCTTAATTCATGGTGGTATTAAAAATAATTTAAAAGTAAAAATTATTAGAATTGAATCTGATAACTTAAAAGCTTCTGAGATTAAGAAAAAACTATTAGGGGTACATGGAATTTTAATACCAGGTGGTTTTGGAAGAAGAGGAACGGAAGGAAAAATTGCAGCTATTCGCTACGCTCGTATTAATAAAATACCTTTTTTGGGAATTTGTTTTGGTATGCAAATGGCCGTGATAGAATTTGCACGAAATATTCTTAAAATTAAAAATGCAAGTTCAAGCGAAATTTCTAAAAATGGTGTTCCAGTGGTGGGACTTATTGATGAGTGGGAAAAAGATGGCAGGCTACATAAAGGAACGGATAAAAATCTTGGAGGGACTATGAGATTAGGTCTTTATCCAGCGAAACTTAAAGAAAATTCTCTTATAAAAAAAATTTATAATTCAAAAATAATTCACGAAAGGCACAGGCATAGATACGAGGTTAATATTAACTTTTTAGAAAAATTTGAAGAAAAAAAAATGATTTTTTCTGGAGTGTCTCCAGATAATAAATTACCTGAAGTTGTGGAGTATAAAAATCATCCCTGGTTTATTGGAGTTCAGTTTCATCCTGAATTTAAATCTAGACCTTTAGCACCGCATCCCTTATTCTCATCGTTTATAGCTGCGGCTAAAAAATATAAATGAAACAAAAAGTAATTAAAATTTCAAATATTAAGATAGCAAATAATTTACCATTTTCTCTAATAGCAGGGCCATGTCAGCTAGAGAGCAAAAATCACGCTTTTGCCATGGTTGAAAAGATTCAAAGGATTACTAAAAAATTGAAAATTAATTTTATTTACAAAACCTCTTTTGACAAAGCAAACAGAACAAGCATCAAAGCAAAAAGAGGTTTGGGTCTTGAAAAATCAATGGTTATTTTTGATTTGATTAAAAAAAAATTTAATGTTCCAATTTTGACAGACGTTCACACGGCTGAGCAGTGCTCAATTGTATCCCGTCATGTTGACATTCTTCAAATACCAGCATTTTTATGCAGACAAACAGATCTTTTGATCGCTGCAGCCAAGACTGGAAAAATTATTAATGTTAAGAAAGGACAATTTCTTGCTCCATGGGATATGAAAAATGTTGTAAGTAAAATTGAAGAAAGTGATAATAAAAATATTTTAATTACTGAAAGGGGTGTTTGTTTTGGATATAATACTCTTGTCTCTGATTTTAGAACCATTCCTGTTCTTAAAGAATTAGGATATCCAGTAATTTTTGATGCCACACATTCTGTTCAACAGCCAGGCGGCAAAGGAAATGCAAGCGGTGGACAAAGAGAATTTATTGATCCTTTATCTAAAGCGGCTGTAGCTGTAGGAGTAGCAGCAATTTTCATTGAAACACATGACAACCCAGACAATGCTCCTTCCGATGGAGCCAATATGTTAAACATTAATAAACTAGAAACTTTATTGCAGAATTTAAAAAAAATTGACTCAATTATTAAAAAATAAAATTAAATTTTAATAGTGTCTAAAATTAAAAATATTAAAAGTAGACAAGTTTTTGACAGTAGAGGATTTCCTACGGTTGAAGCAGAAGTAACTTTGGATGACGGAAGTTTTGGGTCTGCCATTGTTCCTTCAGGCGCATCCACTGGAACGCATGAAGCTCATGAATTAAGAGATACAAACGAAAAATATTTAAATAAAAGTGTTTTACAAGCGGTAGAAAATATTAATAATAAAATTTTTCCTGCATTAATAAATAATTCAGCCTTAGATCAAAAAAATATTGATAATATTATGATTGGTCTTGATGGAACCACTAATAAATCAAATTTGGGAGCTAATGCAATTTTAGCGGTATCAATAGCAAATTGCAAAGCTGCGTCCGCATTTAAAAAAGTTCAAATATATGAATATTTAAGTAAAACAAAAATACATACTCTACCATACCCAATGTTAAACATTATAAATGGAGGGGCTCATGCTAATAATTCTTTGCAGATTCAGGAGTTTATGATCAGACCTGATGGAGCTAAAAGTTTTTCAGAGTGTATGCAAATGTCTTTTTTAGTTATACAAAATCTTAAAAAATTACTAACCAAAAAAAATTTAAGCACAAATGTGGGTGATGAGGGTGGGTTTGCACCTTCTTTGAACAGCGATCAACAAGCGTTAGATTATATTATGCAATCAATTATTAATTCTGGTTTCGTTCCAGGCAAAGATTTTAATTTATGTTTAGATGTTGCTGCTAACGAAATTTATGATGGTCAGTCTTATGTTATTGAAAATAGTACAAAAACAGATCCAGAGGGTATGATATCTTACTACGAACAACTTACAGCAAAATATCCAATCAAATCAATCGAAGACCCTATATTTGAAGATGACTGGAATACTTGGAAAAAATTAACAAAAAAAATAGGTAGTAATGTGCAAATTGTTGGTGATGATTTGTTTGTTACAAATTCTATTAGACTTAAAAAAGGCATTGAAAATAATTCCGCAAACGCTATTTTAATTAAGGTTAATCAAATTGGCTCTGTATCTGAAACTCTTGATACTATCGAGCTAGCGCAAAAAAACTCATTTAATACAATTATATCTCATAGATCGGGCGATACTGAAGATACATTTATAGCAGATCTTGCTGTTGCTACAAATTCTAATCAAATTAAAACAGGATCACTAGCTAGATCTGAGAGAGTATCTAAATATAATAGACTTCTTAGAATAGAGGATTTAAACGGAAGTAATATAACTATGGCAAAAATTAAATGAAGAATTTTATTTCATACTTTAAACTTCATAAATTTTTACTAATTAATTTGTTCATATTTTTATACATATTTATTAATTTATTAGACGGTAATCGAGGTTATTTTTCTTATATAAAAAAAAATGAACTTCTGATTAAAAAAATTGAAGAAGAAAAGTATATTATTAATCAATTAGAAAGTTTAAAATTAAAAAATGCTATGCTTGTAAAGTCCAACTTAAATTTAGATTTTCTGGATGAGCTTTATAGAAATTTTTTTGTTATTGGAAAAAAAAATGAAAAATTATTTTTATTAAAATAAAATGCAAAAATTACGACACCCAGAAAAAGTTAATAAAGAATTTAATCCAATTAAAAAAAAGCCTGATTGGATTCGAGTTAAAATTAACAACTCTAGTATTTTTGCTGAAACAAAAAAAATAATAAAAGATAAGGGTTTAGTTACAGTTTGTGAGGAAGCTAATTGTCCAAATATTTCAGAGTGTTGGTCCAAGAAACACGCCACATTTATGATTTTGGGCGATACTTGCACAAGAGCTTGCGCTTTTTGTAATGTTAAAACAGGAATACCATCAAATATTGATTTGGCCGAACCAGAAAAAATTGCAAATTCTGTATATGAACTAAAACTGAGCCATGTGGTTATTACATCTGTTGACAGAGATGATCTGGATGATGGCGGGGCTCAACATTTTGCCAACGTAGTAAATTCTATAAAATCTAAAAATCCAAATACTACAGTAGAAATTTTAACACCAGATTTTTTAAGAAAGAAAGATTCATATAAAATAGTTGTAAACTCCAACCCTGATGTTTTTAATCATAATTTAGAAACAGTACCGAGCCTTTATTTGAGAGTAAGACCAGGCTCAAGGTATTTTCAATCATTAAATTTATTAGCTAATGTAAAAGCTTATAATCCAAATATTTTTACCAAATCAGGCTTGATGGTCGGTTTAGGAGAAAACAAAGATGAGCTATGTCAAGTAATGGATGATCTTCGTTGTGCGAATGTTGATTTTTTGACGATCGGACAGTATCTGCAACCAACACCAAAACATTTCCCTGTGAAAAATTTTATCACCCCAGAGGATTTTGAAATGTACAAAGATATTGCTTATTCAAAAGGTTTCTTAATGGTGGCTTCAAGTCCATTAACAAGATCTAGCTACCATGCCGGAGAAGATTTTGCCATTTTAAAATCTAAACGTAAAGCCGGATTAGATACTTGCCAATAAAGTCTGTAACAAAGAAATTTGCTTTTTCAAAAGATGAAGTAATAAATCTAATTTTGGATATTGACAAATACAAAGAGTTTTTACCTTGGTGTAAAAATTCATACATTGTAGAAAAAAAAGAAAACGATTTAATAAAAAATATTTCTGCAAATTTGGAAATTGGATATAAACAATTTGCAGACACATATACAAGTTTGGTAATTTTAGATAAAAATAAATCTGAAATATCAGTAAAACATCTTAATGGGCCACTAAAAAAACTTAATAATATTTGGAAATTCAAGGAACTTTCAAAAAAAAGTTGTGAAGTAAATTTTTATATAGAGATAGAACTAGATAATTTTATTCTTAATAAAATTTTTGAAAAATTTTTTAATACAGGCTTTGAAAAAATTTTTTTGGCTTTTCAAGATAGGGCAGAAAAAAAACTTAAATAGTTCCCTTAATAATTTTTATTACTTCTTCGCAAGTTTTTTTCTGAATGCCAATTCGTCCTAAACTTTTTTTGAACAAAAACTTTCTAACAAAAATAGCATTATCCTTGCATAGTCCAACATATACTAAGCCAACTGGTTTTGTTGGAGATCCACCACCAGGACCTGCTATGCCTGTAATAGAAATAGCTATACTTGACTTACTAATTTTGCTTAAATTCTTGGCCATTGAATAGCAACATTTCTCACTAACAGCTCCATATTTTTTAATTAGTGATTTTGAAATTTTTAAAATTTTTATTTTTGACTGATTTGAATAGGTTACCAATCCCATTAAAAAAACTTTAGATGATCCGTTTACTGATGTAATTTGACTAGAGAGTAAGCCACCAGTGCAAGATTCAGCTGTAGAAATAGTTAATTTTTTCCTCTCTAATTCTTTTATTAAGTCGAGAAACATTAGTCTGTTATTTTATAAACTATATATAAAAATATAGTAGAATATATTCCAGCCAAAATATCATCCATAACTACGCCGTAGCCATTCTTTATTTTGTCTATTAAGTTAATAGGAAAAGGTTTCAGAATATCAAAAACCCTAAATGAAATAAAAGCTATAAACATAAACTTGGTAAGAAACCATTTGTCATGATTCATATTAAAATCATGAAAAATTAAAAAAAAATAGTATGCACTTATAATTGAAATTGATTGTCCAATGAATTCATCAATAACAATCTCTCTTGCATCTATTTCACTAAATAATCTTTGGTTACTATTAATAGTTATTATTGAGGTGGGTATTATAAATAACAGTATCAAGGCCGGTACAGCTAAATTTATATTTAACAAAATTAAAAAATAATAAAAAAAACAAGTAAAAAGAGATGCAAATGTCCCAGATGCAATTTTTATGTACCCAATTCCAAATAAAGTAAGAAAATTCTTTACGATTTTAATGTTCATACTTTAAAACTGAAATGACTTCGCAAGCTAAGGCTTTGTTTTTTCCAATAATACCTAATCGATCAGTTGTCTTTGCTTTGATATTAATTTTTCTGTTGTCTATGCCGCATATTTTTGCCAAATTATTTTGTATTTTAGCTTTATACTTGGTTAAATTTGGACTTTGCAAAATAATATTAAGATCTATGCTATCAATTTCCAACTTGTTTTGTTTTAGGATTTTGATTGTTGTCGTTAATAATTTTGTTGATCGAATATTTTTGAATTTTAAACTATTGGGAAACAAAGTTCCAATATCACCTTTTTTTGCTGCACCAAGCAGACTGTCTATTAAAGCATGAAGTAAACTATCACCATCTGAGTGTCCTACTGGCCCCATTTTTGAGGGTATATAAATACCACCCACAAATAATTTTCTCCCAGGAATCATTTCGTGGATATCGTATCCAATACCATACAATTTATCTCTAATATTTTTTAAATCATCAATGAATGTGATCTTTTTATTAAAAATATTACCTTTGATAATTTTTACATTAATTTTATTATTAAAAAATAATGTTGAATCGTCACTAACATTTTTATTTTTATTTAATAAGTGTAGTTTTAAAATTGTTTTAAAATCAAAACCTTGAGGTGTTTGAATATTTTTTACTTTTTCTCTTGAAATAATTTGGTTACCAGAAACCAGCGTATCTGTTGAAGGAACACAAGGTATAACTGCATTAAATTTTTTTAAATACTTAATTTCTAGATTTATTAAATCACTTGAAAAAAAAGGTCTAGCAGCGTCATGAATTAGAATTTTATTAATTTTTAATTTTTTGGCTTTTTTTAAACCATTTAAAACAGATAAAGCCCTTGTTTGTCCGCCATTAACTATTATGATTTTCTTATGCTTTAGTATTAATCTGCTATATTTTTTGTATGTTTTCTTTTGTATTGCTATAATTAACTTTGAAATTTTTTTATTATTAAGAAATTTTTTAATACTATGGTTTATAACAATATCGTTATCAATAACGTGAAACTGTTTTGGAGTAGAACTGATAAATCTTTTGGAAGAACCGCCAGCAACAATTAGGCCAGCTACTAACATTTTATGAATTTTAAAAAATTAAACATTAATTATATCATTGGATTTATCACAGTATTATCTGTGATTATAGTTTTTTTAACTATTCAAACATTTGCTGGTAAAGGCTTTATTGATCTAACCCCTATAAATATACAAATTTTGCTAATCATAAATTTGTGTTTACTTGTATTTTTTTTATCATTTGTCTTCTACAAGTTTTTTAATCTTTATTTAATTAACAAAAGTCAAAATATAATAGGAAAAAAAACCAGAACAAAATTTTTATTTTATTTTATATCACTTGCCGGAATTCCTAGCATTATTATTGCAATTTTTTCGTTAATTATTTTTAATTTTAGTATTGAAAAATGGTTTGATAAAAAGATCAATGAAGCGGTAACTAATTCAGTTGAAATTGCAAAAAAATACTTAAATGAGCATCAAGGATCAATAAGTAAAGATATTCTTTTGATAGCAAATGATTTTAACAGAAATAAAGATAAGTTAGTTGATAATAAAAAAGAGTTCGAAAATTATATTTCAGCCCAAGCTAGAATTAGATCAATCAGTAATGTTTATATTGTTTCAGAGATTGGAGATTTTTTATTATCTTTTCCAGGTTTCGATGTAACTAAATTTTCAAAGCCCGACTCTTATATATTATCCGCAGCTAAATCTGGAAAACCTATAATTATATCTAGCGCCTATACTAACAAAACTTATGGGATGGTAAAACTTTCAAATTTTGAAAATGCCTATTTGTATGTTGTGCAAAATGTTGATCCTCAAATTGTGAATTATATAAAAAAAACAGGTGAAGTTTCTTCCTATTATTTTCAAATTAAAAATAATATTTTTAATTTACAAGTCACTTTTATGATTGTGTATATAATTATAACTCTGCTATTAATTTTTTTAGCAAGTATAGTTTCTATAAATCTTTCAGCTTATGTTACTAAACCTCTAATTTCACTTTTTGATGCCTCTAATGAAATTAAAAAAGGAAATTATAATGTTAAACTTGAAGAAACAAACCTTGATAGTGATTTTTTAGAATTAAATTCAACTTTTAATCAAATGGTTAATAAAATTAAAGATGATCAAAAAAGAATTTCTTTAAGCGGTAGATTTGAAGCTTGGAATATTATTGCTAAAAAGTTAGCGCATGAGATTAAAAATCCTTTAACACCAATACAATTATCGCTTGATAGTATTCGCGACAAATTTAAAAATCAAATAACCAGTAATAGCGATCAATTTGATCAACACATTCTTTTAATAAATCAACAAATTAAAGAAATAAGCTCACTTCTTAATTCATTTTCAGATTTTGCTAGAATGCCCGATCCTATTTTTGAAAAAATTAACATAATTGATGTAATTGAAAACTCTATCAATCCTTACAAAAGTAATTATCAAAATATAAATTTTGAATTACACAATGGTATTCCTGAACCAATTATTAAATGTGATAGAAATCAAATTTATCGACTATTTACTAATATCATAAAAAATAGCGTAGAATCTATAATGGAAAAAAATAATGATTTAAAAAATGGGTTAATTTCCATTAAAACAAATGAAGATGATTTGTTTTATAATTTTGAATTAATAGATAATGGTGTGGGTTTTCCAGTTAAAAATATAAATAACTCAATAGAGCCATATTTCACAACTAAAACTAACGGATCAGGACTTGGCCTGTCTATAGTCTCGAAAATAATTCACGAACATGAAGGTCATATTAAATTTACTAATCACGAGATTGGTGGTGCATGTATTAATTTTTCTATAAGTAAAAATTTATGAAAAAAATTCTAATTATCGATGATGAAAAAGATATTAGATTTTTACTATCTAGTATTCTATCTGATGAAGGATACGAAACATTACAAGCAGGTACGGTTGAAGATGCTGAATTAAAAATAGATTCAAATGATTTCAATTTAGCAATTGTCGATATTTCTTTAAATGATAAAAAAAAAGATGGGATTTATTTATTAAAAAAAATTAAAAAAATTAACAAATTTATTCCAGTTATTATGATTTCTGGTCACGCCACCATTCAATTAGCTGTAGATTCTATGAAGCTTGGTGCGTATGAATTTTTAGAAAAACCTTTTAATAAGGATCGTCTTTTGAATTTTACCAAGCGTGCTCTTGAAACTTATGATTTGCAAAATAAAAACAAAAATTTGCAAAAACTTTTCTATGATACCTATGAAATTATTGGAGATAGTAAAGAAATAAGATCAATAAGAGATACGATAAAAAAAATATCCTCTACTGATACAAGAGTTTTGATTTTTGGTCCTTCAGGTTCAGGTAAAGAATTAATTGCAAGGACTATTCATAAAAATTCATTAAGGCAGGATTTTCCATTTACAGTATGTAACGGCGCTTTATTAAATCCTGAAACTTTCGATACAGAGTTGTTTGGTATTAAAAAAAGTGATGGCACAATAATTCAGGGTTTTTTTGAAAAATCAAATAAAGGTACACTATTGAT
Organism: Pelagibacteraceae bacterium; assembly: GCA_008638225.1. Taxonomy (GTDB): domain Bacteria; phylum Pseudomonadota; class Alphaproteobacteria; order Pelagibacterales; family Pelagibacteraceae; genus IMCC9063. The sequence goes on from VTPP01000016.1 coordinate 16,383, forward strand.
TGATAATGTTTCGGATATCCCTTTAGAAACACAGGCAAAAATTTTAAGAGTTCTGACTGAACAAAAATTTAGACGTGTTGGTGATGACAAGGAAATCACTACCGATGTTAGAGTTTTAACGTCTAGCAGCAAAGATCTTCGAGAGGAAATTTTAGCCGGTAATTTTCGAGAAGATTTGTTTCAAAGAATTGCTGTTGTATCCATTTCTATACCAAGTTTAAAAAATAGAAATTCAGATATACCGTTGTTAATTGAATACTTTTCTCAAAAAATTTCAAAGAATTTAGGTAAAAGAGAAATTTCAATTAGACCAAATTATACGCAATTATATAAATACGATTGGTTAGGAAATGTAAGGGAATTAAGGAATTTAGTTGAAAGAATAATCATATTATCTGAGGGTAGTGACAAAGGGGTCAATCAAATTATTAGAGAAAGTATTGAAACTAAAGCATCCAGTGAATCATCTACTTCTTTAGATTTCGATAGTCCTTTGAAAGCGGCTAGAGAGCAATTTGAAAAGGAGTATTTAACTCACCAGCTTAAAAAAAATGGTCTAAATATCTCAAAAACCGCGGAAAATATTGGCATGGAAAGATCGGCCTTGCATAGAAAATTAACTTCTTTAGGTATTACGTACAAATGAACATAATAATTTGCGGTGCTGGCAAAGTTGGTTATTCAATTTGCAATCAACTTTCACAACAAGGTCACTCAGTTACCGTTATTGACAAAAATGGTGTCGATATACAAAAAATCAACGACACTCAAGACGCCAAAGGAATAGTAGGAATTGCTACCTATCCATCAATTCTTGAAAAAGCTGGTGCTAAAAATGCAGACATGATTATTGCAGTTACCAGGAATGATGAAACGAATATGATTGTTTGTCAAGTTGCACATTCTCTTTTTAAAATTCCAAGAAAAATTGCAAGAATAAGATCTAAAGAATTTTTAAAACCAATTTGGAAGGGTCTTTTTAGCAAAGAAAATCTTCCAATAGATATAATTATCTCACCAGAGTTTGAGGTTGCCAAGTCTTTATATAGAAAACTTGAAGCGCCTGGTGCTATAGATAGTATCCCTTTTGCAAGTGATGTAGTGAGATTAATTGAAATTCAGATAGATGAAAAATGTCCAATTGTTAATACAGCACTTTCAAAATTAACAAGTATTTTTTCAGATCTAGAAGCAAATGTATTGGGTGTTTTAAGAAATGATAAATTTTTAATATTAAAAAAAAATGACAAATTGGTAAAAGACGATAAAGCGTTTGTCTTAACAAATTCTAAACAAGTAGACAGAACCCTTTCTATTTTTGGAAAAGAGGAAAAACTTGCTAAAACAATATTAATTATTGGAGCTGGTAATATAGGATTGGATTTGGCTAAGATGCTTGAAGAAAATGAGCAAAAACCAAGAGTTAAAATTATTGAAAAAAATCCAGAACGAGCCGAATTTGCAGCTAATGAGCTTAATGAAACTATCGTTGTAAAAGGTGACGGACTAGATGAAAATTTACTGCAAGAAATCAATATAGATGAAATTGATACTGTGCTGTCTTTGACTGATGATGATGAAAATAACATTATGTCAGCTCTATTGAGCAAAAAAAGAGGGGTAAAAAGAAGTATCTCAATAGTCAACAGTTCAAATTATGCGCTGTTACAATCATCTTTAAAATTAGACGACATAGTTGATCCACGCATGACTACAGTATCAACAATTTTAAAACATGTTCACAAAGGAAAAATTGAAAGTGTATATACACTTGATAATGGAGAGTTTGAAGTCATTGAAGCTAAAATTTTAGAAAGTTCAGAGTTATTAAATATTTCCTTAAGTAAAGCTAATATCCCTGATGGAATAAAAATAGGTTTAATCGTCAGAGACAAGGAAGTTCTTGTACCGAAAAAAGAAACTGTATTTAATTTAAATGATACGGTTATCCTATTATCTAGCAGGGAGAATTTACCGAAAATTGAAGACCTATTCAAAATTTCTCCTTATTTTTAGTAAATATTAAAACTCATGAACGCTAGAGTAATTTTTTACTATCTTGGATGGTTTGCAGCTCCCATTGCGGCAATGTCTTTGTGTTTGATTATTTTTACTTACTTTTCTGGTAATACAGAACAAATACATCTCTATTACTTTGCATTATTAGCTTCCTCTTGCCTTTTCATTTTGAGTCACTTTTTCAAAAGCGATAAAATATTAAATAAAATTGACCTCTTAATTTTTATATTGCTAGGTTTTATTATTTATCCTGCAATTATAACAATACCTTTTTACTTTAGTTATTATCAATTAAATTTTTTCTTAGCTTATTATGAATCTTTTTCAGGTTTTTTAGGATATGGTTTTTCTATTTTTAAAGATCCAGGATCTCTAAATGATTCTTTTTTATTATGGCGTTCAGGATCTCAATGGCTAGGTGGTTTTTATTATTTGTTTATAATAATAACAATTTTATCGTCACTTAAAATTAACTTTTTACCAACTAAATATATTTCTGATCAAGTTAATTCTTTAAATTTCGAGAACAAGTTTTTAGATAATTTTTATAATATATTATACTCTTATATTATATTTTCTTTATTAGTTTTGTTGTTTCTAAACCTAACTAATTTGAATTTTTTCGAAAAACTTAATTTAATGATGACCATTGTCTCCTCTGGTGGATTTTATATTAAAGAGCATTTGTTGTTATCTAGCAAAATAGATAGCATGATAGTCGCATCTTGTTTTTTATTAAGTTCATTAAATATATTTATTTTTCATCAAATTTTAAAAAAAGATAAGAATTTTAGCTTTAATGAAGATTTGAAATTAATAATTTTTGTTTTTGCCATTTCCTTTTTGCTTTTAGCCATTTTTCCACTCAGAGATGATTTTAATAACATTTTTCTCCTAGTAACTACCTCTATATCAACATCTGGTATTCCAATTGGAAAATATACTGATTCTTATTTTGTGAATATATTTTTAGTCTTAACGTTTATTGGAGGATCAATCTATTCAACTGGATCAGGATTTAAGTTCATGAGAATGGTATTTTTCATAAAAAAATTTTTAATAGAAGTTGTCAAATTGCTTAGCCCTTCCGCTATTATGAAAAAAACTATTTTTAATAATTCAGAAACAATTAAAAGTTCTGACTTCTATATTGCATCATTAATTTTTGTTTTTTATGTTGTTTTTTTGCTTATAGCAATTTTGTTATTAAGTTTTGATAATCTTTCTTTTGAGCAGGTATACAAATTAGCTTTTTTGAGTCTTAATAATACTTTGCCATCTAATTATATTAAAGCCAATCTATCTTTTTACGATTTAAGTTATGTTTCTCATTTTTCTATTTTGTTTTTAGTATTCCTTTCAAAAATTCATTTTATTACAATTTTAGTTATAATTAAAAAAATATTGTGGAAATAATTTGAACATTATTTTATTTACTCTGTTATATATTTTAGTTAGAAGGTTCTTATTTGCGCCCGTAGCTCAGCTGGATAGAGCATCGGTTTTCTAAACCGAGGGTCGCATGTTCGAATCATGCCGGGCGCACCACCTCTTATGAAGTCTGATATTATCCAAAAAAATAAATCTTTTTTCGTGTACATGATATTTAATGAATTGCACAAAATCAGCTATGTTGGATATACAATTAATATTAACAACAGACTTAAAGCTCACAACACTAGCAAGGGTGCAAAGTTCACAAGAGGCAAATTGTGGAAACTTATTTATTTTAGAAAATTTAAGAGCAAAATCTTAGCCATGAAATTTGAATATAAGTTAAAAAAAGACAGAATATTAAGAAAAAAAATTACTTCCAAATTCCTGCACAACCAGTGATTGATTTATTATTTTTTGAAACATAATTTTTATCAGTTATAAGTAAGTACTTAAACATTAAAAAAGGGGATAACTAATGAAGACTAATATCTTAAAATTCTTTGGTTCATTAGCTTTGCTATTTGCATTTGTGATATCAAGTGTAACAGCTAATGCTGGAACAAAAGATGATGTAACTAAAAAAGGAAGTTTAAATTGTGGAGTTTCTCAAGGAGTTCCAGGATTTTCAAATGCTGACGCTTCCGGTAAATGGACGGGTATCGATGTTGATATGTGCAGAGCAGTAGCTGCTGCAGTATTTGGCGATGCTAACAAAGTTAAATATCAACCATTAAGCGCTAAAGATAGATTTGAAGTTTTAAAATCAGGTCAAATAGATATGTTAGCAAGAAATACTACTTGGACATTATCAAGGGACGCTGGTTTGGCTTTAGAATTTGTTGGAACAAACTTTTATGACGGTCAAGGTTTTATCGTTAGAAAAGCTGCTAAAATTAATTCAGCAAAAAAACTTAACAACGTAAAAGTTTGTGTGGAAACAGGAACTACAACTGAGTTAAATTTAAGAGATTATTTCAAAGCAAATAATCTTAAATATGAAGCAGTTGCATTTACGAAAGCCGATGAAGCAGTTGCTGCTTACGATGCTGGTCGTTGTGATGTGTATACCACAGATAAATCTGGTTTAGCTGCACAAAGAACAAAAATGAAAAATCCTGCTGAACACACTGTATTACCTGAAACCATTTCCAAAGAACCTTTGGGACCTGTTGTAAGAGGAGATGATCAAAATTGGAAAGACATCGCATCTTGGTCATTATATGTAATGATTGAAGCTGAAGAACTAGGTGTTTCATCTAAAAATATCGACTCTATGAAATCAACTGATAATCCAAATATTAAAAGACTTCTTGGATTAGAAGGTGATACAGGTAAAAGTTTAGGACTTGCTCCTGAATGGGCTTATAACATTATAAAACAAGTTGGTAATTACGGTGAAGTTTACGAAAAAAACGTAGGCGCTAACACACCAATTGGTTTAGCAAGAAGTGGTTCACCAAATCAACTTTGGACAAAAGGTGGAATTCTATACGCACCACCAGTAAGATAATTTTATCTTAAAAACTAAAGGGGCCTGGTTAATACTGGCCCCTTTATTTAAGTTTCATGCTTAGAATTGAAGAAATAAAAAATTCTGTAAAAAAAAATTTGCGATTAGGTAACTTAATACCTCAATTGTTGCTTCTATTTACCTTTGTTTTTATTATTTATTATTTTACTAGCAATGCCCAAACTAACATGGCTTCTAGAAATATCTCTTCTGGTTTTGATTTTTTGAAAACTAACTCAGGATTTGATGTTCAGTTTAGCTTAATTGATTATGACGGTTCTTATAGTTTTGGAAGAGCCTATCTAGTTGGATTATTAAATACACTACTTGTTTCATCATTTGGCATTGTTTTTGCTACTATACTCGGATTTTTAGTCGGAGTAGCAAGATTATCTAATAACTTTTTATTATCAAAATTATCACAATTATATGTTGAAATATTAAGAAATCTTCCTTTAATTTTACAGATATTTTTTTGGTATTTTGTAGTTTTGAGAAATTTACCCAGTACAGAAAATAGCTTTATTTTTTTAGATTTTCTGATTGTGAATGTGCAGGGCGCTTATTTTCCAAAATTTATTTTTACAAACTTTAATGCAATTTTTTATGGTTTGGTTTGTGCAATACTTGCAATCTTTCTAGCTCGATATTATTCAAAAAAATTAATTTATGAACGTGGCAAATCTCTTCCTGTATTTAAGATAAGTATTTTGTGTTTGATATTATTTACAACTATTTTTGCTTTAATTGGAAATACTGATCTTCAATTGAAGCGAGCAGAATTAATTCAAAATTTTGGTATTTTTAATTATGTCGGTGGAGTAAAATTAGTACCAGAATTTTTAGCATTGCTTTTTGCTCTTTCTCTTTACACTTCAACTTTTATTGCAGAAAATGTTAGAGCTGGAATATTATCTGTTGGCAAGGGTCAAAAAGAAGCGTCAAAATCTCTTGGTTTTAATAATTCACAATCACTAAAACTTATAATTATACCACAGGCTTTAAGAGTAATAATACCACCCACAACCAATCAATATTTAAATCTACTTAAAAACTCATCTCTTGCAGCAGGAATTGGCTATCCAGATCTTGCGAGTGTGTTTGCTGGTACAGCACTATCACAAACTGGTAAAGCTATTGAAATTATCTTTATTGTTATGCTCACCTACTTGTCGATAAGCTTAATTATTTCGGCATTTCTTAACTGGTATAATCACAAAATAGCTTTTGTTGAAAAATAATATGTTAATAAATTTTATACAATGGTCTAAAAAAAGTCTGTTTTCAAATTGGTGGAATTCTTTAATCACTTTATTTTGTATCTATTTATTGTTTTCGATTATACCGCCATTCATAAATTGGGCTATTCTGGATGCTACATTCTCAGGTAAATTAAAAACTGACTGCACAGCTGGTGGAGCTTGTTGGGTTTTTATTAGTGTTTGGTTCGAAAAACTCATGTATGGTTTTTATCCCGTTGAACATATATGGCGAATTAATTTAAGTTTTATTATTTTTATTGGAACTATTGGTTTTTCTTTCTTTGTTAGAGAAAAATACAAGTTGTATATTTTGTTTTTTTTAATTTTCATATTTCCTGTTATTGCATTTATTCTAATTCGAGGAGGTTTTGGGTTGACTATTGTTGAAACAAGAGAGTGGGGAGGGCTGGCTCTGACATTTATTCTTGCAATTTTTGGGATTATTCTTTCTTTTCCTTTGGGTGTTCTTTTGGCATTGGGAAGAAGATCTGAATTGCCAGTTATTAAATATTTCTGCATTTGCTTTATTGAAACATGGAGAGGAATACCTTTGCTAACCGTTTTATTTGCCGCTGCCGTAATGTTTCCGTTATTATTACCATCTGGAACCTTTGTAGATAAATTGCTACGTGTTGCGATTGGTATCGCTATCTTTGAGTCTGCTTATGTCGCAGAAGTTGTTAGAGGAGGCCTACAATCTTTGCCAAGAGGACAGTATGATGCTGCTAAATCAATTGGTATGGGCTATTGGCAAATGAATTTTTTTGTTGTTCTACCTCAAGCTATTAAAACAGTAATTCCAGGTATAACCAATACTTTTATTGCATTATTAAAAGACACACCTTTAATATACCTAGTTGGCATGGCAGAGATTTTAGGAATAGTTAATATGGCGAAAGCTAATCCCTATTGGCTTGGTATGGCTGTTGAAGGTTATGTTTTTGCTGCTATAATTTTTGGTGTAGTATCATTTATTCTTAGTAGTTATAGTCAAAAATTAGAAAAAAAATTTAGCACAGAAAACAAATAATGAAGGAAAAAGTTATAGAATTAGTTGAGGTTAACAAGTGGTATGATAAATTTCATGTACTAAAAGATATTAATCTTTCAGTATTTGCAGGTGAAAAAGTTATTATTTGTGGTCCGTCTGGATCTGGAAAATCTACATTAATAAGGTGTGTTAATAGGCTAGAAGAACATCAACAAGGCTCCATCGTAGTACGTGGAATTACATTAAGTCATAATACAAAAAATGTTGAAAAGATTAGAGGGGATGTTGGGATGGTATTTCAGCAATTTAATTTATTTCCCCATTTAACTATTTTAGATAACTGCACATTAGCGCCCACTTGGGTACGAAAATTACCTAAAAAAGACGCAGAGCAATTAGCTATGGAATATTTGAAAAAAGTTAAAATCGAAGATCAGGCTAAAAAATTCCCAGGGCAGTTGTCCGGTGGGCAACAACAAAGAGCTGCCATTGCAAGAGCGTTGTGTATGGAGCCTAAAATTATGCTGTTTGATGAGCCTACTTCAGCTCTAGATCCGGAGATGATTAAAGAGGTTTTGGATGTTATGATCGATCTTGCAAAAGGGGGAATGACCATGATTGTTGTTTCACACGAAATGGCTTTTGCTAAAGAGGTTGCGGATCGAGTAATTTTTATGGATGAAGGTAGAATTGTTGAGGAAAAAGAGACAAAAGAATTTTTTGCAAACCCAGAAAATGAAAGAACAAAACTGTTTTTAAGTCAAATTTTAGGATAGCCAATCAGGGTAGGGCAGATTCTTTGATTTTAAAAATTCAATATTAAATAGTTTACTAGCCGATCTTGAACCAACATCACAAAGAATAGTCACGATTGTTTTGCCTGGACCCATTTCTTTAGCCATTTCAATAGCTCCAGCAACATTTATACCAGATGAAGTTCCTAAAAAAAGCCCTTCATTTTTTAAAAGTTTAAAAACAATATTGAGTGCATTGGTATCGTCAATTCTATAAGCATAATCAATCGGTGTATTTTCAAAATTTTTAGTTATCCTAGAGGTGCCTATTCCTTCAGTAATAGAAGATCCCTCCATTGTTAGAGTATTATTTTTAATATAGCTGTACAAAGCAGATCCATGTGGATCGCTTAAACCAATTTTAATACTTTTATTTTTGTTTTTAAGACCTTCTGCTACACCTGCTAATGTGCCACCTGTCCCAACAGAGCAAATAAATCCGTCTATTTTTCCTTCAGTTTGTGACCAAATTTCTTCAGCGGTAGTTTCTCTATGGGCCTGTTTATTGATTATGTTGTCAAATTGATTAGCCCAATATATTAATTTTCTGCCATTATTGGACATTTCTTTAGCAACAGATTCTGAATATTTGACATAATTTTTAGGATCAGAATAAGGAACTGCATCAACTTCTATAAGTTTTGCTCCTAATTGTTTAAGCGTATCTTTTTTTTCTTGTGACTGTGTATTTGGTATAACAATTACCGTATGGATTCCAAAGTAGTTTGCAACCATAGTAATTCCAATACCAGTATTACCAGCGGTTCCTTCAACAATCGTTCCACCAACTTCAAGTTTTTTTTTATTAAGAGCGTCCTTAATAATATAGAAAGCAGCTCTATCTTTAACTGATTGGCCTGGATTTAGAAATTCAGCTTTACCATATATTTTGCATCCAGTTAGCTCTGAGGCTTCTCTTAAATAAATTAAGGGAGTGTTGCCAATTAGATCTATAATACTTTTATTCATAATTAAATAATATTACTGATTTGTAATTAATACAGTATTGTTAATTAAGCAATTTTCTTTAGATAAAATTGACTTACATCCGTATGTTTTAATGCAAAACCTGTTTCGCAATAGTCAAAATAATAATTCCAAATCCTTTTAAACCGCTCATTAAATTTATCATTTTTTATAGTATGCCAATTATCATTAAATCTTTTTTTCCACTCAATTAAAGTTTTGCAATAATCGTTTGCAAAATCTATCTGATGTATAAGTTCAAGTTTGTATTTTTTGAATAGATTAAATAAAACTTTCTTACTAGGCAGAACACCACCTGGAAAAATATATTTTTGTATAAAATCAACATTATTTAAATAATTTTTGAAAGAATTTTCGTTAATGGTAATAATTTGTAAACAAGCTTTGCCACCATTATTTAAGGATTCATTTAATTTTTCGAAATAAACATCCCAATATTTTTTTCCAACTGCTTCAAACATTTCTATAGAAATAATTTTATCAAATTTTTGATTTATATTTCTGTAGTCTGTAAAATTTAGCTTTACGTTATTATTAACCTTGCTCATTAGTGCTTGATTAACAAAATTGTATTGGTTTTGGCTTATTGTGAAAGCATTCAAATCTATTTTTGAAAATTGCGTAGTGAGACTATTAATAAATCCACCCCAACCACAGCCAATTTCGCAGACTTTGTCATTTTCATTTATGTTCAAATTTTTAATAATAGTTTTGTATTTATTTATTTGAGCCTCCTTTAAATCTAGATCTTTATTATCGTAAAGAGCTGATGAGTAGCTCATGGTGTTGTCTAGCCATTTAGAATAAAAATTATTACCTAAATCATAATGAAATTCTATATTTTTTTTTGCCTGTGAAATAGAATTTTTTTTAAATATAAAATTAATTTTCTCAAAGATTTTGAAAAAAAAATTTGGCTTAATTTCTTTTTTATTAATATGTTGATTTTTTAATAAAATCTTTAAAAGGTTGTTTAAGTTCGAAGTGTCCCATTTATTATTTATATAACCCTCTGCAAAGCCTAATTCACCTTTGTACAAAACATCTTTAACAATAGTATCGTCATGTATTGTAATATTAGATGTTAGGCCAGCCTCTTTACCATTAAATATTTTTTCATAATTATTTTTGAAATTAACTTTAATAGAACCCCAAAAAATACTATTAAATTGATTATCTAAAAAATTCTTAAGAAATTTATTCATGATAAGAGATAGTATCTTTCTTTTTTTTCTGTTTAAAGAAAAAATTTTTACTTTTAATAAATATTTTTACAGCTTGATAATGAATTAATAACATTATTTTTTGAGCGAAAAATAAATTAGAAATTATTGTCTTAATAATATTTATATTTGTAAGTTTTTTTTCTTTAGAAACAAACCCAGTTAATAATGACATTTCATTACTAAGTACATTAATATTTAAATTAATATTTGGAAAATAACTCTTTAAGTGAAAATCATATTTCATTCTCATTTTCAAAAAAGGGGACACATAGAATTTTTTTTTAGTTGAATGTTTTTTTATATTAGAATTATTAATCTTAAATAAATAAGTATGTTGTTCATGATGCGTGTTTTTTACTTCATAAAGTACAAATGCAAGTTTGTTGGACGAGTTTATGCAAAAGTATATTGATATAGGATTAAATACGTAACCCAAAAATCTAGGTATTGAAAATAAATAAATAGAAAGTTTTTTTTTATATTTGAATTTTTTTATAATTTTCTTTGATATCCATTTATATAAGTTTGAATTTTTGATTTGTGGACCGTGATCTTTTTCGTAAAAACTTAATAAGTTAAAAGAATTTATTGAAAAAAAAAATTTTTTTTTTAACGTTTCAATATTTTCTAGGTTAATCATTATAGAAGGATAGCTGTAAGAGAAATAATTATTAAATGGTTTTATTCTTTTATGAAATACGGTTGTTTCGTAGAAATATATATTTTTCATTATTTAATTTGTTTTATTATTCTTAAGGATGATTTAATTCCGTCCTCATGAAATCCATACCCCTGCCACGCTCCTACAAACCAGATATTATTATAGCCTTGAATTTTAGATAATTTTTTCTGCAAATCTTGAATTTTGCAAGTGAAGACCGGGTGTTTATAAGCTATTTTTTTTATAATTTTAGATTTTCTTATTTTATTTTCACAATTAATGGACACAAAAACATTTATTTTTGTATTTAAGTTCTGAAGTAAATTCATCCAGTACGTTAGAGCAAATGTTTTGTTGATTTCTGTAAAATTCCAACTTGACCAATTTGCTTTTTTAAGGGGCATAATTGTTTCATCTGTATGAATTGTAGCAATATTTTTTTTATATTTAACCATATTCAAAACATTGATTTGATCTTTGCTAATGTAGTTTAATATTTTTTTTACTTCATCAGTGTGAGTTGCTAAAATAACATGATCGTAGGTATAGATAGACCCATCGATTGTGTGTATATTCTTTTTTTTAGTGTTAATTTTAGTAACTTTTTTTAAAACTATTTTATCATCACCAATAGCTTGCTTGACTTTGTCGACGTATGTGCGACTTCCGTTGCAAATAGTGAACCAAATAGGCCTTTTTTTAAAAATATTTATTAGTCCATGGTTTGAGAAAAAGCTTAAAATAAAATGTATTTTATACCTTTTTATTGCACCAATAGGGTTTGACCAAATGGATGAGCACATTGGATAGAAATATAAGTTTATAAACTCGTCAGTAAATTTTGATTTTCTTAAAAATATATCTACTGTTTCATCAATGATTTTATTAGTTTCTATATATTGTCTAGTAATTTTGTTGAATCTAAAAATATCTTTTAAAATTCTCCAGTATCTTAGTGTGAATATATTTTGACTACTTAATACTGTTTTTAAATTTTTTCCAGACCATTCATATTTTTTTTTAAGACTAGTTACAGAAAAGCTCATATCACTAATCTGATATTTTACCTTTAATTCTTTAATAAATTTTATAAAGTTTTGGTAATTAAAATTATTAAAAACAATAAATCCACTATCCACATTAACGTCTTTACTATCTAATGTTAAAGTGTGCGTGTGAGTGTGACCACCTAAATAATCATTTTGTTCAAATAACTGAATATGAAATTTCTTTCTTAAATAGTAGGACGCTGACAATCCCGATATACCGGATCCAATAACAGCAATTTTTTTTTTCATTAATTCTTTAACTCTGAAAATGCATTTAAAGCTAATTTTCTTGCTTCTTCATGTTTTACTATTGGTTTTGTATAATCTCTTGCAAGATCAAAATCATACTGATTACAAAGGTCACTTGGTAATTCCCAGGGCTTGTGTATAAATTTTTTGGGTAACTTGGATAGTTCTTTGATCCATTTTTTTACATATATACCTTCGGGATCAAATTTTTCACCCTGAAGAATCGGATTAAATATTCTAAAATAGGGAGCTGCATCAGCACCACAGCCTGCAACCCATTGCCACCCAGCAATATTATTTGCAGAATTAAAATCTAATAAAGAATCTCTAAAATATTTTTCACCTTCTATCCAATTAATTCTTAAATGCTTAACTAAAAATGATGCTGTTATCATTCTTACCCGATTGTGCATCCATCCTGTTTCGCGCAACTCTCTCATTCCAGCATCAACAATCGGGTATCCTGTTTGACCTTTTTTCCATTTTGTTAATTTATCACTATCTTTGACCCATTTAAATTTATCAAATTGTTTCCTAAGATTCCCAGTTTCCATTTTTGGAAAATGGTTAATTAAATGATGAGAAAATTCTCTCCACCCAATTTCATTAATAAATTTTCTAAATCCAATATTTTTTTTTGAAATTTTGTAACATTCATCAAATAGAGTCTGAACAGATATTTCTCCAAATGCAAGATAAGGGGATAGTTTAGATGTTCCTTCAGAAGAAGGTATATCTCTATTTGTAGCGTAGTTTGAAATTTTTTTATTAATAAAGTCTTTTAATAAAATTTTTGCATTTTCCTCGCCCACTTTCCAATATTTTTCAAATTTTACATACCAATTTTTTTTTGGTTTTATAAATTTATCTAAAATTTCGTTGTTATTATTCTTTAGAGGAATATTTTTAAAATTACTTACTTTATTTACATAATTATTATTTCTTAAATATTGTTCCTCAGCATTTTTCCAATAAGGTGTGAATACTTGAAATGGTGTACCATCCTTTTTTTTAACTATAAATGGATCTTGTAATAAATTACCCTTAAATTTTTTGTATTTTATACCGTTTTCATTTAAATAATTTTCTAAAATTAAATCTTTTTTAATTTCAGACGGTTCATTCAATTCATTCCAATAAATTGTTTCTATACTTTTATCTTTGATAACATGCTGTATTGCCTCGATGACGTCACAAGCAAAAATTTTAAAAATTACCCCCTTATCAGATAATTTTTTTTCTATATTTTGAAGTGTTTTGTAAAGCCACCATCTTTGAGCAGATCTTTCATTAAATTTTTTTTGATCGAACGCATAAATAGCGATAAATTTTTCTTTGCTATTAGAAATTTCATAATAAGCTGGATTATTTTCTAGTCTAAAATCCTGTCTAAACAAAAGAATTTTTATTTTTTGCATAAATAAAACTTATATATAAATCAACTTATATATGTAGTTTTTTTATAAATTTTAATCTTGCACTAACTCATTTTTTCTAGTTAATTACCGAAAAAAAGGGGACAATTATTATGAGTGCACAGCTAAACCAGCATCTTGGTAAAAAGCTTAGATTAAGAAGAACTTCATTAGGATTAACACAAACACAAGTAGCACAAGCAATTAACGTTACTTTTCAGCAGATTCAGAAGTATGAAAAAGGTACTAATGGTGTTTCATCTGCAAGATTGTTGCAATTATCTAGTTTTTTAAAAGTTCCAATTAAATATTTTTTTGAGGATTATCAAGATTTCAACGAAGCCAATACTAACATAAGTGCACCGCAAAATTTAAACTATTCTTTTTTGGTTAAATTGTTTGCTGATTTAGAGCCGGTTGAAAAAAATAAGATTTTAGAATTACTTAAAGATAACAATAAAGATTTAAAAAAAGTTATCTAGTTTTGGCTCCTCGAGCAGGACTCGAACCTGCGACCAATTGATTAACAGTCAA
>VTPP01000034.1 GCA_008638225.1 Pelagibacteraceae bacterium
GATCTTGTAACAATAAACCCAGGCACAGCGGCTGGTGGGGGGATTACAAAGGTGGGAAACAACTGCCTACTAATGATTTCATCACATATCGCGCATGATTGTATAATTGGAGATTCAGTTATCATTGCCAATAACGTTCCAATAGCTGGACATTGTCAAATAGATAACGAGGTTATAATAGGTGGAAATTCTGCAGTACAACAATTTTGTTCGATTGGTAAAGGAGCGATGGTAGGAGGCATGACTGGTGTAAATAAATCTATTTTACCTTACACGCTTGCAACAGGAAATAGATGTTATTACGAAAATCTAAATTTAATAGGTTTAAAAAGAAAAGGTTTTGATAACTCAACTATTACAGATTACAAAGAAGTAGTAGAAACTTATTTTAAAGATAGAAATAAAATTGAGGATACCAAAAAATCTAATAATAGTTTAATTAAAGAGCTTCATTTATTTTTAGAAAAAAATGTAAATAAGCAGATTTGTACCCCCTTATATCAATGATAGGTATTATATCTGGTGAAGGAAGTTTACCAAAAGTTTTAATAAATAACTTTTATAAACATAATATAAAATTTTTAGTCATAAACTTAAGTAAGATAAAAATATTAAAAAAAAATTTTTATAATTTAAATACCTCACAATTTTCCAAAATCCTTAAGACTTTGAAAGATAATAACTGCAAAGAAGTTATTATGGCTGGAAAAGTAACGAGACCCAGAATTCAAGACATCAAAATTGATTTTAAATTAATTAAAATGTTACCAAAAATTATAGCAAGTTTGAAAAATGGAGATTCTCATGCTTTAGATTTTGTTATAAAAATTTTAAAAAATAATAATATAAGAGTTGTTTCTTGCTTAAAGTATGCTCCTGAATTAAAAGCAGAAAATTTCACGTTATTTAATAAAGAATCCAAACAAGATATTGAAGATATAAACAAAGGAATAAAGCTACTAAACCACATAAATAACAAGTTTGACGTTGGTCAGTCAATAATTGTAAATAATGGATTTATAGTCGGCATAGAAGCTGCAGAAGGCACAGATAAAATGTTGTCTAAGTGTGTAGAGGTTTTAAAAAAAATTAATAAAAATAAAAAATCTGGTTTTTTAATAAAATTTCCAAAAAAAATTCAGGATCTTAGAATTGACCTGCCCACTATTGGGTATAGTACTATTAAAAAATGTATAGATGCAGGACTGCGAGGCATAGCTCTTAAAAAAAATGCTAATATATTTTTAGATCAAGAAAAATCAATTGAATTAATAAAAAAAAATAATTTTATAATTAAAGTTATAAATTGAAAAAAAAAATATTTATTATAACTGGAGAACCATCAGGTGATAAACTTGCCTCTCATATAGTTGATTATTTTGATCCTAAAAAATACGAAATTCAAGCAATTGGTTCTTCTAATCTTAAGCAAAAAAAAATTAAGTTATTATTTGATTCTTCTGAGATTTCAGTAATGGGGTTTGTTGATGTTATTAAAAAAATTTTTAGTTTGATTCATAAAATTAATTATACTGTTAACTTTATTAAAAAATTTAGACCAGATATTGTTTTCTCGATAGATGCGCCAGATTTTTCTTTCAGAGTAGAAAAAAAAATTAAAAAAGTTCTACCAGATATTAAAATAATTCATTTTGTTGCACCAACAATTTGGGCATGGAGAGAAAATAGAGCTGCTGCATTTAAGACGTTTATAGACCATATATTGTTGTTATTCCCATTTGAGGTAGCAATTTTTAATAAATGGAAGATTAAAAATACATACGTGGGGCACCCTTTTTTTGAAAAAAAAATACTTTATAAAAAATATTTTTTAAAAAAAAATAAGCAAATTATAACTTTTTGCCCTGGTAGCAGACTTTCAGAAATTAAGACGTTTATGCCTTTATTTATGAAATTAATTAATAAAATTAATCATAAGTATGGAGAGAATTTTTTGTATCATTTTCCTATAAATCCAAATCATAAAAAAATAGTTTATGATTACTTTTACAAAAAAAATTTAATATTGATTACTACGAATGAAGATATGAAAAATTTTTACATTAAAAACTCAATAATCTCTGTTGCAAAATCTGGAACGGTTTCTCTTGATGTTTGTAAAAATAACTGTCCATTAATTACCGTTTATAAAACCTCATGGTTAAATTATTTTTTAATTAAACCATTTGTAAAAGTAAACTTTGGTAATATTGTTAATATTATTGCTAAAAAGGAAATTATACCTGAATTTATTCAAAGTAAGTGTAATGTGGACAATGTATTCGTGAAAATTTCAGAATTTTTAAGTGATAAAAAGATTAGATTATCAAACGTTAGTAGTTATAAAAAAATTATAAAACTAATCACAAAAAAAAATACTACTAAAATAATTTCTAGTGTAATAAAAAAATATGCTTAATTTCTGTCTTTTAGCGTTATAAATTTCCTAGGTTTTTCTCCTATATAAAGCTGTCTTGGTCTGCCTATTCTATTTTGTGGATCAAGATACATTTCTTTCCAATGCGCAATCCATCCTGCTGTTCTAGCAACAGCGAATAACGGTGTAAACATTGTAGATGGGAACCCCATGGCATTTAGAGTTATGCCTGAGTAAAAATCAATATTTGGATATAATTTCTTTTCGATAAAATACTCATCTTGAAGTGCAATTTTTTCTAATTCTAATGCTACCTGCAAAATTTTATCATCTTTTCTTCCAAGATCCTCCAATACTTCGTGACAAGTTTTTTGCATCACTTTAGCTCTAGGATCGTAATTTTTGTAAACTCTATGACCAAATCCCATTAATTTGAATGGATCATTTTTATCTTTTGCCTTTTTTATATATTCAGGAATTTTTTTAACGTCTCCAATTTCTTTTAACATATTTAGAGCAGCCTCATTTGCTCCTCCATGTAATGGGCCCCATAAAGATGTAAAACCAGTAGATATGGAGGCAAATGGGTTTACACCTGATGATGCAGCTAAGCGCACAGTGGATGTGGATGCATTTTGTTCATGATCAGCGTGTAATATAAATATTTTATCTAAGGCTTTTGAAAATACCTTATTAACTTTGTACTTTTCAGTAGGTACACCAAATGTCATTTGTAAAAAATTTTCACAATAATCAAGTGAGTTGTCAGGATAAATAAAAGGTTGTCCTATAGAATATTTGTATGCCATCGCTGCAAGAGTAGGAACTTTAGCTATCATTCTTCTTGCTGATATTTGTCTTTGTTCTAAATCATTAACATCTATTGAATCTGGATAAAAAGCAGAAAGAGCCGCAACTACCGATGTCAATATGGCCATCGGATGCGATCCTCTTCTAAAGCCGTTAAAAAAATTTTTCATTTGTTCATGAACCATTGTATGATTTTTGATAGCATCGGCGTACTCTGTCCATTCTGCTTTGTTTGGTAGCGATCCATTCCAGAGCAAGTAAGCAATTTCCAAGTAAGAACTTTTTTCAGCCAGCTCATCCATAGGGTAACCTCTGTAATAACACTCCCCCTTGTCCCCATCGATGTAAGTAATTGATGACTGACAGCTAGCAGTAGATGTGAATCCAGGATCTAAAGTAAAACTACCAGTTGATGCATAAAGTTTTGAAATATCAATTACATCAGGTCCCGTGGTTCCCTCTAGAATCGGAAAATCAAATTTTTTTCCATTAATTTCGATTGTACTTTTTTTTGTCATAAAAAAAGATTTTTTATCAGTTTTGTTTAAAAAAGTCTATTTTTTAAAAATATAAAGAAAGTCTTTTTTTTGTCTCCTCAATACCAAGACAAGCTATGATTTCGTTTATTGACGGAGCAAATTTTGTTCCTGTTAAAATTAATCTAAGAGGTTGACCAAAATCTTTAAAATTAATTTTTTTTTCATTAATAATAACTTCAATTATTTTTTTTATTTTCTCAAGCTCATTATTTTGGATTTGTGATATTTTTTTTACGAATAAATGCATTAAATTTTTTTCATCTTTACTAATCAAGTTTTCAATATCAATTTTTTTATAATCAAACATAAATTTGCAGTTATTATAAATGTCTTCAAGTGTTTTTGCTTTATTTTTGAATACACCAAAATTAATCTTAATTTTGTTCAATGAATCTTGATCAATTTTTTCTTTAAAATCATTTATATATTTTGTGAAATAAGAAAATAATTTAAGCTCATTAAAATTCTTGATATATGTTTCGTTTAGCGACAATATTCTGTCGATATCTAGTTTAGATGGAGATTTTCCAATACCTTCCAAATTAAATAATTGAATACTTTCTTCCAGCGAAAAAATTTCCTTATCTTTATAAGACCATCCTAGTCTTAGTAGATAATTTCTTAAACTTTCAGATAAAATTCCTATTTTTTGATAATCTTCAACTGTTGCAGCGCCATCTCTTTTTGATAGTTTTTTTCCTTCTTTCGAATGTATCAGAGGAATGTGTGCATATTTCGGAATGGGCCATCCCATGGCCTCAAATATTTGGACTTGTTTAAATGTATTAATTTTATGATCATCACCTCTAATGACGTGAGTTATATTCATAAGATGGTCATCCACAGAAGCAGACAGTTGATATGTTGGTGTTGCATCACCTCTTAATATTACAAAATCTTCAATAGTGGAATTTGATATTTGAATTTTGCCCTGAACAAGATCGTCAAGCTGCGATACTCCTGTCGCTTTAGACTTAAATCTTACTACAAATAATCCTGAGCTTTCTTCTTTATCTCTGCATTTTCGGCTATAGACATAGGGAAGATTTTTTTTTCTACATAACTCTTTTTCTTTTTCTAATTCTTCATGTGTACAGAAACATTTGTAAGCATTACCATTGCTAAGCAGCATGTTTGCTATTTCAACATGTTTATTAATATTTAGACTTTGTTTAAATGGTTCCTTATCGGGATTGATTTCAAGCCAATTTAGAGTTTCAATTATTTGATTTTCGTACTCTTTTTTTGATCTTTCTTTATCTGTATCTTCAATTCTTAATAAACAAAGACCGTTATTTTTTTTCGCAAATAACCAATTAAATAAAGCTGTTCTAGCACCTCCTATATGTAAAGGTCCGGTAGGAGAGGGGGCGAATCTAACAATTATGTTCGTATTCATTCAGCAGTGTTTACACTAACTGACTAGAAGTTTCTATAAAGAGAAGTCAAAACACCTTGGATTTTTATTCTGTCTGGTCCAAAAATTCTTGTTTCATATGCTGGATTAGCGCTCTCTAGCGCAATAGCGTTTGATTTTTTCCTATATCTCTTAAGTGTTGCTTCATGATTATCTATCAAGGCAACTACTATTTTTCCATTTTCTGCAATATCTGTTTTTCTTATAATCACAGTGTCGCCATCATTGATTCCAGCATCTATCATTGAATCACCCTCAACTCTTAAAGCATAGTAATCCTCAGGATTTTTAGTACCTGGAGGACATGGTATGTCCTCTGCGTGCTCTTCAATAGCCTCAATTGGAAGACCCGCAGCTATTTTTCCAATCAATGGTATATAATTCTTCTTTGTTTTTTTGGAATTATCTAGGCCACCTCTAATAAGGCTTGGTGTAAAATTGTTAAACAAGTCTTTAGCACTTGCATTTTCTGGAAGTTTTAACACCTCAAGTGCTCTAGCTTTGTGCGCCAATCTTTTTATAAACCCTCTTTCCTCCAAAGCGGATATTAGTCTATGTATTCCTGATTTTGACTTTAAATTTAATGATATTCTCATTTCATCATAGGATGGTGAAACACCATCTTTTTTCAACTTTTCGTTGATATAAAT
>VTPP01000035.1 GCA_008638225.1 Pelagibacteraceae bacterium
GTCATAAATCAACAGAAATGGTGAGAAGATATATAAAAGAGGCAAATTTATTTAACAATAACGCTCTAAATAAAATAAATTTATAATATTATTTTTTTTGAATTATTACCTGTTTCCAAACTATTAGTTTAACTATGAATTCTTTATTATTAACAATAAAATTATTGATAGCATGTGCAGGATTGTTTTTTAAATCATTGTAGTACCACCAGAGGTAATCATCAAGAACTAAAAAACCTTTATTATTAAGTATTTTCCAAGATTCTTCAATATCTAATTTGACTTGATTGCTAGAGTGGTCACCATCAACATATATTAAATCAAATTTATTATTATTTGAAGCAAAAAAATCGTTAGAAGTTGTTTTAAATTTTTTAATTCTATTATTAAGTAAAAATGTTTTTGTATTAAAGTCAAAATTGTTTTCAATCATACTAAAATTATAAGAATGATGTTCATCGCTACCAGACCAAGTATCAACACAGGTTATAATTGATTCATTAAAAAGGTTTAAAAAAAAAATTGCACTACGCCCCTCGTAGGATCCAATTTCTAAAATATTTTTAACATTAGGTAATTTTTCAAGATTATTTTTGAGAAAATATAAATTATTACAAAACCATTTTTCTTTAACATTATAACTTTTAAAATTTTTATAAAAAAAACTTTCAAGTTTTTTGGATTTATTTTTTGTTTTATAGTTGGGCAAAAAATTGGAGATAAAATTAATAATGATAAAAAAGGGAGTTTTTATAGATAGTAGCTTATATAGATTTTTAAAAAAACTCATTAGTGATTAATTTTATAAAAAAACCTATAATAAATAAATTTAATTTTATCTAATAATAAATAAAAATAGAAATTTAAATTTTTAATGGGATCATTTAAAGGACCATTATATTTATTACAAATTAAAATATTATTAAAGGTGACACATCCTTTCAAATAAAACTTTGTAAAAAATTTTATAGACATTCCCCATTTCAAGAGAAATATCTTACCTCCCCTATTGCCAGACTGAGTAATCTGTTTTGAATTATTTTTCATTCTCCTCGTAACCACTGATCCAAAATGATAAACTTTGAAATTATTTATGCCTTTAAAAATTCTTATTCCTAAATTCCATAGTTTTAAATTTAAATCGGGATCTGATCCTGTGCCAGGAAAAAACTCTTCACTAAACCCACCAACTTTATTCCATACATCTTTATGAATTAAATGTGGAGCCCATGTTGTTCCTTGAAAATCGTAAATATTATATTTCTTATAATTTAGTAAAAATTTTTTTTCATCAAACTCATCAATAGTATTTCCGCAGTTAAAATTAATTTGACCATTATTAATCATTGTGCCTGACAAATAAAAAAAATTATGACCTATTTTTCGGACTTCATTGTTCAAAATTTCATCCCAGTCTGGACAAAAATAAAAATCATCGTGAGAATATAATAAATAATCGAAAGTTGCTTTTTTAGCTGCTATATTAACACCTTTGCAGATACCAGAGTTTTCAATTGTGTGTGTAAATTTAATTTTATTTACATTCAAATATTCTAAGGTCTTGTCGGTACCAACGTTAGAATGAACAATAATTTCATTTTTATACCGAGAATTTTTTTTTATGCTGTCAATACATAATTTAAGATACTGAAAATTATTAAGCGTAGGTATTATAATTGAAAACATATTTTATGTAGTTTATGAAATATTTTGCCAATTAAATTTTTTTATTATTTTTAGTCCTAATGTTTTTGCTATTATGTATTCAGCAACAACTTTAGAGTTAAATCTTTCTAATGAAGCTTTTTTTCCATTTTTTGCAATTTCAATTCTTTTACAAGGATTATTTTTAAAAAAGTAAATTTTTTTTATTAAATCATTAACATCTTTATAAAACACTGCTTCATTTGAATTTATAATTTTATTTAATTTAGTTTTCCTATCAATAAACGTTAACACTCCATTACCCATAAGTTGAGCTATTCGATCGCTACTATAATACTTTATTGACGGCCCTCTACTCAAATTTAATGCCATACTACAGTCACTAAGTTTTTCTAAAAATTTACTACCCCAGACTGGTTGTATATTTTTTAGTCCATAAAAATCAAAAACTATATTTTTTGATTTATTTATAAGTGATTTTAAAAAAATTTCTCGCTCATCAAATTTATATTTTTTTAAAATTCCTCTATGAACACCATGACTCATTGCGAAAAATAAGTCTTTTGAAGGCTTATTATTATAAACCTCCATTGTTTCAAAAGATTCATCGGTAGGATTTGGAATAAAATAAGCATTATGTAATTTAGGCGATATACAATCTGGTGATGTTGTTAAGAAAGTAGCGTCAATCATATCTGCAAACTTATTTATTCTTTGAAAATTTTTATAATAATCTGGTCCGCCAGGAATAATTGGGTCTAGAAACCACTGACAAATTTTTACATTATTAATTTTTTTTAAGGTGTTTATTGTATCAGCTTTTATAGCATCAGCATGACCAAGAATGATAAGATCTGCCTCGAAGTTAGTGTGATTTTTTATAATTTTTGCATTTAAAGTTTTTGATCCATCTAAATCAAATATAGATTTCGATTGATGTAAAATATCTCTGTCGCTAATATTTAGAACATTGTGTCCCAGTTTAATCAATCCTGATGAAATTTTTTTTCCAGTATTAAAATGTAATCTTCCATCAAATCTTTCGTTGAAATTTGTTATATGTATAATTTTTAGACATTTATTATTAATTTTTTTAGTAAAAAAAGTTCTGATATTATCTAAAAATAGTGTTTGTGTTTTTAAATCATATTTAAAATTTTTAAAAATAGCTAAATGTCTCTTTTTCAAATTTTTTATATTGGAAGCAAGCATCACTAATTTTTTAGCTATCTCTTTAGAGGTATTTTTTTTTAAAATAATTGCATTACGATCTATTGTCTCTATAAGACCGCCACTTTTAGAAACAATTGATACACAGCCCCTGCTCGAAGCTTCTAATGGCAATCTTCCGAGAGGTTCAGGCCTCACTGAGTTGGCAACTGCTATAGACGCAATTTCATATAACTTCAAAACCTTATTGTTACTAATTTGTCCTAACTCTTTTGTTTTTTTACTTACCTGAATTATTCTTCTATTTTCTGAACCTGCAGATATAGATTTCCAACTAGGAAATTTTTTTAAAAAAATGCTTATTGCATCAAGATAAAGATCGTACCCTTTATCGGAATTTAATTTACCAACAAAAAGTATAATTTTTTTCTTTTCTTGAAGTTTATCAATTGTCTTAATGCCAGGATAAAAAACGATTAATGAAGGATTATCTTTAATACTAGTATTTTTTATGAATTGATTTTTAATCCATTGGCTTAAAAAAATGACTTTATCACAATTTTTAGCAATAAAATTTCTTTGATCAGAGGTCTGTGAACCTTTCAGGTTAGCGGGATCGTTATGAAAAAATAAAATAAATTTTTTATATGGAAATTTTTTTTTTAAATAAATAAAATATTCAGGCCGATTGTGTATTTCTACTAAAGTATTAACATTATTATCCATAATAGACGCAATTGATTTTATATAAGACCTATTTTTGAACATTCTTGCTTTTTTTATAGGGTTAAAAATATTTTTATTCATAGGGTCGTTGATCTCAGTGCCATAAATAACTGTAGATTTTTTATATCTTGAGTATTTTAGATGAGAATTTACTAGTATAGAAACAGCACCGGCCTTATCTTTGTTATATAATTCTTTAAATGGAAGTATAATTATGATTTTCATATACTAAATATTAAAAGCTTTAAAAAAATTTTCAGATGTTTTTATTCCAATCTCATCTAAGCTTATATTTTTTAATTTTGAAATTTTTTGAGCTACATACACTACATTCTCAGGTGAATTTTTTTTACCTCTGTAAGGATCTGGTGACAAATAAGGAGAATCAGTCTCAATTAACATGCGATCTATTGGGACATATTTTACAACGTCTTGTAACTCTATAGAATTTTTAAAGGTTATAATGCCACTAAAGGAAATGTAACATCCCAAATCTAGAAGTGATTTAGCAAATTTTAAAGTTCCAGTAAAACAATGAATTAAAAATTTTACATCTTTATTTATTGAATTATTTTTAATAATACTCAAAGTTTCATCTTCAGCATCTCTTGTGTGAACTATTATGGTAGCATTATCCTCTTTTGCGTATTTAATATGTGTTTCGAAAAGATTGATTTGTCTACTCATGTGTTCTTTTGAACGAAAGAAATCCAATCCTGTTTCACCATAAGCAATATTCTTATTATTTTGATTATATAATTTTTTAATTTCACCATCATTGTCCAAATCTAAGTGTGACTCTGAAGGGTGAATTCCTATAGATGAATAGATGTTGTGATATTGTTTAGAAATCTCGCTACACTGAATTGAGGACTTAATATTTGTTCCTATAGTTAAGAGATTTATAACACCTGAGTCTTTGCATTTCCTCATAATTTCTGGAATATTATTATTTAATGGCTCGTAGGTTAAATGACAGTGCGAATCTATAAACATTAAATATGCTTTTTAAATAATAATCCTGGCATAGTTAACTCAGTATTACTTTCAAGGTTTTTGCTAATGAGATCAATTGATATATTTTCTTTTGCAATTCCTATACAAGTTAAAAATTTTTCTGATTTTGTGGGCATAATTGGATGTAGTAATACAAAAATATTTTTTAAAGCATTGAGAGCTAAGAAAAGAATAGTCCCCACTCTGTTGTCAAGATTCTTAATTTTTGCCCATGGTTCTTCATCGTTGACATATTTATTAATTTTTGAAGAGTAGGCAACTACTTCTCTCACGTAATTATGTATTTCCAAACTATCCATAATTTTTTGTAATAAATCTGGTGAGATCATCAAAAGGTCCGACTCTTCTTTTGTTAATTTGGCGTCTGGGACTTTATTATTAAAATGTTTATTAATTAAGGTAAAAATTCTTTGACTTAAATTACCAATATTATTAGCCAAATCACTATTTATACAATTTTTCAAATTATCAGTATTAATTTTTCCATCCAAGCCATAGATCACTTCTTTCATCAAGTAATATCTGATTTCATCAAGTCCAAATTCACCTATAATTTCTATTGGATCAAGAATATTTCCCTTAGATTTTGACATTTTTTCATCGCCAGAAAGTATCCATCCATGACCAAAAACTTTTTTTGGCAAAGGAATATCTGCTGCCATTAAAAAAGCTGGCCAATAGACAGCATGAAATCTTAAAATATCTTTACCAATTATATGAATATCAGTAGGCCAAAACGATTTTTTATCAAAAAAATCTGCAGCGGTAAGATAATTAGTTAAAGCATCTAACCACACATACATAATATGCTTATCATTACCTGGAACTGGAATACCCCAATCAAAAGTAGTTCTTGATATTGATAGATCTTTCAAACCGCTTTTTACAAAGCTAATGACTTCATTTTTCCTTGATTCTGGCTGTATAAAATTAGGATTTTTTTCATAATAAGTGAGTAATGGCTGTTGAAATTCAGATAGTTTAAAAAAAAAAGACTCTTCCTCAACCCACTCAACAATACTACCAGTTGCATGACAAATTTTTTTTCCATTCTCTAAGTTTTCAATTTCTTCTTCAGAATAATAAGCCTCGTCAGAAACAGAATACCATCCACTATATTTTGA
>VTPP01000036.1 GCA_008638225.1 Pelagibacteraceae bacterium
TTAATTGATATGACAGCAAAAAAAATGGCAGATATTTTTTTTGGTAAATTTTCTGAATTGGTTACTCCACCAGAAAAAAGGGCAGAATTACTAGCAGAGAAAGCCTTGGGAAAAAGTGAACCGAGAAATATCTATATTTTTATTTCACTTGCCGTTGCCACAATTGCGGCATTGTTCATTTTATTTAATTAATTAGACAACTCTTGAGCGAACTAGCTATTTGTTAGTCTTGAATAAATAAAAATATTCAGTTAGCATCGGGTCATGTTATTTTCGGGGGAAAATAAATGAAATCAGTTACGTTAGAAGTAAATGGTAAAAAAGTAACTAAAACTATTGAAGATCATCTTCTCTTATCCAGTTTTATTAGAGAGCAATTAAATTTAACCGGCACGCATGTTGGCTGCGATACTAGTCAGTGTGGAGCTTGTGTGGTGCATGTGGATGGTAAATCGGTAAAAAGTTGTACCTTACTTGCAGCAGATATTGATGGCTCTGCGGTCACTACTATTGAAGGATTATCAACTAATGGTGAATTGCATCCAATGCAAGCAGCTTTTAAAAAACATCATGGCTTGCAATGTGGTTTTTGTACGCCAGGTATGATTATGAGTTCAGTCGATTTATTAAATAATAATAAAAATCCAAGTGATGCAGAAATTAGGGAATGGCTAGAAGGCAACATTTGTCGTTGCACTGGTTATCAAAACATTGTTGCAGCTGTTAAAGAAGCTGCACAAAACTCATAGGAGGAGACAAGATGGCAAGTAGCATGATTGGTTCACGAGTAGAGCGTACCGAGGATAAAAAATTTATAACGGGCAAAGGCAGATACACCGCCGATATAACCTTGCACGGCCAAACTTATGCTTTCTTTATTCGCTCACCACATGCCAGAGCTAAGATTAAAAAAGTCGACATCAGCAAAGCATTAGCTGCACCTGGAGTTGTGACCATTTTAACTGGTCAAGATATTATTAAAGATAAAATTGGCGGACTTATCGCTGGCTGGAAAATTGTCAGCAAAGATGGAACGGATATGAAGTTACCAGCACATCCACCGTTAGCTCATGATCAAGTTAATTATGTTGGAGATCATGTAGCGGTCGTGATTGCGGAATCGCTTGAAGAAGCAAGAAATGCAGCAGAGTTAGTTAACGTTGATTATAAAGTATTAACGGCTGTGGTGAACACAGCCAGCGCGATGACTTCAGAAGCTATTTACGAAGGTATTGATAAAAATTTATGTTTTGATTGGGAGCTTGGTGATAAAGCGAAAACAGAAGAAGCATTTGCTAAAGCTGACCGCATCGTTCATTTAAAACTAAACAATAACCGTTTAGTGCCAAATGCCATGGAGCCAAGAGCTTCGATTGGTGAGTATAATTCGTCAACTGATGATCTTACTTTATATACAACTAGCCAAAATCCTCATTTAACTAGATTGGTCATATCGGCATTTAATGGTGTTCATCCAGAACACAAATTTAGAGTCGTAGCTCCAGACGTTGGTGGCGGATTTGGTTCAAAAATTTATCCGTATGCCGAAGATGTGGTGATTGCTTATGCGGCAAAAAAAATAGGCAGACCAGTTAAATGGGTGTGCGAGCGAACTGACTCTTTTCTCTCTGATTGTCATGGCCGAGATCATGTTACCGAAGCAGAATTAGCCGTCCGCAAAGATGGCATCGTGACTGGTTTGCGTGTTAACACTATTGCTAATTTAGGAGGATACGGTTCTTTATTTGCAACAGTTACTCCAACTTATTTATACGCACCGTTAATTGTTGGTTTGTACAATATTCCAGCTGCCTACTGTAATGTGAAAGCAGTCTTTACTAATACCGCGCCGGTGGATGCTTATCGTGGGGCTGGTAGGCCGGAGGCAACTTATTTAATTGAGCGAATTATGGATCAGGCGGCAAATGAAATGGGAATGGACCGTGCTGAATTTAGAAAGAAAAATTTCATTACAGCCTTTCCGCATCAACAGTGTTTAGTGCATAATATTGACTCAGGTGATTATCATGCGCATTTCAACAAGGCTTTAGAGCTGGCGGATTACAAAGGATTTGCCAAACGCAAAGCAGACTCAGCTGCTAAAGGTAAATTACGTGGTATTGGTTTTTCAACTTATATTGAAGCTTGCGGGATTGCGCCGTCTTCAGTGGTGATGTCGATCGGTGCGGGTGTTGGTTTATGGGAGTCAGCAGAAGTACGATTTAATGCAACTGGAAACATTTCAGTTTTCACTGGTGCGCATAGTCATGGTCAAGGTCATGCAACTACCTTTGCACAAATTGTAGCTGATAAATTAGGTGTGCCGATGGCCAACATTGATTTAGTCCATGGGGATACTGATAAAGGACCTTTTGGTATGGGAACTTATGGATCAAGATCTCTAGCGGTTGGTGGCAGTGCAATATCAAAAGCTTGTGATAAAATTATTGATAAAGGCAAGAGGGTGGCAGCACATATGTTAGAGTCCACACCAGACGAAATTGATTTTAAAGATGGTGAATTTATTGTGCGCAATTCCAATAAAAAGAAAACTATTGGCGAGATTGCTTTTGCTTGTTATTTGCCTGGAACTTATGGTGAAATTAAATCTCCATTACCAGCCGGAGTAGAACCTGGATTAAAAGAAACAGCTTTCTACGATCCGATTAATTTTTCATTCCCATCAGGATCACACGTGTGTGAAGTAGAAATTGATCAAGACACAGGAGTAACTAAAGTAGTGAAATATTCTTGTGTGGATGATTTTGGTACTTTGATTAATCCGATGATTGTTGAAGGCCAAGTCCACGGCGGTCTAGCTCAAGGGATTGGTCAAGCTTTGTATGAAAATGCATATTACGATGAAACTGGTCAATTGGTTACTGCCTCGTATATGGATTATGCAATGCCGCGAGCCGATCATTTTCCAGAATTTAAAATTGAATATACTTGCACTCCAGCCACTTCAAATCCATTAGGAGTTAAAGGTTGCGGTGAAGCTGGGGCTATCGCCTCACCACCTGCGGTGATGAATGCAGTGATTGATGCAATTGGTACCGATATATCGATGCCAGCTACTTCAGAAAAAGTTTGGCAAGCATTACGCACTAAAGTTAAATCTGCAAAAAAGGCGGCATAACTTATGAAATCATTTAATTATCATTCAGCCAGTACAGTTGCTGAGGCAACTGGCTTAGCCTCGAAAGCATCTGCTTATTTATCGGGTGGTATGACTATGATTCCATCCATGAAGATGCGCCTTGCATCGTACAAGGATGTGATTGATGTTAAAAAAATAAAACAACTGCATGGCATAAAAGTTTCAAGCAAAAGTGTAACTATTGGTGCAGCAACTAAGCATGCCGAAGTGGCTCAATCTAAAGAAATTAAAAAAGCTATTCCGGCTTTATGTACTTTAGCTGGAAAAATTGGTGATGCCCAAGTACGAAACCGCGGCACCCTTGGCGGATCAATTGCTAATAATGATCCGACTGCTTGTTATCCTTCAGCTTGCCTAGCTTTAAATGCAATTATTCACACCTCAGAGCGAAAGATAGAAGCAGCTAAGTTTTTTACAGGCATGTTTGAGACAGCTCTTAAAAAAGGAGAATTAATTGTGGCGGTGGAATTTTCTATTCCAGAAAAATCGTCTTACGTAAAATTTCCTAATCCTGCTTCACGCTATGCTATGGTCGGTGTGTTTGTTGCAAAACATAAAGCCGGCGTTCAGGTTGCGGTGACTGGTGCTAAAGCTGGCATTTACCGAGAAAAAGCTATCGAACAAGCTTTAGATAAAAATTTTTCGGAAAAAGCACTAGATAATATCATCATCGATAGTTCTGATTTAAATTCTGATATTCATGCCTCGGCTGATTACCGAGCTAGTTTAATCATATCGTCCGCTAAGCAAGCGGTCGCGCATTGTAAATAAAATTTTTTTACTTTATATTTAGGCATCCATGAACCAAAATGCCTTTGATGAAAAAATTTTAGAAGAAGCCTGGACTTGGCTAGAGGCCAAGCAATCAGTTGTCTTAGCCACCGTCATTGAAACTTGGGGCTCTTCACCACGGCCGGTTGGTAGCCGTATGATCATTAATCAGAATGGAGATTTTTCAGGATCCGTTTCTGGAGGCTGTGTCGAGTCAGCAGTTATTTCTGAATGCATTGAGTTGCTCAATAATCAGCAAACCCACAAAAAATTAGAATTTAAAGTATCAAACGAGAGTGCTTGGGAAGTAGGTTTAGCTTGTGGTGGGGAAATAGCTGTCTATCTAGAAAAAATTCATTAATGCAGCCTATTATTTTAAAAGAGGTCCTTCGTTTAAAAAAAGAAAAAAAAGAATTCTCAATCATTACCGATATCAATAATGCTGCTAATTATATTTATTCACCGCAGCATCCTTTGCCAACTATACTCGAGCCATATGCGCCCGCAATAAAGACGGCGGCGGTTAAAAGAACTAACGGGATGATTGCTGAGACGTCTTTATTTATTGATAATTATCATTTACCCATCAAAGTATTTATTGTCGGCGCTGTGCATATCGCTCAATATTTTTGTGATTTTGCAAGACACCTTAATTTTGAAACTATTATTATTGATCCGCGTGGTTATTTTACCTCGAAACAAAGATTTCCCGAAACCAAGGTTATAAATAAATGGCCGAACGAAGCTTTTTTGGAACTACCTCTGCACGCAAATGACGCTTTGATAGCATTAACCCACGATCCAAAAATTGATGATCCAGCCCTTAGTCATGCACTTACGCAACAATGTTTTTATATTGGCGCCTTGGGTAGTAAAAAATCTCACACTAGTCGTTGCCAGAGATTGCAAGCTTTAGGCTTTACGGATGCTGCCCTTAGCTCCATTCACGGACCAATTGGTATAAAGCTTGGCGGTAGAGCTGCACCAGAAATAGCCTTATCGATTATCGCCCAGTTAGTTACAGAAGTATATAAGCGTTAATGATTGCAGCCATTTTGTTAGCGGCTGGTTTATCATCGCGCACTAAACGTTTTCATAAATTACTTTTACCTTATAAAGGAAAAAAATTGCTCGACCATGCCATCACGGCTATTACCAGAAGTACCATAACTTATCTCATCATCGTCACCGGTAAACAGCAACGCAAGATCCGCAAAATTATTCCAAAAAAAGATATGATTAAAGTTGTCTATAACCCCAAGTATCGATCTGGCATGGCCTCTTCCATCAAGGTGGGCTTGCAGTATTTACCACAGGAGGTTACTCATTTTTTTATAGCTTTAGCCGATATGCCGAAAGTAAATAAAAATCATTACAATAAAATAATTAGCGCAATCAAAAAAAACCCAAAATTACCGGTGGTACCGTACGTGGATGGCCAAGCTGCTAATCCAGTATTATTTCCCAAACATTTTATTCGTAAATTACAATTATTAGAAGGCGACCTCGGCGCTAGAATGTTACTGCGTAGATCTAAACATACCAAATTAGCCTTTCGTCAATCAGCTCTCTTAACTGATCTTGATAGTTTGGCAGATTTTAAAATAAAGC
>VTPP01000001.1 GCA_008638225.1 Pelagibacteraceae bacterium
CAAGTGATCTAGATAAATTATCATTTTAAATGACAAAACCCAGCTTACAGACCAGCTAGCAAAACAATCATTTCTTTCGAAAAAAGTACAAAAATAGAACAATTAAAAGTTGAATATAATTGTTTTATTTATTAATAAAATACCATATAAACCCATAATATCCCATATAGGGGAAAAAATGAAATTTAAAAATGTTTATATCTACGTTCGAAAACAAATTAGACAAAAAGGGGAGAGTTTCGGTGCCAGCAACTTTTAGATCTCATTTAGCAAGTCTTGGTTATAATGGTGTTGTTTGCTACCCGTCATTTACAAATCTTTCTATTGAATTTTGTGCACAAAGTAGAATTGAAAAAATTATAGAAACTATTGATAATTTAAATCCCTTTGAGGAGAATAGAGATATTTTTTCAACTTCAATTTTAGCAAATAGTCATCAATTAAATTTTGATACAGAAGGAAGAGTAACGTTAACAGAAAAATTAATAGAGCATACAGGAGTGAAGGAAAAAGTTTTGTTTGTAGGACAGGGAAAAACTTTTCAAATGTGGGAACCTTCGCAATTTAAAAAATTTAGTGATGATGCTAGAAAAAAAGCAAAATTACAAAGATCAAACCTAAAATGGAATACTAACAATTAAACCAACGGAGATAAACATGCCAATAAATATAACAGCGCCAGAATTAAGAGAACTAAAACCAAGAATAGTAGTTTTGGGAGTAGGAGGAGCAGGCGGAAATGCAATTAATAATATGCTTGAAGCTGGATTAGAAGGCGTAGAATTTTATGCGGCAAATACAGATGCGCAAGCATTAAAACATAACTTTGCAGAATGTAAAATTCAACTTGGAGCAAATTTAACTAGAGGACTTGGAGCTGGAGCAAAAGCAGATATTGGTCAAGCAGCTGCTGACGAGTCAATGAATGAAATTATAAGTTTACTACAAGGTGCCAACATGGTTTTTGTAACTGCCGGAATGGGAGGGGGAACCGGAACTGGAGCTGCTCCTGTAATTGCAAAAGCTGCAAAAGATTTAAATATTTTAACAGTTGGTGTTGTAACAAAACCATTTATGTTCGAAGGGCCTGGTAGAATTAGAGTTGCAGAAAAAGGTTTAGAAGAATTAAGAAAATATTGTGACACCATGATTGTAATCCCAAATCAAAATCTTTTTAAAGTTGCAAATGAGAAAACAACTTTTCCAGACGCATTTAGAATGGCTGATAATGTTTTGATGCAAGGTGTAAAAGGAATTACAGATCTGATTGTAAAACCAGGTCTTATTAATTTAGATTTTGCAGATATTGAAACTGTAATGAGCGGTATGGGCAAAGCAATGATGGGAATGGGAGAGGCTGAGGGCGAGAAGAGAGCAATTCAAGCTGCTGAAGCTGCTATCACAAATCCTTTGATCGATGAGTATTCATTAAAAGGAGCAAGAGGTCTGTTAATTAATATAACTGGAGGTAACGACATAACTTTATTTGAAGTAGATGAAGCTTCAAATAAAATCAGAGCGGAAGTTGATCCGTCAGCAGAAATTTTAGTAGGAACAACTTTTGACGAAAGTCTCGCTGGTAAGTTTAGAGTATCAATTGTTGCTACAGGTTTAAATGGAGAAGTAAGCATAAATAAGCCGGTAGTAAGCATGATCAGACATATTCAAAATAGAAACAATAGCTATACAAGACCATCTACTTTTTCTGGTAATAGTTATTCGTCTCTTCAAACATCTGCGCACATGGCTACCAATGGAGCGACAGCATTAGATATGAATGCTTACCCTCAGCATGAGCAAAATCAAGCGAAGGAACAAAAATTAGATGTTCAAACTAATTATCAAACTCAAACAGAGCAATCGCAGATTGAAAAAAAAGAAGAAATTAGTCACGATCATTTAGAAATGAATACGGACGAACACTCTCTTTTTGGTCAAGCAGACCCGATTGAATTTGTGGAAGAAAGTTTTGAAAAAGTAGAAAATGAAAATCAGCTTTTTACAAACGACCAAGATGTTAATCATTCAATCTCAACGCAAGGCTCTTTGTCTGAAAAAAATCAAGAAGAGTTTACTAATGAAAACTTTTCTGAATTGAATACAGAAGATAAAAACGATTTAGAAATACCCGCGTTTCTACGAAGACAAACAAACTAAAATATTAGTGTTCTTTAATGTCACTGGATATAAGTCCCCATTATCCAGTGATGTTAAACGAGGTTATAAAGTCCATAAAACCAAATAATAAAAATACAATAGTCGACTGTACTTTTGGCTGTGGTGGTTATAGTAAAAAAATACTTGAGATTTTTCCAAATTATCAAATTATTGCAATAGATAGAGATCCTTCGGTAAAAAAATTTGCAGAAGTATTGAATGCTAGTTTTAAAAATAGACTTAAATTCATTAATGATAAATTCAGTAATCTAGAAAATATTATTAGGAATTATCAAGATGATATCAGTTACTTTATTTTTGATTTTGGAATCTCTTCTTTCCAACTAGATAATTATGACAGAGGTTTTTCTTTTAATTCCGAAACAAAATTAGATATGAGAATGGGTCACAATACAATTAGCGCCTATGAAATTGTAAATGAGGCGCCTTTAGAAGATCTTAATAGTATTATTAAAATTTTCGGAGAAGATAATGACCATAAAAAAATTGCTAAGGAAATAGTTCAAATAAGAAAAAATAAAACTATCCATACTACTAAGGAACTTCGCAATACAATTCTAAAAGCAAAGGGAAATCGGTATTTTAAAAAAGATCCATGTACCAAAACGTTCCAGGCGTTGAGAATGATAGTTAATCAAGAACTCTCTGAGATATTTAATGCCTTAAAAAAAACAATAGAGTTAAGCAAGACAAATACGGGTATAACTACTGTAACTTTTCATTCTCTAGAAGACAGAATAGTAAAAAAAATTTTTAACATAAGTAAAGATTTGGAAAAAAATCCTTCAAGATATTTGCCAAAAATCACACCAAATACAGAGCAAAGTTATATCCAGAAAATGAGTAATAAAGCCATTAAACCAACAGACCATGAAATTGCAACAAATCCAAGATCTCGCTCAGCAAAGTTTAGATCAATAATCAAAATGGGAAATGACAAACTTAACATAAATAGAAAAGATCTTAAGATGGAAAGATTGTTCGAGTTAGAGGAAAAATATGCAGGGTAAAAAATATATGATTAGCTTTATCTGTCTGTTGCTTGGACTAATTAGTATTCATATTTTAAAAAACAAAACTAGAGAACTAGAATTAAAAATTGAAAAAGTTTCACAAAATATTATTTCATTAAAAGAGGAAATTGAAGTGCAAAAAGTTGAATTTAGTTATTTATCAAATCCACAGAGAATATCTAACCTTGCTAAAGAATATTTAAAAAATGATTATATTCCTCTATTTCCAAACAAAATAATTTCAGATGAAAAAAAATAAAAAATTAAAACTATATTTTGAAGAGCAGTCATCTTTTAGAAAAGAAAAAAATGAAAACGAAAATAGAAATAATTTCGTTATTTCAACATTCCTGATTGTGTTTGCTGTAATTTGTGCAAGATTAATTTTTTTAGGTTTTGAAAAAAGTGATTTTATAGTTTCAAAAAATAACGATAAATTTTTTTATGAACGAAAAGATATCATTGATAGCCAAGGAATTATTTTAGCTAAAAATATCACAGTTTATGATTTAGTGTTAAGAAAGAGTAAAGTTAAAAATATTCAAAGTATTTTATTAAAAGCTAAAATAAATTTTTCAGATATTGATACAGAAAATTTAAAATTAGAAAATGAAGATAAGTCGGTTGTTATTTTAAAAAAAAACCTTTCGCCAGCAGATTACAATAAAGTAATTGCACTTGGAGAACCTGCCTTAGAATTATCAAAAAGAGAAATAAGAATTTACCCGCATAAAAATTTATTTTCCCACATCTTAGGTAAAGTTGATATTGATAATCGAGGTATTTCTGGAATGGAGATGTATTTAGACGATAAATTAAAAGACAAATCAGATCTAAATATTCCAGTGCAAACATCATTAGATGCTAATATTCAATTCTTAGTTTACGAAGAATTATTAAAAGCTGTCGGCGACTTTTCGGCTTTAGGAGCCGCTGCTATACTTATGGATGCTAATACAGGCAAGATAATCTCTATGGTATCTCTGCCAGATACCGATAACAATAAAAGAGATGCTAAAGAATCTAAAAATTATTTAAGCAAAGCTACTAAAGGACTTTATGAACTTGGTTCAGTTTTTAAAACTTTTACAATTGCCAGCGCTATCGAAAATAAAATCGTCACAAAAGATACTTTGTTTGAAGATTTAAGGCAGAGAGTAATGTGTGGAAAATATCCTATAAACGAGTATCGATGGGATAAATCAAAAAGAAATCTTACCGTTGAAGATATACTGGTCAAGTCTTCAAACATTGGAACTATCGAAATTATAAATATGAATGGTTTAGAAAATCATCAAAAATTCTTAGAAAGCCTTGAGATTTTCGATATGCCTAGATTAGAAGTTGCGGAGTTGTCCAAGCCCAATCAAAATAGGTGGGGAAAATGTAATACTTTAACTTCAGGTTATGGTCACGGTGTTAGTACTTCATTATTACAGCTTACAAGGGCTTACGGAGCAATCGTTAATGGCGGAGAACTATTGGACACTTCAATCTTGGCACACACACCAGTAAAGGCAAAAAGAATTATTAGTAAAGAAACCAGTTTAATTATGAACGATATATTAAGGGCCAATGTTAACAGTAAAAATAAAACAGAAGGAAGTGGAAGAAAAGCCGATATCAAGGGATATGATGTAATAGGAAAAACTGGGACGGCTCAAAAACCCTCAGAAAATGAAAAAGGTTATTCAGATGAAATTTTGAATATTTTTACGGCAGCTTTTCCTCATAAAAAACCAAAATATGTTCTTACAGTATTGATGGACGAGCCAAAAGGAGCACCACAAATATGGAAACATAATCGAAGAGAGGCCGGATGGAATGCTGTTTATGTTGCAGGCCAAATAATACAAAAAATAGGACCTAGTTTGGCCATAAATGACATAGATCTTAGAGAAACCCATGCAAGCATTTCAAAAATTAATTAATCAAAAAGATTGCTCAATAGATACAAGAACTTTAAAAAAAAAAGAAATATTTTTTGACTTAGGGAGTACAAAAAAGAAATATGGAAAATATTTCTATCAAGCTTTAAATAAAAAACCATCAGCAATTATTACAGAAAAAGCCAAAATAGATAAAAATTGTTCTATAAAAATATATAGCATAAATAATATAAAGGCTTTCTATAAAAAAAATATATTTTTGAAATACAAGAAAAAACCCAAGTACAGAATTGCGGTAACAGGAACCAACGGCAAAACTTCTGTAGCATATTTTTTTTATAAAATACTATCCTTATTAAATTATAAGGCTGGGTGTGTGGGCACACTCGGTGTTTTTGAAAATAATAAAAGATATATGGGAAAATTAACTACCCCAAGTTTTTTAGATAATCATAAAATTTTTAACTCTTTTTATAAAAAAAAAATAAACTACTCAATAATAGAAGCTTCTAGTCATGGATTAAAACAAGCAAGACTGGAACTAATTGATTTTCATTGTGGAATTTTTACAAATTTAACTCATGATCATTTGGATTATCATTTAACTATGCGAGATTATTTGAATTCAAAAATGATTTTGTTTAAAAATTTGGTGAAAAATAATGGATATGTGGTTGCAAATACAGAAATTCCACAATTTAAAATATTAAAAAAAATATCTAATATAAGAAAACTAAATCTTTTAACATACGGGAATAAAGGAAATACAATAAAAATCATTTCACTAAAAAGAAGTGGAGTAAACACGATATTAAAAATAAATGCTTTGGGAGAAGTATTTTCAATTAATTTACGATTTATAGGTAAATTTCAAATAGAAAATTTTTTAGCAGCTACACTAGCTTGTTATACATGCGGTATTAGCTTTCAAAAAATCTTTAGCATCGCCTCAAAAATACAAAATCCAGTGGGCAGAATGCAGTTAATTAAAAATAATAATAAAATTGTTATTATAGACTACGCGCATACACCCGATGCTTTGCATAAAACAATTTCTGAAATTAAATCTTTTTTTAACAAAAAAGTTAACCTTGTGTTTGGTTGTGGTGGAAATAGAGATTCATCTAAAAGAAGAATTATGGGGAAAATTGCCAATAATTTATGCGAAAAGGTGTATATTACAGATGATAACCCTAGGTATGAAGATCCAAAAAAAATCAGATCACAAATAAAATCAACTTGTCCCAAGGCAATAGTTGTTGCTTCTAGAGATTTTGCTATAAAAAAAGCAATTCAATCT
This sequence comes from Pelagibacteraceae bacterium, assembly GCA_008638225.1. Lineage (GTDB taxonomy): Bacteria > Pseudomonadota > Alphaproteobacteria > Pelagibacterales > Pelagibacteraceae > IMCC9063. The sequence continues at coordinate 6,381 of VTPP01000001.1, forward strand.
TTGGAAGGACAAATTTTACTAATAGCCGGAAAAGGTCATGAAAACTTTCAGTTAATAAAGGATAAAAGAATTCCTTTTTCTGATTATCGGTACGCAAAAAAATATCTAAAATAAATGAATTTAAATCAAGTCGACCTAAAATTAATTTTTAAAAAGAATATTTTAACAAAGAGAATAAATAACATTTGCATCAACAGCAAAGAAGCCAAAAAAAATTCTATTTTTATTGCAATTAAGGGAAAAAGAACTGACGGACATCTTTATGTCAATGAAGCTTTAAAAAATGGCTGCGATATCGCTATTGTAAAAAAAAATTTTAAAGTTGAAAAAAAATATAAAAATAAAATACACAAAGTTAATTCTACATTAAGCTTTTTGACAAAAATTGCAAAATACCAACGAACCAAATCTAACGGAGTATTTATTGGCATAACAGGAAGTTTTGGAAAGACTACGTTAAAATTTATGCTATCTTATTTTCTTAGTAAATACAAAAAAACGTTTAGTTCACCAAGGTCATTTAATAACCACTTCGGTCTACCTCTCTCCCTGTCTAATACGCCACATAGTAGTAAATATAATATTTTTGAAATTGGAATGAGCAATAAAGGAGAGATAGATAAACTATCTAAAATACTAAAACCTAATATTTCTGTTATTACTAATATTGGGCCAGCCCATCTAGAAAATTTAAAAAGTTTACAAAATATTTGTTTAGCAAAAGCAGAAATTATGAATCACATGAAAGCTAATGAGGTTATTTTTTTAAATGCTAATGATGAGTATTTTAATACACTTAAAAATTTAGCAGAAAATAAAAATTTAAAAGTTATTACATTCGGCTACTCAAAAAAATGTAATGTGCAGTTGGTAAAAATAAAAAAAAAAATTAATAAATTATATTTATTTATAAAAATTTATAAAAAAACTTACAAAATTGAAACTAATACAATTAATAAAAACTTTATTGATAATTTTTTAATTACTTGCGCGATTTCTTCCCACTTAGGATTAAATTTAACGAAAATTGTTAAATATGCCAAAAAGTTTCCGACTCCATCTGGTCGAGGCAATATTGTTGTAAAAAAATTTAATAATAAAAAAATTACAATAATAGATGAAAGCTACAATGCAAATCCGGTTTCTATGAAAAATGCTATAGAAAATTTTTCTTCTTCAAAAACTAAAAAAAGTAAAAAAATTGCAATAATTGGAGATATGCTTGAACTAGGCTCGCACTCTAAATTTTACCATGAGCAATTAGCCGGAATAATAAAAAAGTCTAATATTGATTATGTTTATTTTGTCGGAAGAGAAGTTTTCAATACTTATAGAAAGTTGCAAAATACAGATAAATACAGAATTTATGAAGATGTTGAGCAATTTAGCGAGTTTTTTTTAGAAATAATAAATGAAAAATCTATTTTCTTGATAAAAGGTTCAAATGGAGTCGGTTTGCATAAATTATTAAACAAAATTTAAATCAATGTTGAATTATTTATTTTCTTATTTATCTGCTGATTTTAGTTTTTTAAACGTTTTTAAATATATAACTTTCCGAACCGGAATGTCTGTATTCACTTCCTTGTTATTCGTTCTTTTTTTTGGTGGTCCATTTATTAAATATTTACAATCTTCCAAGCATTTTGATCAGCCAATTAGAAATGATGGTCCTTTATCACATATTATTAAAAAGGCTGGCACTCCGACATTTGGTGGAATTCTAATTATATTTTCTGCAGTGGTAAGTTCACTTCTTTGGGCCGATATAGAAAATATATATGTTTTGATATCTCTTTTTTCAATTTTAAGTTTTGCTTTGATTGGTTTTTTAGATGATTATTTAAAAATCAAAAATGGTAACTCATCCGGAGTTAAAGCTAAATATAAAATAATATTGCAAATTTTATTTGCATTAATGATTGTTTATTTAATTAACATTTCAACAGCAGAAAATATTAGAAATATTTTAAATTTACCTTTTTATAAAAATTTAGTTTTTGATTTGGGTGTTTTCTACATTTTTTTTGGAATACTAGTTATTGTTGGGTCATCTAACGCTGTTAATCTAACAGATGGATTAGATGGTTTGGCCACAGTACCCGTAATATTAGTAACGCTTACATTTGTCTTAATAACTTATCTAGTAGGAAATGTAATTTTTTCTGATTATTTAAAATTAGTTTATATAAAAAATACAGGAGAAGTTTGTATTGTGTTGGGCTCTATCGTTGGTTCGTGCTTAGGATTTTTATGGTTTAATGCCCCACCGGCTAAAATTTTTATGGGCGATACGGGCTCACTGGCTTTAGGTGGATTTTTAGGAACGATTGGCTTAATTACAAAACATGAGGCTGCGCTTTTTATTGCAGGAGGACTTTTTGTGTTAGAGGCATCATCCGTAATAATACAAGTTATTTCATTTAAACTATTTGGTAAAAGAGTTTTTAGAATGGCACCATTACATCACCATTATGAAAAAAAAGGTTGGGAAGAGTCTACAATTGTCATTCGTTTTTGGATTATTTCTGTAATACTTGTTTTAATAGCTTTATCCACCTTAAAACTTAGATAATGGTATCTATAGAATATTTAAAAAATAAAAACATTCTAGTGTTTGGAATGGGCAATACTGGTTTAGCAACTGTTAAAAAACTTAAAAAAAAAATTAAAAATATTTCAGCATGGGACGATAATGCAAATTCAAGAAATTATGCAAAAAAAAAATTTGATATTTTTTTTAATAAGAACTTTTATAAAAATTCGTATGATTTTATTATAATGAGTCCTGGTATAAATATTTACCAGCATCCTCATAGTTCGTTTTTTAGGAACAATTTCAACAAAATCATTACGGATATCGATATTTTTGTCAGTTCAATTAATTTGAACAAAAATAAAATTATTGCGATTACCGGAACCAATGGAAAGTCGACTTTTTGTAAACTTCTTCATCACGTTATGAATAGTAAAAAAAATGCCTATCTTTTGGGTAATTATGGAAAACCAGTTCTCAGTCACAAGCAATATTTAGAAAATAATTTCTATATTTTAGAACTTTCTTCTTATCAAATAGAATACTCTAAGTTTTTAAAGACTCATGCATGTGCAATTTTAAATATTACACCAGACCATCTAGATAGGCACAAAACATTTAGCAATTATATTAATATTAAATTAAAAATATTTAATTCTCTTCTTCCTAAAAGCTGTGGTTTTTTAAATAAAAATTTTCAATACTTAAATAGAATTAAGAAAAATAGAAATATTATTAAAGTTTCGATAGAAAAAAATTTACTTATTAAAAATAAATTTCTAAATAAAGATGGTTATTTTCCAAGCATTAGTATTATTTATAATATATTAAGATTTTTCAAATTTTCCAAAAAAATAATAATTACTAAGTTTAATTCTTTTAAGCCCTTACCGCATAGGCAGGAGTTTGTTAGAAAAATTAACAACATTACTTTTATTAACGATTCAAAAGCTACAAATTTTGAGTCAGCAAAATTTTCATTAAAGCTTTTCGATAACATTTATTGGATAGCAGGAGGTATCCTAAAAAAAAATGATAGCATCAATTTAAATGATGAGTTAAAAAAGAAAATTTTTAAAACTTATATAATCGGAAAAAATACTTCGCTATTTCAATCGATTATTAAAAATAAAATAAAATATCTAGTTTGCAAAACAATAGGCAAAGCCGTGTTTCAAGCTTACAAGGATGCTCAATATAGCAAATCTAAAAATAATGTTATTTTATTAAGTCCAGCAGCAGCTTCGTTTGATCAATTTAAAAATTTTGAACATAGGGGAAATTTGTTCAAATCAATAATAAAAAATATAAAAAATGTTTAAAAGGTATGATACAGGAATATTAGCTGTCTGGTGGAGAAGCGTTGATAAAACAATAATTTTTTTGGGATTATCTCTTTTGATAAGTGGTAATATTTTTAATTTTCTATCCACATCTACTATCCCTTCAGAAAAACTTTATGATAGTAAATACTTTCTTTTTTATAAACATATTTTTTTTTCAGTTTCTGGTCTTGTTATTTTAATTTTTTTGTCTTTTTTAAATAATAAAAAAATAAAATTATATGCTATTACTGGTTTTGTTTTTTTCTCAATATTACTAATTTTAGTTTATTTTTTTGGAATAAGTGTGAAAGGTTCTAAAAGATGGCTAAATTTATTTTTTTTTAGAATCCAACCAGTTGAATTTATTAAACCTTTTTTAATTTTAATTGTAGCTTTGGCTCTTGCTTCAAAAAAAAATAATATAAATACAAGGTTTTTTCTTTCTTCACCATTTGTAATATTCATCGTTATACTTCTTCTTTTGCAGCCTGATTATAGTCAAAGTTTGCTTGTAATAACTATATGGATGATAATGGTATTCGTCTCGGGGATAAGTCTGCTTTCCATTACATTCATATCGGGATCACTGATTTCATTGATGTTAGGTGTTTTGTTTTTTTTTAAAGATAAGTTTTTTTATATATTTGACCGAATTTCAAGCTGGATTGGCAAAGTAGAAGTATCTTATCAATCTGAACAAGCTTTGAATGCAATAAAATCAGGTAGTTTTTTTGGAAGAGGAATAGGCGAGGGGATTTTAAAAGAAAAAGTTCCTGAGGCTCATACAGATTATGTTATGTCAGTAATTGCTGAAGAATATGGAATTATTTTTGTATTAATAATTATTAGCCTAACTATTTTTTTATCTTTACGAATATTTTCTTTAATTAATAACACCGATAATGATTTTTTTAAATTATCATTAATAGGAATTTCAAGTTTATTGGTAATCCAATCATTTATTAATTTAGGTGTTACTATTAACATCTTGCCTTCAACCGGAATGCCATTCCCATTTATTAGCTATGGCGGATCTTCTATTATGGGATCTTGTATAGCTTTGGGTCTAGCAGTTTTGCTGAGTAAAAAAGAGCAAACGTGAAAAAAAAAATAATTTTATCAACTGGGGGAACGGGTGGTCACATTTATCCGATGGTAGCTTTACATGATTATCTAGTTTCTAAAAATTATGAGGTAATTTTTGTAAGTGACCAGAGAGCAATGAAATATTTTAATCTAGATGTTAAGGAAAAGGTAAAAATTTTTAATATCAATAGCCCGTTTAATAATAAAGGTTTTTATAAATTGATGGCCTACTATCAATTGTTGGTTTCAACAATAAAATCAATTTTTTTTTTAATTAATAATAAACCGAGTATTATTATTGGATCTGGGGGGTACGCTTCCTTTCCTATTTTAATGGCAGGATATTTATTGAAAATTAACATACTTATTTATGAGACAAATTCAATTTTAGGAAGAACAAATAAATTTTTTTATTTTTTATCTAAAAAATTACTTCTTGGATACGATAATCAAAAATATTTACCAAAGAAATATCAAAAAAAATCAATATATGTTGGACAACTATTGAGAAAATCTTTCACAGAAAAAAGAAACGAGGCTAATATTTTCAATTTTAATAAAAATGAATTTACCATTTTAATGCTCGGAGGAAGCCAGGGGGCTGAGTTTTTTGGATCGCGTTTTGCAACTATATTTTCAGAGTTAAAGAATTCTGGATTTAAAATAAAAATTTTTCATCAATGCAAAAAAAATCAGGTAGAATCTATCAGACAAGCTTACCAAAATTTTACTAATTATGAATTGTTTGAATTTAATCCAAATATTGAAAAAATAATGAAGCAATCTGATCTTGCCATAGTCAGATCTGGCTCATCTACTATTTCAGAGCTTATTGCTGTAAGCTTGCCATTTATTGCAATTCCACTACCTTCATCCATGGACAATCATCAGTATTATAATGCAAAATATTTTGAAGATAGGGGGTGTTGCTGGTTAATAGATCAAAACCAATTTGATGCAGAAAAGTTCAAAAAACTAATTGCCGATATTTTGAGCAATGATAAAGAAAAACTTGGAGAAAAAATAAAAAATATAAAACTATTAAATCAAGATCAGGCCTTAAATAATTTTGAAAAAATAATAATACAGTACTTATAAAGATGGAATTGAATATTAATAAAAAAGATAAAATCCACCTAATAGGAATAGGTGGAATTGGTATGAGCGGAATTGCTCTAATACTTAAAGAAATGGGATATGATGTTCAGGGTAGCGATATATCAAAAAATAATAAAAATATAACATCATTAAAAAATAAAAAAATAAAAGTTTTTAGTAGTCACAAAAGTCAAAATATTAAAAATGTTAAAATAGTTGTCATCTCAAGCGCAATTAATAAAAAAAATAATGAACTAAAATATGCAATAAGCAAAAATATTTTGGTCATGAAAAGAGCCGACATGCTAGCGAATATAATTTCTTTAAAAAAAAACGTGGTTATTTCTGGTTCTCACGGAAAAACAACAATTACCTCTCTAGTTTCTACAATTTTAAAAGAAGCAAACTTCAAACCTACTATAATCAACGGAGGTATCATTAACTCACTAAATACGAATGCAAAACTTGGAGAAGGTAATTGGTCAGTTATAGAAGCCGACGAGTCAGATGGAAGTTTTTTAAAGTTTAATAATACTCATGCCATAGTAAGCAATATTGACCATGAACATATGGATTATTATAAAAATTTCAAAAATTTAAAAAAACAGTTTGGTATTTTTTTAAACAGAACACCTCTATTTGGAAAAAATATAATTTGCCTAGATGATAAAAATTTACAAGATTTAAAAAAAAATTCTAGAAGACAAAATTTCATAACATATGGTTTTAATAAAAAAGCAGACTTTGTTCCTATAAATATTGTGTACAAAGATATGCAAATTCACTTTGATTTAAAAATTAATTTAAAAAAGAAATTTATAATAAAAAATATTACACTAAATCTTATGGGCAAACATAATATATTAAATGCTACATCTGCTATTATATTAGCACTTACTCTTAATATTCCAATTACAAAGATAAAAAAGACATTAAAAAATTTTTTAGGTGTTCAGCGTAGATTAACAAAAGTTTTCCACAGTAAAAATAAAATAATTTTTGATGATTATGCGCACCACCCTACTGAAATTTCAGCTGTGTTAGATGCTTGTAAAAATAACTTTGATAATAAAAAAATAATTTCTATTTTTCAACCACATAGATTTTCAAGAGTAAAATCATTGTATAATGAATTTACTGAGAGTTTTGAAAAAGCAGATCAAGTAATTTTGTGTCCAATATATCCTGCTGGAGAAAAATTAGTCAGATTTAACTTGGAAAATTTTGCAAAAAAAATTTCTAAAAATTCAAAAGTAGAAGTGGTGATTGTTAAAAATTATGAACATTTAAATATTTTGTTAAATAAAAATTATTCGAACAAAGAAGTTATTATTGCTATGGGAGCAGGTAGTATTAGTCAGTGGATTAGATCGATATCAATAAATTTAAAAAATGATAAAAAAACTCAATAAAAAAACAAAATTTGAATTTCAAGATCAAGTAAAAAAAAACTACCCCTTATGCAAAAATTCATGGTTTGGAGTGGGAGGTAATGCATCAACTTTTTTTTCACCCCAAAATAGAGTTGATTTGAAAACTTTTCTTAAAAATTTTAAATATAAAAAAATAATTACTATTGGTTCTGGTTCTAATATTTTATTTAAAGATACAGGGTTCAAAGGTCTAGTAATTAAATTGGGCAAAGAATTTTCTAAAATAGAAGATTCTAATTCATCAATTGTAGCTGGAGCCGCAGCTTTAAAGAGCAATGTATCTGATTTTGCTAAAAAAAAAGGTATCGGAGAATTTGAATTTCTATCTGCTATCCCAGGCAATATTGGCGGCGGTATCATAATGAATTCTGGTTGTTTTGGGAGTGAAATTTCAGATATTGTCGAACAAATTACTATTATGGATTATTCAGGAAATGAAAAAATATTAAACAGAAATAAAATAAATTTTCAATACAGAGAGTCCGGCCTACCAGAAAATTATATAGTACTCGAGGTTTTGTTTCGTAAAACAAAAAGAATGCCAATTTCAGCTATTGAAGAAAAAATAAAAAAAATTAAAAGCGAAAAAAAAATCAGTCAACCAACAGGTATTAGAACTGGTGGAAGTACCTTTAAAAATCCCGTTAATAATAAAAAAGCCTGGGAGCTAATTAAGCAATGTGGATGTGATAAAATTTCATTTGGAAATGCAAAATTCTCTCAGCATCATTGTAATTTTATAGATAATACAGATCTTGCCTCCTCTAAAGATATACAAAAACTCATTAAAGAAACTCAAAAAATTGTTCATAAAAAAAGCGGAATCAAACTAGAGTTAGAAATAAAGATAGCATAATGAAAATAAAAAAAATTTTGCTGCTTTCTGGAGGACCATCTAGAGAAAGAAAAGTCAGTATTTCAAGTGGCAAAGCTGTTTATTATGCGCTAAGGCAGTTAAAATATAATGTAGTCAGAGTAGATCCCTCACCACAATATTCTAATTTTAAAAAATATAATTGTGACATTGCATTTAATGCTTTGCACGGACAATTTGGAGAAGATGGTGCAATTCAGTCTATTTTAGAAAAACAAAAAATTCCATATACGCATTCAGGAGTTAAGTCTTCTGCTACTGCTATGGACAAAATTAAATCAAAAAAAAAATTTATAATTAACAATATTAAAACACCTAAATTTAAAGTTATTAAAAAACTTTCTGACTTAAATAATAAAATTTCTAGAAATAAATTTGTTTTAAAACCAATAAATGAAGGTTCTAGCGTAGGAGTTTTGATTTATAAAAATATTAAAGACATAAACCAACTTAAAATTAAAAATAGCTTAAATAAATACAAACAACTTTTACAGGAAGAATTTATTGAGGGAAAAGAAGTTCAGGCTGCGGTTATGGGAAATAAAGCTATTGGAGCCATTGAAATTAGACCTAATCGAAAATTTTATGACTACAATGCAAAGTATAGTTTAAAAGCTAAGACAAAACATATTATGCCAGCAGATTTAGAAAAAAAAACTTACAAAAAAGTTTTACAATTAGCATTAAAAGCTCACCAATGTCTTAAGTGTAAGGGTATTACAAGATCTGATTTTAGAGTTACGAAAGATAATAAAATTTTTATACTTGAAACAAATACACAGCCAGGAATGACAAATTTATCTTTAGTTCCAGAAATAGCCGAGCACAAAGGAATTTCTTTTAAACAACTGGTTAAGTGGATAGTTTTAGATGCATCTCTTAATCGCTAATAAACATAAATGGCTGTTGCTACTTTTGTTTTTGCTTTTATTAACAACTTTTAACTTTAATAATTCGAATTTTTTAAATCTATTTTTTAGAATTAAAAACATTGAGTATGTTAAAACATCTTATGTAGAGGAAAATATTAAGTCTGAAGCAATGGATTTCCTTTATAATAAAAATTTATTTTTAATTAATAAAAATAAAATAAAAGATTTATTTAGCAATAGTATTTGGGTAGAGCGTATAGAAATAAAAAAAAAATTTCCTAATCAATTAAATATTTTGATTACAGAATATTTCCCAATAGCTTATTTTGTTAAAAATAATCAAATCTATGTAATAAATAATAATTTCAAGAGTTCTATAATCTTTAATAATATAAATACTGCTAACTTATTAAGAATTGAAAATACTGATAAAGAAATTGAATATAAGCTATTTCTACAAGGATTAATAAAGCATAATGATTTTTATAAATCTTTAAAAGAAGTTCGTTTTATTTATAAAGATCGTTGGGATCTTAAATTGAATGATGGTACGCTTATCAAGCTGGGTACCTATAGCCTTGAAGAACAAATAAACAATATTAAAATTTTTTCAAAAAAAAATAATTTAAAATTGATTGATTTAAGAACTAAAGACAGAGTTATTATTAGCAATGAATAAAGATAAACAAGCAATGGGGGTTTTGGATATTGGATCCTATCAATCAAAATTTATTATATTTAAAATTCAAGATAACAAGCCTCAAATTCTCTCTAAATTTATTTTAAAAACAGAAGGAATAAAAAGAGGAGTTATTTCTGATTTAGAAAAATTAACAAAGTCATTAAAAGAAATTATAGGCAAAGCAGAAGATACAGCAAAATTACAAATTGATAATATATTTGTTTCTACGAGTCCTTTAAATACTTATTCATTAATTTTTTGTCAGTCAAAAAATATAGGAGGGTACGAAATTAACGAGGAAAAAGATGTGCAATTTTTGATCAATAGCGGAGTAAGTTTGTTTAAAGATTGCTATCCAAATAGTAAGATTGTCCATCTTTTTAATTTGAATTTAAGGATAGACAGAAATAATATTGTTGAAAATCCAGTCGGGTTAATTGCTGATAGTCTGGAGAATGATTTACACATTATTTATTCTAAAAAAAATACTTTAAAAAATTTTCAAAAAGCTATTGAAAATAGTTATTTAAAATCTGAACAATTTATTTTTTCTCCTTATGTTTTGAGCTTACTTTCTTATGCAGAAAGTCCTTTATCGGATACTATTTTGACATTAGATTTTGGACATGAAAAAACTTCACTTGGTATTTTTAGAAATGATAATTTTATTTTTGCTACCTCTATTCCAATTGGTTCATGGCATATAACAAATGATATTTCGAAAGCTTTAAATCTTAACTTTGAAATTGCCGATAGCCTCAAAAAAAACCACAGTTCCTGCAAAATACTAAGTAGTGATTTGATCCACGAGTACGTAGAGAGTGAAAATGCTGGTCATAAATCTTATAAAAAAGTATCGAACAATATCTTGAATAAGATTGTTTACTCCAGAACTGAAGAAATAATAGATTTTATAAATAAAGAATTAGCTTTTTTCCAAAAGCAAAATCAAATTTTTAACAAAATTTTAATTAGTGGTGAAGGGTCCAAAATTAAAGGTTTTTATGATTTACTGAGTGAAAAAATTAAAATTAAATATTTATCTATAGAAAAATTTTCATCTAAGCTTAAAAATGATTTAGAAGATGATTACGATGTTTGTATATCAGTTATTAACTACATTAAAAACTCTTATTCAAAAGAAATTCCAAGCTCTACAAAAGAAAATAAGAGTATTTTTGATAAGGTATTATCTTTATTTAATTAAATCATCAAGATTTTTGGCGTAATATTTCTTGAATCGATAATTTTAATTTACTTAAGTATATTTTTTTTGTGCATACAAATCAAATAACAATAAAAAAAAAAATTTCATTCGAAGGTATAGGCCTTCATTCAGGCTTACAAACTAAAATGGTACTGTCGCCAATGCCAGTAGATAGTGGCGTAGCGTTTATTAGAACAGATATTAAAAATAGTTCTGAAATACCAGCAAATTGGAAAAATATAATTCCAGCAAATCTTTGTACTAAAATTTCAAATAAAAATGGGGAAACAGTTAATACAATTGAACATCTAATGTTTGCACTTTATAGCCTTGGAATAACCAATTTGTTGATCGAAATTAATGGTCCCGAAGTACCAATAATGGATGGAAGTGCCAAAAATTTTATTGAAGAAATTGAAATGATTGGTCTTTTAATACAGCAAAAAAATACAAAACAATTAAAAATAATGAAAAAATTAGAGATTAAGGATCATAATAAATTTATTAAATATGAACCAAGTAATAAAAAATATTTAGAAATACATTATAGCCTTAATTATCAAGATCAGTTTATAAAAAAGCAAAGTTATATTTTAAAGGATGCACAAAAAAATTTTTTAGAAGTTTTTAAATGTAGAACTTTCTGTCATCAAGAAGATCTAGAAAAAATATTTGCAATGGGGTTGGCTAAGGGAGGATCTTTGGACAATGCTATAGTTATTTCTGGAAACAAGGTTTTGAATCAGGAAGGTCTAAGATATAAAGATGAGTTTGTAAGACATAAAGTTCTAGATTGTATTGGAGATTTATATTTAAGTGGTTATTTTATTCATGGCAAGATTACCTGTAACCAAGGCGGACATGAGCTAACTGCCAATTTAATTAAGAAAATTTTTGAAAACAAAAAAAACTATTCAATTGTGGATATTCACTCTGCAAATATACACAAAACAAATAAGATTAGAGAATCGTCAAGAATTCAAGCGGTAGTTTAAGTTATAAAATTAGTGTAAATAATTTCTAAGAAGAATTATTTATGTTCCAAAAAAAATTTATAAATTATCTATTAATTAGTGCTTTGCTTTTTTTGGGCTCCTGTTCATCAAAAACAGAGCAAACTATAAAGCCTAAAGTAGTTATTAGTTTAGATCGTCTATATAGCGAAGCTCAAAGAAAGTTTGAAGAAGGTAGTTTGCAGGAAGCTATTGAGCTATTTGAAATGGTTGAAAAAGATTACTCTTACACAGAGTGGGCTGCCAAGTCTCTTTTAATGAGGGCATATATATATTATGAAGCAGGCAATTATATTTCTGCGCTCACTATTTTAAAAAAATTTAAGACACGTTACTCAGGTGATAAAAATATAGCATATGCAGAATATCTAACTGCAATTTGTTTGTTTGAGCAAATTAACTTTGTCGCTTTATCTCAAGAACCCACAACCTTAGCATTAAGACAATTTGAAAAAGTAATTCAAAACTATCCTAAATCCGAATATGCATCTGATGCAAAATTTAAAATTGATCTAATCAGAGATCAGTTAGCCGCAAAAGAAATGTACATTGGTAGATATTATGCAAAAAGAAACAAATGGATCCCTGCTTTGCAAAAATTCAATAATGTTTTAAAAAAATATGAAAATACAATTTATATTGAAGAAGCATTGCACAGGTTAGTAGAAATAAATTATACAATTGGAAATATTCCAGCTGCTAAAAAATATGCTTCAATTTTAGGCTACAATTACAATGATACAGACTGGTACAAAAAATCATACAATATTGTTGAAGGAGCAAATATACCACTTGAAAAAGCTAAACAAAAAAAAAGCCTAAAAGAGAGATTGAAAAAGTTAATTCAAATACAGTAATGCAATGATAAAAACTGTAGACGAATATCATAAAAAATTAAACTTATTAAAAAAATATGACGAGTCTTATTATGATTTAAGCAATCCAAAAGTATCGGACTCGAAATATGACGCTTTAAAAAAAGAGCTGCTAGAGTTTGAAGAGAAAAATAATAAATATAAATTTGTTGGTAGTAAAGTAGGGTACACTCCGTCAAAAAAGTTTTCAAAAGTAAAGCATTTGGAAAAAATGTTATCCTTAGATAATGCATTTGATTTAAATGATGTTAAAAATTTTTTAAAAAAAATAAAAAACTATTTAAATTTTGATATACAAAAAGAAATAACTTTAAATGCTGAGCCTAAAATCGATGGAATATCTGCATCTCTTATTTATAAAAACAAATCATTAATACAGGGTTTATCACGAGGCGATGGAGATTTCGGAGAGGATATAACTGAGAATTTGCTAACTATAAAAGAAATACCAAAAATAATAGATAATCAAGATTTGCCAGAGTATTTTGAAGTTAGGGGCGAAGTTTATATAGGAAAAAAAGATTTCCAAAAAATAAAAGAAAATTTTGCCAATCCAAGAAATGCAGCCGCTGGATCACTGCGCCAAAAAGATTCTAATAATACTGCTAAAATTCCATTAAAGTTTTTTGCTTATGGAACCACGCAAGTAAATCAAAAAAAATTTACAAATCAATCAGAGTTTTTAAATTATTTAAATCAATGTGGCTTTAAAACTAACGGGTTATCAAAAACAATTAATAATATTGAAGAACTAGAAATCTATTATACAAATTTAGAAAAAAAAAGATCTTCACTTGATTATGATATTGATGGAATTGTATATAAGGTAAATAATTTTGAATTACAGAATCGTTTGGGAAATTTATCTAATAGTCCCAGATGGGCTATTGCTCATAAGTTTTCATCAGAAAAAGCTTTTTCCGTCATTAATGATATTGAAATACAGGTAGGTCGCACAGGTGCTCTGACTCCTGTTGCAAAAATAGATCCTGTTACGGTAGGTGGAGTTGTAGTTTCAAATGCAACACTTCACAATGAAGATGAAATTGCTAGAAAAGATATAAGAATAGGAGATACGGTGTTGATACAACGGGCAGGAGATGTGATTCCCCAAGTTGTGAGTGTTGATTTATCTAAAAGATCAAAAAAAAGCAAAGCTTATATATTTCCAAAAAAATGTCCTTGCGGAAATAATACAATAAAAGATTATAATCAAATTACAAAAAAAATAGATGCAGTAAGAAGATGCCCGGATATAGGGTACGAATGCCAATACATGGCAAGAGAGAAATTAAAACACTTTGTTTCAAAAGATGCATTAAATATTGATGGTTTAGGAAAAAAAGTAATTGATGATTTTTGGAGTTTAGGTTTTGTTAAGTTACCTTCTGATATTTTTAATCTTGATTATAATAAAATTAAAAACTTGGAAGGATGGGGAGAATTATCTTCTTCTAATCTTAAGCAAGCAATAGAAAATAGTAAAAAAATAACATTAGAAAAATTTATTTTTTCGATTGGTATCAGACACATAGGGCAAGAAAATGCAAAAATTATAGCATCTTATTTTAAATCTATAAAAAATTTTCAAAAATTATTTAATAATTCACAATTAGATAAGGAATTGAAAAGTGTAAGAGAAATAGATGGAATAGGAGAGACCCAAATTAATGCATTAAATGAATTTTTTTGCAATCCTAAAAATGAAAAAGTAATTAAGTTATTGGTCCAAGAACTAACTATTAAAGATTTTGAAATTATCACAAATGGAATTTTTGCCAATAAGACACTAATGTTTACAGGCGGATTTGAACGAATGAGTAGATCTGAAGCTAAATCATTAGCCGAGTCTCACGGAGGAAAAGTTTTAGGAAGTGTGAGTAAAAAATTAAATTATTTAGTTGTAGGAAGTTCAAAGCCTACAAAAAGTAAGATGGAAAAAGCAGTTGAATTAGATGTAGAAATTATCTCAGAAGAGAAATGGTACAAGCTGCTAAATCGGTGAGCAAAGATCTTTTAAAATTAATAATTCTTTTTTGTTCATAAATGATTTTAGAAGTTCAAAAACCATTTTGTGATAATTATTGATACAAGTAATTTCTCGTTTAATTAATAATTTTTTATTAATAAGATTTTTTTCATAAGGAACCAAAGTTAAATCACTAAAGTGAAGCCCCTTTTTATTTTTATTTACATATATTAAATTTTCAATCCGCATTCCAAAATGACCAAGCTTATAATAGCCTGGCTCATTAGATATAATTTGTCCAAGACTAAATTTATTTTTGCTATATTTAGAAATAGAGGGAGGATTTTCGTGAACATTAAGAAAATAACCAACACCGTGTCCAGTACTATGGGGATAATTTAAACCATGTTTTACCAAGTACTTTCTGGCTACTATATCTAACTTTTTTCCTGTTGTTTTTTTATTAATTTTAAAATTTTTGACAGCAAGGTGTCCCTTAAGTATTCTTGTATAGATATTTTGTATTGATAGGTTCTGTTTACCAAAACAAATTGTCCTGGTAACATCAGTTGTACCTTGCTTATATTGACCACCGGAGTCTATTAAGTAAATCCCGTTCGAACGAAATGATAAGTTTGATTTTATGGTGGCATGATAGTGAATAATGGCAGCATTTTTAGCAAAAGCAGAAATAGTTGGAAAACTAGGAAATAAATATTGATTATTGATATTTCTAAATATCTCTAACTTTTTTTGAGCACTAATTTCATTTAATTTTGTTAATTTTTTTTGTTGTTTTAGCCATATAATAAATTTTGTTACTGCAGATCCGTCATAGATATGGGCAAGTTTTGTGTTCTGTATTTCTATTTTATTTTTTTTAGATTTTAATTTGTAGATTATATCAAATCTAAATTTAAAATTTATTTTATTTTCCTTTAAATAATTAATTATATTTACAGAGTTATTTGGATCTAATTCAATTAAATTTTTTTTAATTTTAATTAAATGATTATAAAGTTGCTTTTCATCTACAAATTTTACATATTTTTTATAGTTTTTTTTTATTGAATTTGGTATTTTATTTTTTTCAGAAAATATAAAAAGTTTTTTATCGGTTAATAATCCTTGAGAATTAAGTATTGGTGAAAAAGCTGAATCTTTACCTCTAATATTTAATAACCAACAAATATTTTCACTAGAGGAAATGAAAAAACTTTTTCTCTTATTTAACTTTAATATTTTTTTTATTTTTGTTATTTTATTTATGTAGCTATTTCCTGAATAACAATTTTCTAAAATATAAGCATCTTTTCTTGCTTTTTCTTTTTTTTGTTTCCAAATTAAATCTATTAAATTTTCACCTATTTCAGTCAAATTTGAATTACTTTTAATTTGTTTATACCATGAATATTTAATTAGCTTTGAGTCAAAGCCTATTTTTAATTTTAAATCATTGATGCATTGAGCAACCGATTGTTTGCTACTATCTATTATTTTAAAATTACTTGAAGATTGTTTTTTTGCTTGCTCGATGTATCGGCCATCTACAAATAAATAGTTATTATTTTTTAAAATAAGAGCTATTCCCGCAGAGCCAGTAAATCCAGAAATAAATCTCAACCTATCTTTTTTAGTATCTATATATTCATTAAAATAGTGGTCATTTTTTGGAACTAAGTAGCCATCTATGTTATATTTAATAAAAATTTTTTTTAACTTTGATAGTCTATTCATGTTGAATTTTTTTTAAGTACTTATCAATTACTTTTTTTTCTCCCGATTCTTTAAAATTAATCAGCATTTTATTACCATCTATGTGAATAATTTTACCAAAGCCAAATGTATCATGCGAAACACTTTGACCTATTTTGAAACTAGTAAGATTATTTGTATAATTAATTACCTTAACCTTTTCTTTTTCTTGCTGATATCTTTGCCAACCAGGGCTTTTTTTGCTTTGATTGAAAGATATATCTTGGCTAAATACAAAATCGTCATCTCTTGGTGAGTTAGTTTCATTTATCTTTAAGTATTTTTTGTCTAATTCATCAACAAATCTAGATGGCATAGACGGCATCCAATCATTATTGTCATTTTTACCACTGCCAAAATATTTTCTGTTATTTGCAAAAGAGATAAATAACCTTTTTTTTGCTCTTGTAATTGCAACATAAGCTAATCTTCTTTCTTCCTGAACGGCGGTATCTCCTTTTTCTTCAATAGATTTTTGATGAGGAAACATCCCTTCTTCCCATCCAGGTAAAAATACACAATCAAACTCAAGACCTTTTGCTGCATGGATTGTCATTAGGTTTATTTTTTCACCCTCCCATTCCTCATCAATGGAAGTCTGAAGAGAAATGTTTTCCAAAAATTCTATCAAATTTGAATAATTTTTCATTGAGGCTCTAAGTTCTTTTAGGTTTTCTAGCCTAGAGTCCGCTTCTGGACTTTTTTCGTTCATTAACATTAGTGTATAGCCAGACTCGTCAAGCACTCTTTCCAGTAGTTGAACATGATCGAATTCTTTCGAAAGTTTTGTCCAGTGATTAATATTTTTGATAAGATTTTTTAAGCTATCTTTTGTCTTAGGTTTGAAATCATCTTCCTCAAGCATTTCAACCGCAGTATCAAATAAACTCTTATTTTTTAGTCTAGATAACTCATGAATTTTTTGTAAAGTCGTATCACCTATAGATCTCTTGGGTGTATTGATAATTCTTTCAAAAGCCAGGTCATCATTTTTTTGATTGATTAATCTTAAATAACAAAGAGCATCTTTTATTTCTGATCTTTCGTAAAATTTCATACCTCCAATAATTCGATAGGGTAATCCTATTCTAATAAAACGTTCTTCAAATTCTCTGGTTTGAAAAGCTGCCCGGACTAAAATCGCAATATTATTTAGTGATATTTTATTAATTAATTCTTTTTCTATAATATCAGAAATGCCTAATGCTTCATCTCTTCCATCACTATAGGAATTAACCCATACTTTATCTCCATCATCAAAATCAGACCAAATTTGCTTACCAAGTCGATCATCATTTTTAGAAATTAAGGATGATGCAGAATTTAATATATTTTTTGTAGATCTATAGTTTTGTTCTAGCTTAACAGTTTTTGTTTTTGGATAATTTTTTTCAAAATCTAAAATATTTTTTACCTCGGCTCCTCTCCAGCTATAAATAGACTGATCATCGTCCCCAACCACGCAAATATTATTATGGTCATCAGTAACAAGATTAAGCCATAAATTTTGAATATAATTAGTGTCTTGAAACTCATCAACCAGGATATACTTAAAGTTATTTTTAAAAATTTTTTGAATCTCAGCAAAGTTTTTAAATATGGTTACACAATGCAAAATCAAATCACCAAAATCAACGCAATTCATAACCTTTAAGCGTTCTTGGTAAATTTTGTAAATCTTTAAAGCATTTTGTTTCATAGGTTCAGTGCTAGAAACTTTTATATCCTGAGGAAGTAATGCTTTATTTTTCCATTGATCTATTAAATAAGCTATAAATTTTGGAGGGTTGTGCTTAGAATCTATATTTTCTGCTGCAAGAATATTTTTAATTAATTTCAACTGATCAAGGGTATCCAAAATTGTAAAACTTGGTTTTAGCCCAACAGCTTCAGCATATTTCCTTAAAATTTTATTACTTATAGAATGAAAAGTTCCCAACCATGGCACTGCAGTTGTAGTGTTATTAGTAAGTTTTGAAACTCTTTCGCGCATCTCGTTTGCTGCTTTGTTAGTAAAGGTCACACATAAGATTTGATTACCAAAGCATTTTTTGGTTGCTATTAAATGAGCAACTCTAGTTGTAAGAACCTTAGTCTTTCCGGAACCAGCACCAGCAAGAATTAGAAGTGGTCCTTGGTCATGAACAACAGCCTCTTTTTGTTGATTATTAAGGTTATTTAGATAGTTAGGGGCTGTTAGATTCATAATTAATAAATAAATTATTAAATATTAAATACAACAACAAAAAGAAATGAAAAAAGATTTTTCAAAAATTAAATTTTTTTTAATAACTTTTTCAATTTTAGTCACATTGTTAGTTTTATTTTTTATTAGTCCTCTTTTTGTAAATTTGAATACACTTAAGAGCTCTATTGAATTGGAACTAAATTCTGCATTTTCCACAAGTTCTTCGATAGAGGGAAATATTGTTTACTCTCTAAAGACAGGTCCTAAATTAAATATAGAAAATGTTGTTTTTAGCAAAAATAATGACGAGGGTATGGATGGTAATATAAATCAAATTCAAATCCCAGTAAGTCCATTTGTTATTTTTCAAAAAAAATTAAATTTTATAAATATAAAAATTACTGACGGATCTTTATCTGTACATGAGGAAGTTGCAAAATTATTGACTACAAAAAATACGAATGGTTTTAAAAAATTAAATATTGAAAATGTAAGTATCAAAATATTTAACAAGCAGTCAGAAATTCAAATTGATAATAACGAGGGAATTGTTTTGTATAAAGATGAACAAGTATCAGATGCAAATATTTCGGGAATAATTGGTAATTTTAATTACAACGTAAATTTAGATAGTAGCAAATTTAATTTTTCAATACCAAAAAAAAACTTTAATGTAGAGTATTTATTTAATAAAGATAAAAACTTTCCTTCCTTCGTGCAAATAAAATCTGCAAGTAACTTATTGTTTCCTGGTCTAAAAAATATTTATTTAAGATCTGATATTTCGGCAAATAAAGAAAAAATAGTTTTAGAAAATATAAAACTAACGTCATCAACTTATAACGGTGTTGGCCGTATAGAAATTGAATTACAGCCACGTATTTTTGTTAAAACAGATATGAGTTTTGGTAGAACAAATTTTACAAATATTTCCAGTTCAGAATTAGCTTCTTTTATAAATGATGATTTATTTGAATTGGCTTCTCAATTTAATGGTAGTTTTAATTTGCAGTTTAAGCACATTATAATGGATCAGAATTACTTTGATGACTTAAATCTTGACGTTAATTTTGAGTCTGGTGATATTGTTTTGAACAATATCGAATTTATTTCTGAAGATAATAATTTACAATTATCTGGACGAATATTTCAGGAAAGTAATGATAAGCTTATGTTTTTTAAAACAAAATTCAGAACAAATCAGTTAAAAAAATTATGCATCCAAGCTTGCAAATCCAAAGCAGAAACTAATCAATATTCGATGGTTTCCCAAGGAACTTTAGATATAAAAAAGTCAAAAATTTATTTAGATGAATTTTTTTCAAATAAAAAACACGATGCAGCTGAAATCAGCAATCTTAATCTAAACTTAAATGCGATGTTGGCTGGAAATTTAAAACAAACCTTTAGTTTAAAAAATTTTTTAAGTATTTATTAATTATTTAGGGTGGGTCATTTTTCTTGGGTTCATGATCTGCATGTATTCTTTTTCATTTACTAACCCAGTTTTTAAAGTTTCTTCTTTTAAATTTGTTCCATTTTTATGTGCTGTTTTTGCAATTTTGCTGGCATTATCATATCCAATTCTTGGCGCTAGGGCAGTAACTAACATCAAGGACTCATTCAAGAGTTGTTCAATTCTTTTTTTATTTGGCTTGATACCTTTTACGCAAAAATTAACAAAACAATTTACAGAGTCAGCCATCAAATCAATTGACTGCAAAATATTGTAAGCAATTAATGGTTTAAACACATTTAATTCAAAGTGACCATGTGAACCAGCCATAGTAATACCGTTATGGTTACCAATTACTTTAACACAAACCATTGTAACAGCTTCACATTGTGTCGGATTAACTTTGCCAGGCATAATTGAAGATCCTGGTTCATTTTCAGGAAGTATTAACTCTCCATAACCAGCTCTTGGCCCAGATCCTAAAAATCTAATATCATTAGCAATTTTCATTAGAGCAACTGCTGTTGTGTTTAAAGTTCCAGAAAAATTCACAATTGAATCATGAGCAGCTAAAGCTTCAAATTTATTTTTAGCAGTATGGAATGGAAGTTTAGTAATCTTTTTAATTTCAGCAGCAATTTTTTTATCCCAACCTTTTCTTGAATTAATCCCTGTTCCCACAGCAGTTCCACCTTGAGCCAATGGATATATTTCCATAAGAGCTTTTTTAATTCTTGTCAGAGATTTAGAAATTTGCGTATGATAACCTGAAAATTCTTGACCCAACGTTAGTGGCGTTGCATCTTGTAAATGCGTTCTTCCTATTTTTACTATATTTTTAAATTCATCAGTTTTTTTTGCTAAAGCTCTCTCCAGTGAGGTTATAGCTGGAATTAATTTTTTTTGTGTCTCTATTGCAATTGCAATGTGCATTGCTGTTGGAAATGTATCATTGGTAGATTGAGCTTTGTTGACGTGGTCATTTGGGTGAACTGGGTTTTTACTTCCCATCTTGCCTCCCAACATTTGTATTGCTCTATTCGCAATAACTTCATTAACATTCATGTTAGTTTGTGTACCGGAGCCCGTTTGCCAAACTTTAAGTGGAAAATGATCGTTATGTTTGCCTGCAATTACTTCATCCGAAGCTTTGATTATAGCTTTTGCGATTCTAGGATTAATATCTTTATATTTAGCATTCACAATTGCTGCAGCTTTTTTTACGATAGCAATGGCATGAATTAATTCTATAGGAACATTGCTTTTTCCGATTTTAAAAAATTGAAGTGATCTTTGAGTGCCAGCACCCCAGTATTTATCGGCTGGTACTTTTATTTTTCCGAAGCTGTCTGATTCAATTCTTGATGCCATAAGCCTAATCTTGTAGCACTATATATAACATATTTTTAATAAATATTATGAATGTTTTAATAGTAGGTGCGACTTTTGGGATTGGATACGAACTAGCAAAAAAATATGCCCATTCTTGCAATCATTTGATTTTAATAGGTAGAACGGAGAAGAAACTTGAGGAAATAAAAATAGAATTTTCTAATTTAAAAGCCAAGATTATCACGGATAATATTGATGTAACAAATTCATCTCATTGCACAGAAAGAATAAACAACATTATTAAAGATTACCCTGTCATTGATAAAGCTATTTACTGTTCAGGGTATTACGAGCCTCACAATACATTTGATATTAATATAGACCTTTTTAAGAAAACAATGGATGTTAATTTTATGGGAATGATTAATGTTTTTTCAATATTGCTTCCGCACCTAAAAAAACAAAATCATGGCCATCTTGGCATTGTTGCATCTCTAGCTGGTTTTGGCGGTTTGCCAAACTCTTCCTCCTACGGTCCCAGCAAAGCTGCCATGATGAATTATGCAGAATCTATTAAAATTGATTGCGATAAATATAACATCAAAGTTAGTATAATTAATCCTGGTTTTGTTCAATCAAGACTTACAGAAAAAAATTCTTTTGACATGCCATTTTTAATGTCTTCAGAAAAAGCTGCTTCGATTATTTATAATGGATTAAAAAAAGAGAAATATGAAATTACTTTCCCCTTACCCATGAAGATATTATTTAAAACTTTAAAAGTTTTACCTAGATTTGTTTATTTTTGGATAGTTAAAATAATTACAAAAGCTTAACCATTGTAAATAGCGACGTAGATCATGGCAAGGACCAGCGCATTGGCCAGTACAATTGCTGAAACAGTTTTTGAAAAAAATGTAGATTCTTTTTTTATCTCAATTGGATTAATTTTGACGGGTCTAATTAGTTTCATGTTTTTATTCTCCTTATTAATAAATATTAATTAATATCTAAATAAGGCAGAGTAAGATTGAAATTGTGACTAATTCGAGACTACTTCAATGCGTATAAAAGGTCTTCTTTAAGGTCGTTTACATCTTCAAGCCCAATAGATAGTCTAATTAAATTGGGAGTAATACCTAAGGATAATCTTGCTTCTTCACCAAGTATTTTGTGAGTTGTAGTTGTGGGGTGTGTAATCAAGGATTTGGCATCTCCTAGGTTATTTGAAATATCAAATATTTTTAATTTATTTATAAATTTAAATGCTTCCTTTTTTCCACCTTTAATTTTAAAGGCGATCATAGTTCCACCTGCGCTTTGTTGTTTTTTTGCTAGTAAATATTGTGAAAAAGATTTTAATCCAGGATAATAAACTTCTTCAATTTTTTTGTGTTTTTCTAAAAATTTTGAAATTTGTAATGCGTTATTAGATTGGGCAAGAACTCTAATTTTAATTGTCTCCAAACTTTTTAGCAAAATCCAGGCATTAAATGGGCTAATACAAGGACCGGTATGTCTTAAAAATGGTTTTAAAATATCTTCCTTAAATTTTTTTGTACTGCAGATAGCACCACCCATAGCTCTTCCTTGTCCATCTATATGCTTAGTTCCCGAATAAATCACGATATCTGCTCCAAACTTAACAGGTTGCTGAAGTACTGGAGAGGCAAAAATATTGTCAACAATTGTTGTAATTTTATTTTTTTTAGCGATGGAACAAACTTGCTTAATATCAATAATTTCTAAACATGGATTAGAAGGAGACTCGAAGAAAAATATTTTAGTATTATTTTTTATATTTTTTTTCCATTCATTAATATTTGTTCCATCAACAAAAGTTACTTCAATACCAAACTTAGGCAGAATATCATTCAGTATGTATCTACAAGATCCAAAAAGTGCCGAAGCAGAGACTACGTGATCTCCAGCTTGTAGTTGACACATCATGGATCCAAATACTGCTGCCATTCCGCTAGCAGTAGCAAAACAAGCTTCCGATCCATCTAACAAAGCCAATCTTTGTTCAAACATTTCAATAGTTGGGTTAGCGTACCTAGTGTATTGAAATCCAGATTTTTCACCTTTGAAGATTGCTTCTGCCTGTTCAGCAGAATCGTAGACAAATCCAGAATTAATGAAAATTGCCTCTGAGGTTTCGTTAAAGTTAGATCTAGTTAGGCCGCCCCTAACTAGATTGGTATCTAACTTAAATTTTTTATTCAATTAATTTGCCCTCAATTCCTTAGCTGCATTAACCATTTTAGTTAAAGCATCAATTGTTTCTGGCCATCCTCTAGTTTTTAATCCACAATCTGGATTAACCCATATTCTGCTAGGATCAATTAACTTAGATGCTTTTTGAATTAATTCTTTCATTTCATTTTGCGAAGGAACACGTGGCGAATGAATGTCATACACACCTGGCCCAACTTCATTTGGATATTTAAATTTTTCAAATGTAGTTAATAATTCCATTCTAGATCTTGATGTCTCAATAGAAATAACATCAGCATCCAATGCCGCAATTGAGTCTATGATATCTTCAAATTCAGCATAACACATATGTGTGTGAATTTGAGTTTCATCTTTAACGACTGCTGCAGATATTTTGAAGCAATCAACAGACCAGTTTAAATATTCTTTCCAGTCTTTTTTCTTTAGCGGTAAGCCTTCTCGCAATGCAGGCTCGTCAATTTGTATCATTCGGATACCGTTTTTTTCCAAGTCTTCCACTTCATCACGAATAGCAAAACCTATTTCTTGAGCAGTAAATTTTCTAGGCTGATCGTCTCGAACAAAAGACCACTGTAAAATAGTAATTGGACCGGTTAACATTCCTTTTACAATTTGTTTAGTTTGTTCTTGGGCAAACTTAGACCAACGTACGGTCATTGGCTTTGGTCTAGAAACATTACCAAATATAATCGGTGGTTTTACACAACGAGAACCATAGCTCTGAACGAAACCACTAGAAGTAAATGTAAATCCTTTGAGCTGTTCTCCGAAGTATTCTACCATGTCGTTACGTTCAAATTCCCCATGAACAATAACATCAATTCCAATTTCTTCTTGTTTTCGAATTGTCTCAATTGTTTTCTCTTCCAAAAACTTATCATAGCTTTGTTCGTCGAGTTCACCTCGTTTAAATTTAGCTCTTGCCTGTCTGACATCAGTAGTTTGTGGGAAAGATCCGATAGTTGTTGTTGGGTATTTAGGTAAAGCAAATATATTCTTTTGCAGTTTAGCTCTATCTGCATATGTGGACTTTCTATCAACAATAGATTTATTAATCGTTTTAATTCTATTTTTGACAGCATCATCATGAATTAGTTTTGAAGTTTTTCTATCTTCAACATCAGCAGCATTTTGTTTTAGCTCTGCTTCATGACTACCTTTATTGATAAAACATTTAATTACATTAAGTTCCTGCAATTTTTGTTTAGCAAATGATAACCATCTTTTAATTTCAGCAGGAACTTTTTGTTCTAAAGCTAAATCGTAAGGTGAGTGTAATAATGGACAAGAAGATGCGATAATAATATCTCCAGAAGTATGACTTTTAATAAAATCAATTTTTTCTTGTAAGTTAGCCTTCCATACATTTCTTCCGTCTACTAAACCAAGTGATAATTTTTTATTCGAGTTTTTTACATATTCTTTATTTTTAGTTCCACGAACTAAATCTAAATGAACAGCATCAACTGAACTTGCAAACACTTCTTTTTTTATATCTTCATTAAGATCTTCAAAATAAGTAGTAAGTAATATTTTGCTTGATCCTGCAGAGTCTTTAAGTTGATTAAGAGTATTTTTAATTTTAGAGACCACATTTGAATCTAAGTCCTTTACTAAAATAGGTTCATCAATTTGTATCCATTCAGCTCCAAGTTCAGAGAATTTTTTAATAATTTCTTTATAAACAGGAAGAACTTTGTCCAATAAATCAATAGTGTTTATCCCATCAACACCTTTAGCCAATAATAGAAAAGTTAAAGGTCCTAAAATAATAGGCTTAGTATTAAATCCAGCTTTTTTAGCTTCTTCATATTCAGCAAATGGTTTGTGAGAACTTAATTTAAATGTTTGATCTTTAGATAATTCAGGAACTAAATAATGGTAATTTGTATCAAACCACTTAGTCATTTCTAATGCTGGAACATCTAACTCAGTTGTTTGTGAGCCACGTGCCATAGCAAAATAAGTTTTAAGATTTACCTGATTGCCATCCCATTTATATCTTCTTGGAACCGCTCCTAATAAGCAAATTGCATCTAATACCTGATCGTAAAAAGAAAAATCATTAGAGGAAATAAGATCAACACCACAATCTTTTTGAGTTTGCCAGTTTTGTTTTCTTAAATCTTTAGCAACATTGTTAAGATCCTGCTCTGTGATGTCACCTTTCCAAAATTCTTCTAGTGCTTTTTTTAATTCTCTTTTAGGACCAATTCTTGGGTATCCAATAGATGCTATTTGTATCATGTTCTAACTTCTCCTTTAGTTTGATTGATTTGATTTGAACTTTTTTGCAGGGATAACAATCTTGAGCATACTGCAAAAGTTAATTCATATTTATTTAATGTATAAAAATGAAACTCATTTACTTCCTCTTTTTTTAATTCTTTTACCAAGTCACTTGCTAAACTTGCTCCAACAAATTGCTGAACTTCAGGAGTATCATCCAGGTTTGAAAATTCATTAGCTATCCAATCAGGAATTGAGGCTCCACACATTGCACTAAAATTCTGAATTTTTTTAAAATTTGATATGGGCATAATTCCTGGAATAAGTTGAGCTTTGATACCTGCGTTTGTTACCGTGTCTCGATATCTTAAAAAAATATCTTTATCGAAAAAATATTGTGTAATAATTTTATCAGCACCTGCATCAACTTTTCTTTTTAAGTTATCAATATCATCTTGTTTATTTTTAGAGTCAGGATGTATCTCTGGATATCCACCAACGGCAATTTCAAAATTGGCAAGTTTTTTTAAACCAGCGACCATATCAGCAGCATTGATATAACCAGTTGAGTGAGGATAATATTTTTTACCAGGCTCTCTTACATCACCTCGTAAAGCTACTATTTTTTTAACTCCTTTTTCAAACCAACCTAAAGCCAAATCATTAATTTCATCTTTGGACATATCTACACACGTTAAATGTCCTGCAACAGGAACGTGAGAATCTTTGTTAATTCTTTTTACAAATGAATCGCTTTTTAATCGCTCTCCACCTCCTGCACCAAAGGTAACTGAAAAAAACTGAGGATTAAAGTTTTCTAATTTTTTTATACTTTCCCAAGTTTTTTCCTCAGCAATAGGATCTTTTGCTGGAAAAAATTCAAAACTTAACTTTAATTCATTCTCGCTCATAATTTTTATGATCAATTTTTCGATAGTTTTTGTTGGAAATTCCAAAAAAAAACCACCGGCTAAAGCGGTGGTAAGGGTCGCTTTAGCTGGATTTATAAAGCGCCCGCAATTTGAACTAAATCAGCGCTTGAGATTGTTTATAAAAAAAATCCCAATAAGTAAAGCCTTTACTTATTGTTAGTGATTGTGAGCACTATCGTAAAAACTTTACACCAGTTTGTGCAATAAAAAATTTTGCCGTATGATTTATTTTTAAGAGCATTGCTTTTTTCTGTTTGTTTTTGACGATTCTCGAAGGTAGATTTTTTAAAGATTAACAATGGATCTTTGATGAATATTTTACTAAACTATTTAAGTTTAGTAGAAAATTAAGTTAAAAATTAGCTTATATTATTTAATTAATAGAATTTTATGCTATTAATTTGCATAATATGAAAAAAAATAGCAAATTAAACGATATTGATAAGAAAATACTATCTGTTTTTCAAGAAAATGCGGATATTCCCATAGCTGAATTATCTAAGAAGGTGAATTTGTCAGCAACTCCTTGTTGGGCCAGAATTAATAAACTCTATAAACAAGGCTTTATTACAAAAAAAGTTGCAGTTGTGGATAGGCTAAAACTAAATTTGTCTGTAGTTGCTTTTGTTCAGGTTAAAACAAGCAATCACAACATAACTTGGGCAAATAAATTTGTTTCTGTAGTAAATGATATTCCTGAAGTTGTAGAGTTTTACAGACTAAGCGGTTCAATTGATTACTTATTAAAAGTATTGGTTCCTAGCATCGAACATTTTGATAAATTTTATAAAAAATTAACGAGTAAAATTGATTTAACAGATGTCACAACCAGTTTTTCAATGGAAGAAATTAAGCAGACCACAAGTTTACCACTAGATTACATTTAATGTTATCTGAATATTATTTTCTGTTTCTCCAAATAATATTCTTTATGTTTATTACACCTGGAGCTCCGAGAATTTTAATTATGTCTCAATCAATAAATTATGGTTTTAAAAAAAGTCTATGGACCGCACTTGGTGATATAACCGCTAATACAATTCAGATAATCATAGTCTTAGTGGGACTGAATACTGTAATAAAAATTTTTCCTGATTTGGTTTTTTATTTTAAATGGATGGGAATTAGTTATCTATTATATATTGCATATGGCTATTTGCGGAGCACTAGCCAAATAAAATTAAAAATAAAAGTAAAAACTAAATCCATACAATCATTATTTTTAGATGGTTTTCTAATCGCTTTTTTTGGACCAAAAGCAATTATTTTTTTTATTACCATTTTTCCAACATTCATTCCTATTGGTGAATATTACTTAATTAATGTTTTTATATTTTGGATTACTTATGTGACTTTGGATTTTATTACGTTAGCTACTTACTCTAGCATAGCCGATAAAATATCTGCTAGCCTAGCATCTAATCCGTATACTCTAAATTATATATCGGCTGCTGCTTTGCTTATTATTAGTATTGTAATTGGATTTAAAGTATAATTAGCCACAAGGAAATATTTTTATCGGATTCGCCTGATTATTATCAAGAACTTCACAACTACCATTAATACAAATTTTCCAATTTACAAGACTGGTATTAGAAGTTGATAAAAATAATTCTTTAATTATTAATTCTTTTGGTTTGTAGGCCCACCACCCATTTATATATTTTGATCCATCGGGGGGATCCATTCCAGCTCCGGAACCTTGAACACGCGCCTCTATTAGTTCTAGCTTTGTATTATTTATTTTCCAATCTTCTTGCCACTCAGTTTTTTCAACAGAATGCGTCCAGCTTAGGGTAAAAAAAGAAATGGCAATAGTTGTAATTTTAGCACCTGTTAGAATACAAAGACTCATTGAGACTGTATTTTTTTTCTTTTCTTAAACCAGCCTACTAAAAAATATATAGCAATTAAACCTGCAGCGATCTCATCAGTAATTGGTAATGCCGTAATTAAAAAACATGCAATAGTAGCGCAAAATATTCTCTCAAAAGCGCTAAGATTTCGCTGCATATAACCTATGACTGCAGCTCCAAGAAAAAGGATAGCGATAATTACTTTTCCCAAAATATAAAGAAAAGAAAGTATAAACAAACCAAGGTTCTCCCCATCATAACCCTGCAACATTAAAGCTGGACTGTAGACGGCCATGTAAGGGATTAAAAAACCAGCTAATGCTACCCGAACCGCTTGTAATGAAATTTTAAAACCACTTTCTTTTGCAATTGGTGCCGCAGCAAAACAAGCAAGTGCCACAGGCGGCGTTAAGTCAGCCAAAATTCCAAAATAAAATACAAACATATGGCTTACAATTAATGGAATTCCTAGTTCAAATAGGGCAGGTCCCGCAACAGCAGATGTAATAATATAATTTGGAATAGTTGGTATACCCATACCAAGAATTAAACACATAATCATAGTAAGGAATAAAGATAAAAATAAACTTTTATCGCCTATTTCTATAATAACTTGTGCAACTGTGCTTGCTGCTCCTGTTAGAGTTAAGGTACCAATAATAACTCCTACCACAGAACAAGCAATACCAACAGGTAGAGCAGCTTTAGCACCCTCGGCAAGAGCATCTCTACAATTTAATAAAGTTTCTCTTCCACCTGTCTTAAATAAATTCCATAAAATTAATATAGACAGAATAATCGCAACAACCTGATTACCAAATTGAAAAAAACCAGAAGCAGCAATTCCTAAAAAAATCCAAAATACGTAACGTATAAAATTATTAGAGAAACCTTGCGCGACAGCCGTTCCTAAAATTAAAAAAGTAGTTAGAAATAGTCCAATGGTTCCAGAATATAATGGTGTGTATCCATTAAATAATAAAAATACCAAAACAATCAAAGGAATAATTAAGTACCATTTGCTTTTTATTGCCTGCAGCGCAGATGGCAAACTATCTTTGGGCAATCCCACAAGATTTTTTCTTCCTGCCTCTAGATGCACCATCCAAAATGCCGACAAGTAGTACAGAATAGCAGGTACGATTGCAGCTTTAACAACTTCATAATATTGAATCTCTAAAGTTTCAGCCATAATAAAAGCAACCGCACCCATTACCGGAGGCATTATTTGCCCGCCCATAGAAGAAGTGGACTCAACCCCACCAGCAAAAGCTGGGCTGTAACCAAATTTTTTCATAAGAGGAATCGTAAATTGTCCAGTGGTCACAACATTTGCAACTCCAGAACCAGAAATAGTTCCCATTAAACTTGAGGAGATAATTGATACTTTGGCTGGACCACCTAATTTATGTCCAACTAGGCCAAGCGATACATCTGTAAATAATTTTATAACTCCTGCTCGTTCTAAAAAAGATCCAAATAAAATAAATAAAAAAATAAATGTGGACGATACATAAGTTGGAATTCCATAAATTCCCTCCGTCCCATAAGTTATGTGTTCAATAATTTGTTGCAACTCATAACCTCGATGTTGCAAAATTCCAGGCAAGTAGTTTCCAAAAATACAATAAAGAAGGAATATTCCACAAATAATAGGAAGAGCTGGCCCTATCATTACGAAAGTTGCGCTAAATATAACAAATAAAGCAATAAAACCAAATATAACATCTAGCGAAGTTGGCTTTCCTGATCTGATAATTAACGCCTCATATTCAACAATTTGATAAAGAGCCACCGCCACGCTCAACAATGCTAGCGTCCATGCTGCAACTTTAAAAATAGTTTGCTTATTTTTTAATACCGCAACCAAAGGAAAGCATAGAAAGCAAAGAAAACCAACATGGGTTGATAGCTGTAATTGACTATTGATCTCAATAAGATGTGAGGCAATTCCAACCTGAAATAAAGAGAATATTACTGCGATGTAATATAAAATTTTCCCCTCAGTTGTAGCGGGATAACTATTTAGAAGAACATCATCCAGCCCAGTACTTTTATTATGTCCTGGGCTGAATTTTTCTATGGTCTGCACTTTATTATATCTCCCAACCCTAAAAATAAAGATTAGGAGCTGTCAGTAAGAATTAGTTACTTAACTAATCCCTTTTCTTGATAATATTTTTTAGCTCCCGGATGCAATGGAACAGGCATTCCTGATAGAGCAGTATTAATATTAATATTTTTAGCAGCAGCATGAGTGGCAACTAAGTCCGGCAAATTTTCAAAAATATTTTTTGTCATTTGATAAGCCGTTTCATTAGATACTTTTTTGCCTGTGATTAAGAAATTCACAATACCTGCACTTTTCACATTTTTGTCGACCCCTTTGTATGTATCTGCGGGAATCGTTGCAGAAACATATGGCGCTCCAAGTTTTGCAATAAGACTTTCTGGAATTTCAACAATCACGATATCAACTGAGTTAGCTAAATCTTTAATCGAGGCAACCCCTAAGCCTGCAGATTGAATAGTTGCATCTAGCTGTCTGTTTTTAATTAACTCCACAGATTGACCGAATGGAGAATAATCTACACTACCTAAATCCTTGTAGCTCATACCTGCAGCTTTTAGAATTGCTCTAGCTTGTAGTTCTGTTCCAGATTTTGGTGCACCGACAGAAACTTTTTTCCCTTTTAAGTCAGCAATGGTTTTTATATTTGAACTTTTAGCAGCTACTATATGAACATAGTTAGGATAAATTCCAGCAATACCTCTTAAGTTATCAAGTTTCGAAGAAAATCCTGCTTCCGCATTACCTTCCCAACCGTATTTAACAGAATCTCCAAGCACAAAAGCTATTTCACCTTTACCTTCTTGAATTAGGTTTAGATTTTCAACAGATGCTTTGGTTGATTGAACCTGAACTTTTGATCCTTTAATTTTTTCTCCATAAATTTTAGACAAGCCAACACCTAGTGGATAATAAACTCCAGACGTTCCTCCTGTTAAAATGTTTATAAATTCTGCCGAAAATGAAATACTTCCACTTACTAGCAGAGCAACAAACGTTGCTGATATTTTTTTGAACATTATGTACTCCCCTGTAATTTGTTTTATTTTATTAGATTATAAATACTAAAAGAATGCAATATTTAAAAAAGTTTATAGAAATACCACTTTAAGTTGTAGACAAAAATTTTCTGCATGATTGTATGTCTTTGCAAAGATCAATATAAAGTTTTTTAAATATAAACTAACAAGGGACAAAACAATGTTAAAAAAACTTAATACAGCGTTACTTGCTATCACACTGCTAGTAACAGCAAACATAGGATCATCTTTTGCAGCACCAATCGTTGTAAAATTTAGTCACGTGGTTGCGGAAAATACACCAAAAGGAGCGGCAGCTTTAAAATTTAAAGAAATAGCTGAACAAAAATTAAAAGGAAAAGTTGAAGTTCAAGTATTTGCTAACTCACAGTTATTTGGGGATGCAAAAGAAATGGAAGCTTTACTTTTAAATGACGTACAATTTATTGCTCCGTCATTATCTAAGTTCGATAGATACACTCCAAAAATTCAAGTGTTTGATTTACCATTCATTTTTAATGACATGAAAGCAGTTGAAAATTTTACTAGCTCAAAAGCTGGAAAAGGTCTGCTTACATCTATGGAAGACAAAAACTTACTTGGATTAGGATATTGGTTCAATGGAATGAGACAAATATCTGCAAACAAAGATATTACTCTTCCAAAAGATGTAAAAGGTTTGAAATTTAGAATTCAACCATCTGATGTTTACAATTCATTTATGAAAGCATTGGGCGCAAGCGCACAGAAAATGGCATTTGCAGAAGTGTACCAAGCATTACAAACGGGCGTAGTAGATGCACAAGAAAATTCTTGGTCTAACATTTATTCTAAAAAATTTCATGAAGTTCAAAATACTATCATTGAGTCAAATCATGGTGTGTTGAGTTACATGGTTGTTACGAATAAAAAATGGTGGAATGGATTGCCAAAAGACATTCAAAAAGGCTTAGCTGAAGCAATGGATGAAGCTACTGCATATGGCAATGGTATTTCTAACCAGAAAAACGAAGAAGCTAAAAAAGCAGTTATAGCTGATGGAAAAGCAAAAGTTAAAACTTTAACGCCAGCACAAGCAACTGAGTGGAAAAAAGCTTTAACGCCAGTATATAAAGAGTTTGAAGGTGCTATCGGTAAAGATCTTATCGCTGCAGCTCAAGCATCAAATAAATAAATTTAATAAACTATAATGCCGGCATTACATAATGCCGGCATTAGTATTGTAATTCGAAATGAAAAAGTTTTTTAATCATCTTGAAGAATATATTGTAGCTTTTTTATTATTTGTGATGACCTTACTCACGGTCATTAACGTTTTTTTTAGATATGTTCTGAATAGCCACATTGATTGGGCTATGGAATTAAATATCATTGTATTTGGTTGGTTGATATTTTTTGGAGCTTCATGGGCTGTAAAAATTGGCGCCCACATAGGAATGGAATCTTTTGTTAATCTGTTTTCAGATAAAATTAAAAGAATTTTTGCAATATTTGCAGTCACTATCTGCCTAGTCTACGTTTTTATTATTATCGTTGGCAGTTATACGTACGTTGAAAAAATCTACAGTATTGGAATTCTGTCACAAGATATCAAGTGGTTACCGCAATGGGTTCCAAGAATGATTATGCCAATCGGATATGGATTGCTTCTGTTTAGGCTGGGAGAAATATTCTACAGTTTAATGCTAGGAAGACAGAATACTTTTAATCTTCTCGATGAAGCCAAAGATGTTTTAAAAAAATATAATTTTAAGGACGAAGTTAAAAAATAATGAGCACACTTTGCTTAATGTCATTATTGTTTGCCTGCCTGTTTTTGGGTGTTCCTATTGCTTTTGCTTTAGGTTTTTCAAGTCTTGTAACTATCATGTTATTTGGAAACGATTCATTAGCTTCAATGTCATTAAAGCTTTTTGAAACCTCAGAACACTATACTTTAATGGCAATTCCTTTCTTTATATTAGGAGGATCTATTATGTCGACTGGCGGCGTTGCTAAAAGGTTAGTTCGATTTGCAATTGCTTGCGTTGGTCATATCAGAGGTGGTTTGGCTATTGCCGCAGTGTTAGCTTGTACTTTTTTTGCTGCAGTTTCTGGATCTTCACCAGCAACAGTTGTTGCGGTTGGATCTATTATGATTGCCGGTATGATGAAAGCTGGCTATTCACAAAAATTTGCAGCCGGAGTCATGTGTAATGCAGGAACATTGGGTATATTAATGCCTCCATCTATTGTGATGGTTGTTTACTGCGCAGTCACCGAACAGTCTGTTGGACGAATATTTTTAGCAGGAATGATTCCTGCTTTAATTCTAGCAATATCATTGAGCATTGCAATTTATGTCAGGGCGCGAATTACCAATTTACAACCAGCGCCCAAAGCATCAACTAAAGAATTAGTTGATAGTGCAAAAGACGCTGTATGGGGTTTTATTCTTTTAATAATTATTCTTGGAGGAATATATGGAGGAGTATTTACTCCAACAGAGGCTGCAGCAGTAGCCGCAGTTTATGCAATTATTGTTTCAATTTTTATTTATAAAGACATTAGCTTTAAAGATCTTCCAAATATATTTGTAGATTCATCCAAAACTATAGTGATGTTAATGTTTATTATTGCTAACGCTCTTTTATTTGCGCATGTTTTAACAACAGAACGAATTCCCCAAATAATATCTGAACAAATTATTAGCCAAGGTTTGACACCTTTTTACTTTTTACTAATTGTAAATATTATTCTTTTGATTGCTGGAAATTTTATGGAGCCAACAGCTATTCTTTTAATTTT
This sequence comes from Pelagibacteraceae bacterium, assembly GCA_008638225.1. Classification (GTDB taxonomy): domain Bacteria; phylum Pseudomonadota; class Alphaproteobacteria; order Pelagibacterales; family Pelagibacteraceae; genus IMCC9063. Next base: position 41,214 of record VTPP01000001.1, read on the forward strand.
AGCTCCTATTTTTTTCCCCATAGCTATTAATTTAGGAATAGATCCTATTCATCTAGGAATTATCATGGTTGTGAATATGGAAATTGGGATGGTAACACCGCCGGTTGGCCTCAATTTATTCGTCACCAGTGGTATCACTGGAATGCCCGTATATTCTGTTTTAAAAGCAGCATTACCTTGGCTTAGTGTTTTGGTGGCTTTCTTAATTTTGATTACATACGTACCTATTATTTCAACGTTTTTACCAGATCTGTTGATGGGCAAGCAGGCGCCAATCGTATTAATAAAATAAATAATCATAAATGACATTACGATAGCCAACTGGTCTTGGCTCAGTTAAATAACAAAATAAATGTTTTCATCTTTAAGTTTTAAAAAAGGTATAAGTCACGCAATTGGCATTCCCGTAATTGGACTTGGCACTAGTATGTTTGCGTTTGGTGCATATTTAAAAAGTTCAGGATTTGATTTGCTTCAAAGTTTGTCATCCACTCTTTTTACATTTGCACTTCCAGGTCAATTTGTAATGGCAGAAACAATTGTAGCTGGAGGCACTTTTCTAAATATTTTTTTGGCTGTTTTGTTAACTAATGCAAGATTGTATCCGATGACGGTTAATCTAATACCGATTATTCGTCATCCTAATTATCCAAAATGGAAGTATTATTGCTTAGCACATGTAATAGCAGTGACAGCTTGGTTTAATATGCTTGCCGTTCACAAGAAATTACCACAGGAAGATAAATTTGATTATTTTTTAGGACTAGGTGGATTTTTATGGATGAGCTCTGTTGTTTGCACTGTACTAGGATATCTGATTTCACATTTAGTCTCGCATGAAATATTGGTTGGGTTTGTTTTTATTAATCCTATTTATTTTTTAATCATGACACTAAGTAATCTTATAGAAAAAAAGTTAATATTTTCAATTATCACAGGAGCTATATTGAGCGTTATATTATTTCATTACATACCAGACTGGTCTGTTCTTATTGGAGGATTAGTAGCAGGTACGTTGGGTTTTATTATTTTTAGAAAAGAAACTTATGACAGCTAATTTTATTTATTTTTCTATTTTTTTAGCAAGTGTTGCTACGTACTGCTGCAGGGCGTTTGGTATCTTTAGCGCAAAGAATGTGTCTGTCGATAGCGCTATTTTTCAATGGATTAAATGTATTTCCGTAGGAATTATTTCAGCAGTAATCGCTAAAATCATCCTATTTCCTGCAGGTCTATTGGCAGAAACTTCATTTTCAAGCCGTTTATTTTCCACAGGTGTTGCAATTGCGATTTATTTTCTGTTTAAAAAAAATGTGCTATTATCAATTTTTGTAAGCACTATGACATTTCTCATTATTAATTTTTACATTTAAATGAACTCAATTAGTGGCTTAAACATCAATAATCACCCAGCCAGTAAGCGTTTACTAGATATTAAAATTAAGAATGATTATTTGGATAAAGTTAAAGAGTTGTTTGACCAGAACGAACTACTAGACATTGAGTACAAACCATTTTTACGATTTCATATTTCGGATATTTTTAACAAAGTATTTGACGGAAAAATCAAAGATATCATTAACAAAACGCTGCAAGATCGTAATCAAGGAGCCTTTATTATTGGCCCTGAACATATGGATAGTAATAAATATGATACAGATTTTTTAGTAAAATTATCGACAGCACTAACACACTTAGTTGGTACCCCAAATTTTGATGCAATGGCAGGAAAGTTTTACGCACGATTTGAAGTGAAGCATACTGACAATAGTGATTCATATTTGCGAAAGGCTTATAAAAAATTGGATTTACACACAGACGGAACTTATGTGAAAGAAAAAACAGATTGGTTGCTTATGATGAAAATGAAAGAAGAAAATGCTAATGGAGGAGAAAGCGTTTTGCTGCATTTAGATGATTGGGAGGATTTAGATATGTTTATGAAGGATCCGATCGCAAAAGAAAATTTTATCTGGGGTTCGCCAAAAAGCAAAAATATCGATTACAAAATTGAACATCCTGTCTTTTCAAAAGATAAAGAGGGCAGACCCATCATTTCTTATATCGATCAATTTCCAGAACCCACATCATTAGAACAAGGTTTGTTTTTAAATAAATTGTCTAATTCTTTAGAAAATAGCATCAACCACATCGCTTTTAAATTGCCTCCTGGTTATTCTATTTTTTCTAATAATCATTTTTTACTTCATGGAAGAAGGGCCTTTCAACCAAGTCCCAATATGTCCAGAGAGTTGCTCCGTCAACGCGGGGTATTTTACTCTAGCAAATTGTAATATTATTTGTTTGTTAACAAATACTTGGATAAGGATAGTTTCAACAAAATAATTTATTAGGGTTTTTATGAAAGTTGCCATTTTAGATGATTATCAAAAAGTAGCAGAGCACTTTGCAAATTGGGAAAAAATAAAAAACCGTTGTGAGCTAAAAGTATTTCAAGAACCCTTTGAAGATGAGGATCATGCTATTGAAAATCTGATGGACTTTGATGCTCTGTTAATTATGCGTGAACGAACTCCAATTACTACAAAGTTACTTAATGCATGTACTAACTTAAAACTTATAATTACCAGTGGCATGCGAAATCAGGCGATTGATCTAAAGACTGCAAAACAAAAAAATATTACTATTTTAGGAACAGACACACATTCAAATCCTACCGCAGAATTAACTTGGGCTTTAATTTTAGGTCTTGCTAGAAATGTAAGAGAAGAAACTGAGAATATGTACCAAGGATATTGGCAAACAACTCTTGGAACAGAGCTTAAAGGCAAAACATTAGGAGTAATAGGCCTTGGAACACAAGGAACCCAAGTTGCAACTATTGGAAAAGCATTTGGCATGGAAGTTATAGCTTGGAGTGAAAATTTAAAAATTGCAGATGCAGAAGCAAAAGGAGTTTTGGCCGTTGCTAAAGAAGATCTTTTGGCAAGAGCTGATGTGGTTAGTATTCATTTGGTATTAAGCGAACGCACAAAAAACTTAATTAAATATGACGATCTTTGCATGATGAAGGAGGATGCTTATTTGATTAATACGTCGAGGGGCGGGATTGTAAATGAAGAAGATTTAGTTCGGGCGTTAGAAGAAAATAAAATAGCAGGTGCTGGATTAGATGTTTATTCTGAAGAGCCTCTTCCTGCTAATCATAAATTAAGATTTATGCCGAATGCTTTGTTGCTTCCGCATCTTGGTTACGTAACAAAAGAAAATTATTCTTTAATGTATGAGCAAATGTTTGAAAATTTAGAAAAATATTTAGACGGAGATACTATTCGTAAAATTCAATAATGTAATTTATTTAATTACTTTCCAAATTCCTTCAGCAGTTGCCAAAGTTCTTCCTGCACTAGTTAATTCACCTTGCATAAAAATAAGAGATTTTGTTTGTTTTTTGATTTTAGCAAATCCAATAATTTCTTCTCCTGGTTTAGACCCAGCTATAAATTTGATATCTAAAGTAATGGTTGCAGCAATACCATCAATTACACTATGGGCAGCCGTACCCATTCCAGAATCTAATACGGACATAATATATCCACCATGAGTAACGCCAGCAGCATTCATATGAAAATCTTTTAATATAGTGCGGTATTCATATTCGGTGTCAGAAATTTTTTTAAATTCTAACCCACCGTTGTGCAGCATGTACCCGACTTTGCTAATATTTCTAAATTCTTTAGTCATTTTTTTTAAATATTAAAGTTTTTCCATTATTACAAAATCGTTTGCCAGTTGGCGCTGGACCATCATCAAATATATGACCGTGATGACCTCCGCATGTGGCACAATGATATTCTGTCCTTGGATATCCTAATAAATGATCAGTTTTTGTTTCAAATACCCCAGGCAAACTATCGTAGAACGAAGGCCAGCCAGAACCGCTATTATATTTTGTTTCTGAAGAAAATAGTTTTGTATTGCAACCTACGCAAAAGTAATCACCTTTTCTTTTTTCGTCATTAAGTTCGCTAGTGTGGGCTGGTTCCGTTGCTTCTTCTCTTAAAATCATAAATTGCTCAGAATCGAGAATTTTTAACCATTCTTTCATAGTCATTTTGCTGAAATCTTTTTTATCCATGTTGATCTTTTACTAAAATTCATTAAATAAATCTTGCAAATTAAATTCTTAAAGAATATTCGTACGTACATCATAATGCATAGCAAAAACTCATTTCACTCTAAAAAAAAATTAACAGTAGGAGATCAGAATTATAATATCTATAGCCTACCCGAAGCAGAGAAAAATGGCCTAGAAGGCATCTCAAAATTACCAAAATCGCTTAAAGTTTTATTAGAAAACTTACTTCGTTATGAAGATGATATCACAGTAGACAAATCTCAAATCAAAGCAGTTCAACAATGGTTGCAAGATAAAAAATCTAATACTGAAATTGCATATCGTCCAGCTCGTGTATTGCTTCAAGATTATACAGGTATTCCAGCGGTTGCAGACCTTGCTGCAATGAGAGAATGGGTTCAAAATAAAAAAAAAGATCCAAAATCAATTAATCCTTTATCAGCGGTTGATCTAGTCATAGATCACTCTGTTCAAGTAGATAGTTTTGCTCACAAAGATTCATTAGAAAAAAACGTTACGCGAGAATTTGAAAGAAATGGAGAACGATACTCTTTTTTAAAGTGGGGCCAGCAAGCTTTTGATAATTTTAGAATTGTTCCGCCAGGAACTGGAATATGCCATCAGGTTAATTTAGAATATTTATCTAAAGTAGTTTGGTCTTCTAAATACAAAGATGAATTATACGCATACCCTGACACATTAGTCGGAACAGATAGTCATACTACCATGGTGAATGGTCTTTCGGTGTTGGGATGGGGTGTTGGGGGTATTGAAGCGGAAGCAGGAATGCTAGGTCAGCCTATATCCATGTTACTACCAGAAGTAATTGGATTTGAAGTTACCAATAAATTGCCAGAAGGCACAACTGCTACAGATTTAGTATTAACCGTGGTTAAGATGCTTAGAGATAAAGGTGTCGTAGAAAAATTTGTTGAATTTTATGGACCAGGATTAAAAAATTTAACGTTGGCTGATAGAGCAACAATTGCAAACATGGCTCCTGAGTATGGAGCAACTTGTGGTTTTTTTCCAATAGATGATGAAACTATTAAATATTTAAAATTTTCAGGCCGGGATGATCATACCGTAGCGCTGGTTGAGGCTTATGCAAAAGAGCAAGGTTTGTGGGCAAGTAATGATTTAGTGTTCACTGATACTTTATCATTAGATATGTCCACCGTAGTTCCTACTATTTCTGGTCCAAAACGACCTCAAGATAAAGTTTTGTTAACAGAAGCATCACCTAACTTTGCAAAAGTATTTAAAGATACAACAAAAAGAGCAACGGCTAACACTTCTAAAGTAGCTAATGCAAATTACAGTATCAAGGATGGAGACATTGTTATTGCAGCTATTACTTCTTGTACTAACACATCGAATCCAAACGTTTTAATTGGTGCTGGTTTACTTGCAAAAAAAGCTGTTGAAAAAGGATTACAAACAAAGCCATGGGTAAAAACATCCTTAGCTCCAGGATCGCAGGTAGTTACCGACTATTTGAATAAAGCAGATCTAACCAAATATTTAGATCAATTAGGTTTTAATTTAGTTGGTTATGGTTGCACTACTTGTATTGGAAATTCTGGACCTTTGCCGGAAAATATTTCCAATGCCATTAAAGAAAATGATTTGTATGCAGTATCTGTTCTTTCAGGAAATAGAAATTTTGAGGGAAGAATTAATGCTCAGGTTAAAGCAAATTATTTAGCATCGCCGCCGCTTGTAGTTGCTTACGCTCTTGCTGGAAGTATGAATTTTGACATGTACAAAGATTCTCTTGGAAAAGATAAAGAGGGAAAAGATGTATATTTAAAAGATATTTGGCCATCTAATAAAGAAATTGAAGATACTTTATTACGCTCGCTTAATGCAGAAATGTTTATCAAGAGATATGCCAACGTTTCTTTAGGACCCAAAGAATGGCAAGAAATTAAAACAGACGCAACTAGTATCTATAAATGGGATGATCATTCTACGTACGTCAAACGCCCTCCATTTTTTGACAATATGACGGATAATCCAGAAGGTTTTAGCGCAATTAAAAACGCAAGACCTTTGTTAATTCTTGGCGATATGATTACAACCGATCACATTTCTCCGGCAGGATCTATTCAAAAAGAAAGCCCAACCGGCGAGTACTTTATGAAATTTCAAGTGGTACCAAAAGATTATAACTCTTATGGAGCAAGAAGAGGAAATCATGAGGTTATGATGAGAGGAACTTTTGCAAATATAAGAATTAGAAATGAAATGGCACCAGGTACTGAAGGTGGTTTTACAAAATTATATCCTGATGAAAAAGTTATGCCGGTATTTGATGCGGTAACGGAATATAAAAAAAATGGAACTGATTTAGTTATTATTGCTGGAAAAGAATATGGAACAGGTTCTTCTCGAGACTGGGCAGCAAAAGGAACTAAATTATTAGGAGTAAAAGCAGTTATTGCTGAAAGCTTTGAAAGAATTCATAGATCTAATTTAGTTGGAATGGGAGTGTTGCCTTTACAATTTATTGACGGAGTAGATAGAAAAAATTTAAAATTAATTGGCTCTGAATTATTTACTATTTTGAATATCGAGAAGGGAGTAAATCCATTAGATAAAGTAGATGTAGAAATCAAATTTGCAGATGGCTCTATTAAAAAAATTAAAACACTATGTAGAATCGATACGGAAAATGAAGTTGAATATTATAAAAACGGCGGGATTCTTCAGTACGTATTAAGAAAAATGATTTAGATGAGAGACATTAAGGTAAAAGTACATCCTTCAAAATCAAATCTATCAAAACAAGATCAATTAGCCTGGAAAATTGCAGAAATTGCAACTGACAATGCTCCCATTAATAAAGACAGCGAAGAGATGGTTATCAATCGAATTATTGATAACGCATCAGTTGCCATAGCCTCTTTTGATCGAACGCCAGTAATTAGTGCTAGAGAAATGGCATTAGCTCATCCAAGAGAAAATGGTGCAAGCGTATTTGGGATGAATTCAAAATATAAAGTAGATTGTGAGTGGGCCGCTTGGGCAAATGGAACAGCGGTTAGAGAATTAGATTATCATGATACTTTTTTAGCGGCTGATTACAGTCATCCAGGAGATAATATTCCTGCAATCTTAGCGGTTGCGCAGCAAAAAAATAGGGATGGATCTGATTTAATCAAAGGAATTCTTACTGGTTATGAAGTTCAAGTAAATTTGGTTAAAGGAATTTGTTTGCACGAACATAAGGTAGATCACATTGCTCATTTAGGACCAAGCGTTGCAGCAGGTCTTGGGACGTTGCTACATCTGAATACGGACACTGTTTATCAAGCAATTCAACAAGCATTACACACAACTATTTCAACAAGACAATCTAGAAAAGGAGAAATTTCTAGTTGGAAAGCATTTGCCCCGTCGCATGCTGGAAAACTTGCGATTGAGGCAGTTGATAGAACTATGCGAGGTGAAGGAGCTCCAAGCCCTATTTACGAAGGAGAAGATAGTGTGATCGCTTATATTTTATCTGGACCAGGAGTTGAATACACAGTTCCACTTCCAAATGTTGGAGAAGAAAAAAAAGCTATACTAGAAACATATACCAAAGAACACTCGGCGGAATATCAGTCACAAGCTTTAATTGATCTTGCAAAAGATATGCATGCAAAAATTTCAGATTTATCCAAAATAAAAAAAATAGAAATATTTACAAGTCATCACACTCATTATGTAATTGGAACAGGAGCAAACGATCCTCAAAAAATGGATCCAAAGGCAAGCAGAGAAACATTAGATCATTCTATTATGTATATTTTTGCAGTTGCTCTTGAGGATGGAAGTTGGCATCATGTTAAATCATACACTCCAGAACGAGCCAATAGACCTTCCACAGTTAATTTATGGAGAAAAATTGTAACGCACGAAGATAAAGAATGGACTAAAAAATATCACGATCCAGATCCTAAGAAAAAATGTTTTGGCGGAAGAGTTTTGATAACGATGGAAGACGGTACAACTTTTGATCAAGAACTTGGAATTGCGGATGCACATCCTAATGGTAAAAGACCTTTTAAAAGAGCTAATTACATTCAAAAATTTATTACACTAACTGATGGAATTATTTCTAAAGCAGAAAGTGATAGATTTTTAAACCAAGTTCAAAATTTACCTAATCTAAAAGCAGGCGAGTTATATCAATTGAATATTGAAGTTAATTCTGAGCTGCAAAATAAAAAAAGAAAAGTTTCTAGTATTTTCGGATAAATTTATTTATCTATAACTGGCGTTCCTTCAAGCCAGGTCGTCTCTTCATTATTGTAGTGCTCTTTTTTCCAAATAGGCGTTCTTTTTTTTATCTCTTCGATAATAAATCTTGATAGATCGTATACCTGCCCTCTATGTTTTGCTGCCACTGCTATCACAATTGAAATTCCTCCCAACGGCAAGTAACCTTTAGCATGTTCAATAAAAATAATAGGGTGCTCTGCAGTGATTGTGCTTATGGCCTCATCGCTTATTTCTTTAAAACTTTTTTCAACTATAGAATCGTGAGTATCGTAAGTAATTCCTGTTACTTGTTTATTGTTATTATGATTACGAACGGTTCCTATAAAAAATAAAGAAGCTCCACATTGTTGTGATTCAATAAATTTTTGAGCTTTATCTAATGAAATAGTCTCCTTTGATGTATCAATGACTTTTCCGTGAAACATTAACCACCTCCTACCGGTGGAATAATACAAAGTTTTTTCTCTTTAGATAATTTATAATTGTCCTGAACAATAACATCTTGGTCATTAGCAAAAGCTGAATTTTTTACAATTTCTAAGTAATTTACATTGTCAGGATATTTATTTTGAATGTAGTTCATTAAATTAGTTCTAACTTCTTTAATAGTAATATTCTCTGAAATATTAAGTTCCAAATAATCTTCTTCTGAAAAATCTCTAGCAGCTCCAAATAATTCTATTTTAATTTTCATAAGTAAAATATTTAACCTTTTCTCCTTTATTCACTAAGCGTTTTTTTTGATCGAGCATAACCCAACAATTTGCCTTTACCAGAGTTGATATTTTATACGATTGTTGACCTGGTAAAATAGTAATTTTATTACCTGTATTTGTCGCTCTTAAAAAAAGAGTTAATTTTTTGTTTTTGTTGTAAGACTTAGTAAGCATCCCTTTTTTGTACTGAATGTTTTTTCTTCCTAAAATAGTTTGCAGCAATGGAATAATTAAAAAATGAAAGCCAACAATTCCAGATATAGGATTACCAGGTAAACCAAAATAATAATTAGTGTTCTTTGTTGCAAACAAGGTTGGTCTTCCTGGTTGCATTAACATTTTATGAAAAATTATTTTATATTTATGTTTTTGTAGCATCGAAGGAATAAAGTCTTTATGCCCAGCAGAAACACCACCTGTGCTAATAATAATTGTATTACCAGATGAATTTTGAAGTTTTTTATATATTTTTTTTAAATCGTTATGGTTATCCCTTACAATTCCTAAATATTCATAATCAAAATTATAAATATGTTGAAAAGATTTAATATAATCCTGCATGCCATTGATAACTTTATTAGTATTATGCGGGTTTTCAGTTATTTCATCACCAGAGCAAAATAAAACAATTTTTGGCTTATCGTAGACTTTAATGGTTGCAACACCCATAGTTTTGGCTGCAAGTAAATGCTGCGGGTTTATTAATGTTCCTTTTTTAAAAATGAGAGAATTTTTTTTATAATCAGAACCTTTTTTTCTTACATTTTCAAATGATCGAACATTGGTTTTGCAAGTAATAGTTCTGCCAACTTTTATAGTTTGTTCATAAGGTATCATTGCATCATAAGGATGAAGAATAGGGCAACCGGTTGCTATTTGAATGCAAGAATTATTTGTATATGTAATTTTTTTGTGTTGGCCTGCAGCTAAACTGCCAATTATAGATAGCACCTTATTTTTTTTAATATCTTTTGATTTGACCGCATAACCATCCAGCAAACTGTTGTTATAAGAAGGATTATCTTTTTTAGAATAAATATCTTTAGCAGCAATGTAGCCAAATGATTGCGATATAGGAATTGTAATTATTTTTTTTTTTGCAAGAGATATAATTTTATTTAAAGCTTGTTGGTAGCTAAGCATAACCCTTAAAATAAATTAGATAAAAAGTCGGGTAGGCCACCTGGGTTAAGCCAGAGCCCACTTTTGCCGCCCTGTTTAACTAATAAATGGATGCCTTCAATTTTTAAATCTGGATTTACTATTTTACTTAAATCATAAATGGTAATTAGAGCAGTATTTACTCCCATAATCGCTTCCATTTCCACGCCAGTTTTGGCGTATGCAGAAACAACGCAATACACTTCTAAAGAATAATCTTCATCATTCATAATAATTTTAGTCGCCGTGTGATCAATCGGTAGAGGGTGGCATAAAGGAATAATATCGCTAGTTTTTTTTACTCCAAGCACAGCAGCAACTTCTGCTAAACTTATAGGATCCCCTTTGACCATTTTTTTATCTTTGATTAAATCAAATGTTTTTTTGCCAACAATAATTTTACCAGTAGCAAGTGCTTTTCGAAACGTAGGCTGCTTATCTGAGACATCAATCATTTTATAATTGTGTTCAGTAAACAGCTCTTTTGCCCAGTCTTGTAATTCTTTCTGGTTAATTATTTTTAAGTCTGACATTACCCACCTATAGATGCTAAGTGCGGGGTAATTCCAGTATCACCAAGTTCTAAATAGTGAGACTCTTTTTTAAAATTAAGCTGTTTTAAAATAAGCTCAACCAACTCTTGTTTTTGATTTTCATTTTGCAAATAAGGCCTTAAATCAGTTCCGGTATTTCCAAACAAACATAAACGCAACTCTCCTTTTGCTGTAATTCGTAAACGGTTACAAGTTTGGCAAAAATCTTTGGAGTAAGGAGCTATAATTCCAAATTTGCCCTTGGCATCTGGATGCACATAGTTAATAGAAGGACCCGCACCATTTTCACGAGGAATAGAATTCCAGTTTTTATTTTCTATATAGTTTCTAAATACTGATGCAGATATATGATATTTTTTAAAGTAATCATGACTGTCTCCTGTTTGCATTAATTCGATATATCTAAAGTCAATTGCATTAATACGAACAAATTCTTCCCATTTTTCAAACTCTTCTATAGTGGAATTTACATCTTTTAATAAAACTGCATTTACTTTAATTTTTTTAAAACCTTTATCTTGTAAAATTTTAATTCCTTCTAAAATTTGAGGTAAACGATCTTTGCCTGTAATTTCTTTAAATTTTTCTCTGTTCAAACTATCAATGCTAATATTAATTCCGTTTATTCCTGTTTCAATTAACTGCTCAGCAATTTCATTTAGTTTGTAACCATTGGTAGTAACAACTAAATTATTAATTTTATGTTTTGATTTAATATTTTTTAAAACATCAAAAAAATCTTTACGAACCGTAGGTTCACCGCCAGTTATTCTGATTTTTGAAACACCAAGTTCAGTAAGAGCTGATGTAAGATTTGATATTTCGTCTAAACTTAAAAATCCTGGCTTATTTTCAACTTTAAAATATCCATTGGGAAGGCAATACCCACACTTAAAATTGCAAACATCGGTTATTGATAATCGAATGTAAGGAAATGATCTTCCAAAACTGTCTACTAATCTCTCCATAGTTGAAATTGTAACATGAATAGACAATTTGATACAATTTAATTTCCTTATAAAATAATAAAAATATAAATTCTTGTTGGACGTGTATATTTTTATATTTAAAAAATAGAAATATTTTGACCATAAACTATTGACTTAAAGTGTTGCTAACTAAGCATAAATAATTTAATTTCATCATATAGAATTTATTAAAAAAGGGAGAAAACATGAAACAAACAAGACAAGTAAATCTTACTAGAAGAAATTTTTTAGCTGGATCAGCAACTGTTGCCGGATTGGCAGCTGCAAGTTCAGTGCTACCAACAATTACTGTTGCAAATGCTGCGGCTGAAGCAAAAAAAAATGCATTACCAGATTTTGCATCATGGAAAAATGAACAAGCAGTAATCGTTCATTCAAAAAGTGGAATTGAAACAATAAGAGAGGCAATTGGATCAGGAATTTTAACTCCAATCGATAATCTTTATGTAAGAAATAACTTACCAACCATGACTGATGAAGCGATTGGTGATAAAGATAAATGGACCTTAAGTGTAGAGGGAGTGAAAAATCCAAAAAGTTTCACATTAAAACAATTAAAATCAATGACACCAACTACGATAGCTGCAGTTTTGCAGTGCTCTGGTAATGGTCGAGGATTCTTTGCACACAAAGCTTCAGGGTCACAATGGAAAACAGGGGCAGCAGGTTGTGTTATGTGGACAGGTGTTGCTGTAACTGATTTAGTAAAAATGTGTGGCGGTCTAGCAAGTGGTGTTAAATTTTTAACAGGCACAGGCGCAGATATGCCAAAAGATCAAGATCCAAAAGATGCGCTTATGGAGAGATCTGTACCTCTAGATGCATACAAAGATGCTGTTTTGGCTTGGGAAATAAATGGAGAAGATTTACCAAACGTTCATGGAGCACCTTTGCGTTTGGTTACACCTGGATACTTCGGTGTAAACAATGTGAAACATTTAAATAAACTTGCATTTACACAAGCTGAGTCGCAAGTGAAATTTATGAAATCAAGTTACCGTGTTTCGCCTATTGGAAAAAAAGGATCACCAGAATTTCCAACTTGTTGGGAAATGAATGTTAAGTCTTGGGTTACCCTTCCTGTTGCTGACAAAGGAAGTGTTGCTGCTGGAAAAGTTACCATTTCAGGTGTTGCTTTTGGAGGTTCAAAAGAACTTTCAAATGTAGAAGTTTCAGTAGATGGAGGAAAAAATTGGAAAAAAGCTCAACTCATTGGTCCAAATCTTGGTAAATTTGCTTGGAGACAATTTGCTTTAGAAGCAGATTTAAAACCAGGATCATACAATGTTGTTAGCCGAGCTTCTGCTGGTGGAAAATCACAACCAGAACTTAGAATGGAAAACGAAAGAGCGTACCTGCACAATGGCTGGAAAGATCACGGAGTCACAATACAAGTAGCTTAGTACGTTGTATCAAAAGATAATTGCATATTTGTTTGTATGGATTTGTCTTGTTTCATCTGCAAATGCAGATCAAATGAAACAAGGCAAAGCCGTATTTGAAGGGGCAGGTATGTGCGCTTCTTGTCACGTATTAAAAGCTGCTGGAGCAGTAGGTGATGTGGGTCCGTCCTTTGATGTTTTAAAACCAACAATTGATGTTGTTAAAAGAGCTGTTACCGAAGGTATTGGAATTATGCCAGCTTTTGGAGCGGATGGAATATTAACGCCTAAAGAGATTGAAGATGTATCTTTTTATGTTGCCAATAGTGCGGGAAAATAGTTATAAGGATTTATGATTGAATTTTTAAATATGGGAGGATACGCAGTGTTTGTGTGGAGTTCTTACGCAGTAGCATTTTTGCTAGTAACATTATTATATGTGCGCTCCGTTAAAGCTTTGAAAGCTCTTCAATCAACTATCGAGGTTTCTGCTTCTAAAACAAAAGAAGTAAGTGGCAAGAGAACTTTTAAAGAAAAGTCTTTAGCCTAAAAAATTTTCAATCCCATCCGTAACGCTACAAAAATAACCAAGATTGCTGTTAGCAAAGCAAGAATTCTGGTTGGTAGTATTTTAAGATTTAAAAAGTTACCAATTTGGCCACCAATAATTACACACAAAAACAAGAACCAGTAGTTTTGTAGTTCTATAAGGGTGTTATTTTTCTGAATTTGACCAACTAGTCCAGAAACAGAATTTATTAAAATAAATAAAGAGGCAGAAGTTGCGATATCACGAGGCTTTCCTGCTTTTAGTAAAAAAAGAATAGGGCTTAAAAAAATTCCACCACCAATTCCAACTACGCCAGAAACAAACCCTAAAATTGATCCAATAATAATAGCTATATAATTTGAAATATTTTTATAAGTTGATTCATTATCATCATACGATTTGAAATTAATTAGTAGTAAAATTCCAGCAAATAAAAGAACAAAAAATAATAAGATTTGAAAAATATCTTTTTCAATTGATAGAGAGCCCCCTATGTAAGCTAAAGGAATAGAGCCAACCAGATAAGGAGCGAGAAGGCGCATATTGAAATGACCAGAGCGAATGTAATTAAATGCATTACCAGAGACGACAGCAATATTACAAAGTAGAGCAATTGCAGGTAAGATTGTGTAAGGAATGTTCCACACTAATAACAATGCTAAATAAGTAGATCCACCACCAAAACCAACGCTCGAATAAATAATAGCAGTTATAAAAAATAGTGCAGATAGTAAAATCATAATCTTGCTTGAAAATATGTTATTAATAATTACTTGTAGTGGCAACATATTAAATAAAATGATTAATAAAATTTCTTACAATCAATTAGGTGGAGCTAATCATGGATGGTTGAAGGCCAAGCATCATTTTAGTTTCGCAAGTTACCACAATCCTAAACGAATGCATTTTGGCCCGATGCGTGTGATTAATGATGATATTGTTGCACCTCATAAAGGGTTTGATCCTCACGCACATGATAATATGGAAATTATTACTTATGTTAGAAAAGGAGCTATTACTCATAAAGATGATATGGGCAATGAGGGAAGAACAGAAGCGGGTGATGTTCAAGTAATGTCAGCTGGAACTGGAGTAGTTCATTCAGAATATAATTTAGAAGATGAGGAGACTAATCTGTACCAAATCTGGATGTTTCCAAATAAAAAAAATGTTAAACCGCGCTGGGATGCTAAACAATTTCCAAAAAAACCAGTAACAGATAAATTACAAGCTCTCGTAACTGGATTTGAACATCCAGATAAAAATAGTCTAAAAATTTATCAAGACGCAGCTATTTATGCTGGAAGAATAAATAAAGGTTCTAAGATCACACAGGCAATTAAACAACAAGCTTATGTTTTATGTTCTGACGGAACTTTTCAAATAGAGAATGTAGAGCTGAATAAGGGAGACGGAGCAGAAATTACAGATATGAAACAAATTAGTATTGTTGCAAAAGAAGATTGTGAAATTTTGTTAATCGATCTACCCAAAGTTTAATTTTTAGTGTAATTTCAAAATATAATGCCGATAAGCAGTCAAAAAGAATTCAAACCCATCAATATTTCTGTTTTAACTATTTCGGATACTAGAACAGAAGCTAACGATACATCAGGCCAATTACTTGCAAGAAATGTAAGAGAAAAAGGTCATGGTTTGACGCACAAGCAAATAGTAAAAGACAATAAGGAAGATATTAAAAAAATTTTATTAGAATGGTGTTCTAACAAAGAAGTAGATGTAATTATTACAACCGGTGGAACTGGTTTAACTGGTAGAGATACTACTCCCGAGGCTCTGAATGAAATTAAAGATAAAGATATCCCAGGGTTCGGTGAATTATTTAGATTAATTAGTTATAAAAAAATTGGAGCATCAACCATTCAATCTAGAGCGATGGCTGTTTTGTGCAAAGGCACTTATATTTTTGCTTTGCCAGGTTCTAGTGGGGCTGTAAGCGATGCTTGGGAAGATATTTTAAAATATCAGCTAGATTCTAGATTTGAGCCGTGCAATTTTATTAATATTATTCCAAGACTAAAAGAGAAATAAATATTTTATTTTTGGTATTTTTCTTTCCACTCGGCATAAGACATACCGTACACATATTCTCTTGCTTCTGGGTCGGTAATAGTAATTCCTTTTTTTTCAGCTTCTTCTCTATACCATTTAGATAGGCAGTTTCTGCAAAAGCCAGCTAAATTCATTAGATCAAGATTCTGAACATCTTTTCTATTTCTTAAGTGCTCTACCAATCTTTCAAATGCCGCTGATTGAATTTCGTTTTTAAGATTGTTGTTCATATAGTAATAATTATACCAAACTGGTTACATTTACAAATTTCCAATATAGGTAGTGGTTAATTTTTACAATAAATTTATTACACATATTTTTTTATTAATTGAGTTAGCATTTTTGGATTAGTTAATTGTATAGTTTTGATACCAAGTTTAGCTGCAGATTCTGTATTTTCAATTTTATCATCAATAAATAAAGTTTCTTCAGGAATAAGATTAAATTTTTTTATAGCTAATTCGTATATTTTTGGATTTGGTTTCATTATACCAACATCACCAGAAATAATCCTGTCATCAAACTCATTTATAAAACTATTTTGTAATCTATATTTTTCAAATTGATCTCCTGGAAAATTACTAAGTAAATAAATTTGGTATCCTCTTTTTTTTAAATCTAGTGCTAAATCAATATTTTCCTCATGCTTGTAAATAATCATTTCTAAAAATCGTCCATAAAACGCTTCAATTGCCTCTTTATAGTGAGGATATTGTTTAATCATTGGATCAGCTGCTTTACTAGTATCAAACACCACGTCCTGCTTGATATGCCATTCCCAGGTACAAATATTTTTTAAAAAATAATCAACCTCTTGTTCAGTTTTTAATATTTTTAAAAATAAATTTTTAGGACTAAAATTAATTAATACCTGACCAACATCAAAAATTATTTTATGGATAGCCATATTTAGGCTAGATCTATTGCGTTTTTTTTAAGAGTTGCAAGATCTACATGATCTAATGTTTTGATGTTTGTGCTTTTAATATAAACTTTACACGCATGACCAGCTTTTGCAGCTCTAGCATACCAGCTTGCACATACACACCAGTTATCACCATGTTTTAATCCTTCAAAGTTAAACTCAGGTCTTGGAGTAATTAAATCATTCCCATTTTCTTTTAACCAAGTAAGAAAATCATCCGTAACCTTTGCACAAACGGTGTGAGTTCCCTTGTCTAATTCATCTGTATTGCAGCATCCATCCCTGTACCAACCAGTGACTGGATCGGTAGAGCATATCTCTAAATACTCCCCAAGAACATTTTTTTGTTTTTTTATATTATTCATGAAAGACATTTGAAATTGATTTTTCAATTTCTGCATTAAAAGAAAAAGATCGTCGTTCTCCGTCAACTAAAAAAGGGTAGGCAGTATGCATTAAATAATTTGGAAAAAATAACAAATCTCCAACTTTAGGTTGATGGTTAAAGATACTTTGATTTAGAAACATTCTACTGCCATTAATGAAATCAATAGATCCATTAGTTTTATATTTTTTTTTTCCTTTATTAAAATTTTTTGGAATCTTTAAGTATCCAACACCAGATATATCACCATCATGAAAATGAATAGGATTGTAGTCATGCGCAAATTGTCGAACCACCCAAAAGTTTTTTAGTTTAATTTTTTTAGAAGTCTTTCCTGTAGTTTGTTTGACAAATAATTTGAGCTTACTGTCAAAGAACTTTTTAAGATATTTCGCAACAAAAGTATGAGGCAGTTCTATTTCTTGCTGAACCTCACCAGCTAATTTTTTTGAATAATTATATTTTGCAGACAAAGATTTGCTAGAAATAATCTTGTCTACTTCAGTATTAATTTTAGTAACAAGAGATTTGGGCAAGACTAATTTAGCCATCTTTGGTCCAAAAGGACTTAAAATTTTTATACTCATAGTTTTGTAGGATTTGGCTGTCCTTTATAAACCACTTCTGGATCAAATTTCTTTTTACTTTCTTCAAATTTCATTTCTATAGGATCTTTAGTTTCATCCAGTGGAATAGATCGGTAAAAACAAGAATTATATCCAACATGACAACTAGCTCCATCGCCAATATCTACTGATATCCAAACCGCATCTTGATCATCATCTATTCGAATAGATTTTATTTTTTGAACAAAACCACTTGTTTTTCCTTTGTGCCAAATTGCTTGTCTAGATCTGCTCCAATAGTGAGCTTCTTTGGTTGTAATTGTTTTTTTTAAAGCTTCCGCATTCATGTAGCCGTGCATGAGAATTTCTTTTGTTTTATAATCTGTAGTTATTACTGGAATCAGTCCTTTTTCATCAAACTTTGGTGATAAAAACTTTCCTTCTTCTACTTCGTATACAGATTTTCTTTCTTTAAACATTATCGAGACAATATATCTATTTTAAAACACACATATATATTATAAATTCTATTTTTAAATCATGAAAAACGTAACAGATATTAAACATAAAATTTTAGAAACTATTTCTAAAGAAGAAGCTGAAAAAGCTATTAAAACTATTTTAAAATACATAGGCGAAAACCCAAATCGAGAAGGTTTGCTTGAAACTCCTAAAAGAGTAGTCAAAGCATTTCAGGAATATTTTAGTGGTTATCTGATTAATCCAGATGAATTTTTGGAAAAAACTTTTGGTGATGTGGAAGGTTATGACGACATGGTAATACAAAAAAACATCTCTATTAATAGTCATTGTGAGCATCATATGGCTCCTATTATTGGAGTTGCGCATGTTGCTTATATTCCTGCAGAAAAAGTTGTTGGTTTAAGTAAGCTAGCAAGGGTAGTGGATGCGTATGCTAAAAGATTGCAAACACAAGAACGTCTGACTATGCAAATTGCAAATTCAATTTACAAAGGATTAAAATCACACGGATCCGCTGTAAGTATAGATGCTGAACATCAGTGCATGACCACTAGAGGTGTTTTAAAAGAGGGGGCCAGAACAGTAACAAATTACTTTACAGGCTCTTTTCGTGACAGCGAGAATCTGCAAAAAAGGTTTTTGACATATATTAAAGATTAGTAAAAATATTATGATCAAAGTTCCAGAGAAATACGATCATTTAAAAAAAGTTTATGTTGATACAACTCATGTCGTAACTCAATTGGATCACCCAAGAGTTTATTACACAATCAAACCAGAAGTTGGTTATGTTATTTGTGGCTACAGCAATACATGTTTTGTATTACAAGAAGATGCTGATTTAGATACTGAAAAAATATACGTGTATGATGAACGTGAAAGAAAAAGATTAGAAAAACAAGTTGCATGAGCAAATTCAAAGCTATCGTAATAAATCAAGAAGGAGAAAATTTTACAAAAGAAATTAAAGAAATTGATCTTTCATTTTTAAAAGAAGAAGAAGTCACAGTCAAAATTGATTACTCCAGTCTTAATTATAAAGATGGAATGATTTTAAAAAATGGTGGTAAATTAGTAAAAGATTATCCTCACATTCCAGGAATAGATTTTGCAGGCACAGTAGAACATAGTTCAGATCCAAAGTTTACAGTAGGTGATAAAGTTATTTTAACTGGCTGGAGAGTAGGAGAGGTTTATTATGGAGGATATTCTCAATATGCAAAAGTTAAAAGTAAATTTTTAGTTAAAGCTCCAGCGGGTGTTTCTAGTAAAGATGCAATGGCTTTAGGAACTGCTGGTTTTACAGCTCTTCTTTGTGCATTTGCCATTCAAGCAAGAGAAACTATTTTGCTTGGTGAGCCAGTTAAAGATGTTTTAGTTACAGGCGCAACCGGTGGAGTTGGAAGCGTTGCAGTAATGGCTCTTTCTAAAATGGGTTATAACGTGACTGCGATTACTGGAAAAAAAGAGCAAGCAGAATTTTTAAAAAAAATAGGAGCAAGTGCCATTATTGACCGATCGGAGATGGATCAAGATTCAAAACCATTAGAAGCCGCATTATGGGACGGAGTAGTAGATACAGTTGGTGGTAAAATTTTAGCCAGAGCACTTGCCCAAACCAGACCAAATGGAATTGTTGCAGCATGTGGATTAGCAAGTAGTTTTAAATTAGACACAACGGTAATGCCTTTTATTATAAGAGGAGTAAAATTATGGGGAATAGATTCAGTTATGTGTTCTGAGAAAAGAAGACAGTTTGTATGGTCGCAAGTTAAGCAATTAATTGATTTTAATAAATTACATGAGGTTACACAGGTTTGGTCGTTACAAGATCTGCTAAAATCATCATCAAATATTTTAAAAGGAGAAATTTCGGGTAGAGTAGTTATAGACGTTAATAAATAATTATGGATTGGGATAAACTTAAAATTTTTCATGCAGTAACACAAGCGGGCAGCTTTACCAAAGCTGCTGAGGTATTAAATTTAAGTCAATCTGCAATTAGTAGACAAATACAATCATTAGAATATGAGCTCAAAACCACTTTGTACGAGCGTCATGCCCGTGGATTATCTTTAACGGATAATGGAGAAATTTTATACAAAACAGCTAATGAAGTTATTTCTAAAATTAAAGAAGTAGAATCTGATTTGATGGATAAAAAAGACAAGCCATCAGGAAAAATTGTTGTAACAACAGTGGTGGGTTTTGGCGGAATTTGGTTAACGCCAAGAATTCAAGAATTTATGGAAAAAAATCCAGATATTGAAGTAGAGTTAATTGTGACAGATCAGGAATTGGATTTAAGCACTAGGGAAGCCGATATTGCAATTTGGATGAGACAGCCAAAGCAGTTAAACTATATTCAAAAAAAACTTATTGATATTAATTATCATATTTATGGATCATCTAAGTATTTAGAAAAATTTGGAGTTCCAAGAACTGTTAAAGATTTAGATAAGCATAATTTAATTACGTACGGACGAGGAACGCCATCTCCATTGTCTCAAAAAGAATGGATTTTAAAATTAGGAACAAAAATTAAAAGAAAATCAGTAATGAAAGTGAATAATATTTACGCATTACTTCTGGCAGTTGATAGTGGAGTTGGACTGGCTGCGTTGCCAGATTATATGACTATTGGAAAACCTGGATTAGTAAAAGTACTTGGTGAAATTAATGGACCAAAATATGAAGCTCACTTTGTGTACCCACAATCTTTAAAAAATGTTGCAAGAGTTCAGGCATTTAGAGATTTTATATTTAATAAAGTAAGTGAGTGGCAATTTTAATTATCGATGATTTGCATACAGAAACAATTTGATATAATTATTCATTATGAAACTTATCACAGCAATTATTAAACCAACTAAAGTTGATAGCGTTAAAGACGCTTTAGCAAAAATTGGTGTTACCGGAATTACTTTGTCAGAAGTAAAAGGATTTGGACGGCAAAAGGGGCATAAAGAAGTGTACCGAGGCACAGAGATAGAAGTTTCTTTTTTACCAAAATCTAAATTAGAAATTGCAGTTACCGATGAACACTTGGATAAAGTTATCAAAACAATAGAAAATGCTGCCAAAACAGATCAAATAGGAGATGGTAAAATTTTCGTTACAGATTTGTCAAAAGTTATTAGAATTAGAACTGGTGAGAGTGGACCAGAGGCTATCTAAATTTTTAAAAAATACTTTCAAAAAAAATAAAAATTAAAGTACAGTTATTTGTAAGAGGAATGATTTGAATTCTTATATTTCAGGTTTAATAATTGGGTTTTTAGTGGCTCTGCCAGTGGGAACTGTCTGCGTTCTATGTGTAACTAGATCGTTGCAGTATGGCAGATCATCAGGATATTCTACAGGCCTAGGCGCTGCTGCTGCTGATTTAATTTATGGTATTATTGCCATCTATGGTTTGACAGCTATTTCAGGTCAATTGTTAGTCAATCAACCTGTATTGCGATTAGCCGGAGGACTTTGTATTGTTTTTATAGGTATGCGAATGATGGTAAAAAAAGTGTCCACAGAAGAAGATGTGCTCGTAACCCACGAAACTAACATTAAAGATTTTATATCTACTTTTTTTATCACCTTAAGTAATCCTATAACCATGATTGCATTTATTGCGGCACTTTCAAATATTAATCATTTATTTGATCGAATTGACTTTCTCCAATCCACTCTTATTGTCCTTGGAATATTTTCAGGTTCTATGTTGTGGTGGATTATATTAGTAAATATTGCTTTGCATTTTAAACAATATCTAAATGATGTGTATTTAAAACGTATTAATATGGTTTCTGGGTTTTTTATTCTTTCTATTGGTCTTTTTTTAATTATAACTATCAAAACATAAATGATCTCTTTTATCCAAAACGCTTTTTATTTTATTTTACTAATATCAGTCGTTGTATTTATCCATGAATATGGACATTTTTATTATGCAAAAAAATATAAAGTAACTGTCACTGATTTTTCTATTGGTTTTGGTAAAGAATTGTTTGGTTGGAATGATAAAGATGGTACTAGATGGAAAATTTGTCTTATTCCGCTTGGTGGTTACGTTAAATTTTTTGGCGATAGTAACTCTGCAAGCAAACCAACAAAATTAAAAGAAATAAATTCTGAAGATCATTCAAAACTATTAACTACAAAGCCATTATATCAAAGAGCTATTATTGTTGCTGCTGGGCCTATTGCTAATTTTGTATTGGCTATATTTATTTTTTCTTTAATTTTTATGTTTAATGGAAAAGACAGCTCGATTCCTATGATTCAAGAAGTTCAACAAGACAGTCCAGCAGCAATAGCAGGATTAAAATCGGGAGATGAAATCTCTTTTGTTAATAATACTAAAATTGAAAGTATCAATGATGTTGCAGCTCTGATTAATATACCGGGAGATGGACCTGTAGTAATTACGGTTAAAAGAAATTCTCAATTGTTAGACTTTACTATTGTGCCCAAGATGGCAGAGGGTCAAGATTCACTTGGAAATAAATCTCAACGTAAAATGATCGGCATTAAAATTGTTCCCTTAAATAATCAAGTAGAGAGACAAAAGCAGGGTCCAGCTAAGGCTATATATTCAGCTTTTCAAGAAACGTACAAAACAGTTGTTATGACTCTGGGTTATTTGGGAAATGTTATAGTTGGATCAGCAAGTCCTGATCAATTAGGAGGACCAATAAAAATTGCACAAATAACTGGTCAGGTTGCTGAGTATGGCATTATCCCATTCCTTACTATTATGGCCTATATTTCTATCAGCCTTGGTTTAATTAATTTATTTCCAATCCCACTTCTTGATGGGGGTCATTTGTTTTTTTATCTAATAGAATTTATAAGAGGCAAACCGCTCAATGATCAAATTCAAGAATATTTTTATAGATTCGGCTTTTTTGTGCTATTTTCCTTGATGTTTTTTGCAACTTTTAATGATTTAAAAAGTTTGGGCTTATTCTAAAATAGTTAATAAAATCAAATATTTATAATAATTTTTATTTTTTCAACACTACCTATAGTGTCTTTAATTTGCAAAAACACTAAATTTTGATTGATTTTATTAGATAATTAACGATATTGAAAAACATAACGATTCGAAAGGGCTAAAATGAACAAAAAACAACTAGTTGCTAAAATCTCATCTACGATGAATCTTAGCAAAGCAGACGCAGAAAGAACATTCGACGGAATAACTAACATTATCTTAGATGCTTTAAAAAGTGATGAATCAGTGAAAATCGCTGGTTTTGGTACTTACAAAGTAGCCAAAAGAAAAGCTAGACAGGGAAGAAACCCAAGAACTGGTGAAACTATTCAAATTTCAGCATCTCAAAAAGTTAAGTTTTTACCTGCAAAAGCATTAAAAGAAATGTTTAATAAATAGGCACTTTTTTTAACTAAAAAAAACAGCTTTAAATTGAATTTTAAGGCTGTTTTTTTTTGTGCATTTCTATTCACATTGAAAAGTATTGATTATCTAAGTTAAAATTCTATAAATTTAATAAGTCAAATAATTAAGGAGATATAATGTTTTCAAAACAATTAAACGAGAAACTAGACGAGTATCATTTATTAAAACATCCATTTTACCAATCATGGAATGAAGGAAAATTAACAAGAGAAATTATTAAAGATTACGCTGAACAATACTATCAGCATGTAAAAGCATTTCCTCGATATATTAGCGCAACTCACTCTTTATGTGAAAATATCGAACAACGAAAAGTTTTGTTAGAAAACTTAAATGAAGAAGAAGACAGAAATAATGATCATCCTAAATTGTGGAAAAACTTCGCATTAGCAATGGGTGCTGACGCTAAAGAAATTGAAACTAAGCCACAAGAAAAATTCACATCCGAAATGATTGAGAATTTCTTTAAGCAAGCAAGATCTAGCTATGCGGAAGGACTAGGATCTTTTTTCACTTACGAGAGACAAGTTCCAGAAATTGCTGAAACAAAAATTCAAGGGTTAAAAAAACATTACGGAGTTACTACAGCTGAAGGCTTAATGTTTTTTGAAGTTCATAAAGGTGCTGACGTTGTGCATAGAGAAGAGTGTGAAAAACTTCTTAATGATCTAACAGCGGCTGAGCAAAAAAAAGCAGAACATGCTGCTTTGACTACTGCTAAATATATGTGGAACTTTTTATCAGGAGTTTCTATCAAGCACGGTATACCTTTAAAAATAGCAGCTTAGTAAAATATTTTTCAAAATATAAATCGGCGCAGCCAATTATGGTTGTGCCGATTTTTTTTAAAACAATGAAAACAAAACCGACAGTCAAACCAAATAATCCAAATTTTTCTTCAGGTCCTTGTGCAAAAAGGCCTGGATGGAATATTAACAACTTACGAACTGATACTTTGGGAAGATCTCACCGAGCAAAACTTCCTAAACAAAGATTACTAGAAGTGATTAATCTTTCTAAAGAAATCATGAAGCTTCCGGAAAATTACAAAGTTGGAATTATGGCTGGATCAGATACAGGCGCAATTGAATCTGCGATGTGGTCTTTACTAGGTAAGACTGGTGTCGAAATGTTAGCTTGGGAGAATTTTGGTAACGATTGGCTTAAAGATTTAAAGGACCAATTGAAACCTAATAATTTAAAAATACATAAAGCTGATTATGGAAAGATTCCTGATTTAAAAAATTTAGATTTTAATAACGATATTATTTTTAATTGGAACGGAACTAGTTCTGGTGTCTGTGTTCCTAATGCAGATTGGATACCTGCTAATAGAAAAGGCCTTACAATTTGTGACGCCACTTCTTCTGTTTTTGCATTAGAAATGGATTGGAGTAAGCTCGATGTGGTCACTTGGTCTTGGCAAAAAGTGTTGGGTGGTGAAGCTGCGCACGGTATGATCGCATTATCGCCTAAAGCAATAGAGCGATTATCCACGTATCAGCCAACTTGGCCAATACCAAAAATATTTAAATTAGCCTCTAACTTGAAAGTTGCTGAAGGTATTTTTAAAGGGGAAACTATCAATACTCCTTCTATGCTTTGCGTTGAAGATGCACTAGATGCTTTGCACTGGGTTCAAAGTATAGGTGGTATTGATGGGGCTATTAAAAAATCAAAATCAAATTTAGATGTGGTTACTAAGTGGGTAGCTAATACACCATGGATTAGTTTTTTGGCAGAAGATCCCTCTACTATCTCATCAACTAGCATTTGTTTAAAAATAACAGATGAATGGTTTGCTAAATTAAACGAGGAAGAGCAGGCTAATAAACTTAAAGAGATAAACTCTTTATTAGAAAAAGAAAAAGTGGCTTATGATATTAACTCTTACCGAACAGCACCAGCTGGTTTCAGAATTTGGGGAGGGGCTACGGTGGAACGTTCTGATATTGAGGCGTTATTACCATGGATAGATTGGGCTTACTCCACTATAAAAGAATAAATGTTTAAAGTTCTTATTGCAGATAAATTAAGTGAAGAGGCAGTTCGTATTTTCACGGACAATGGAATCGAGGCTATTGTAAAAAGTGGTTTAGATGAAACTGCTTTAATTAAAGAATTGCAAGATTGCGATGGACTGGTGGTTCGTTCAGCAACTAAAGCAACCAAGAAAGTTATTGAGTCTTGTCCAAAACTTAAAATAATCGGTAGAGCTGGTATCGGGGTTGATAACGTTGATTTAGAGGCTGCAACTAGTAACGGCAAAGTTGTGATGAACACTCCTTTTGGAAATTCTATTACTACTGCAGAACATGCGATTACCTTAATCTTGTCGACAGCAAGACAAATCCCTTATGCCAGTCAAACAACTCATGAAGGCAAATGGGAAAAGTCTTCTATTAAAGGAATTGAAGTAACTGGAAAATATTTAGGAATTATTGGATGTGGAAATATTGGGGCTATTGTTGCACAACGAGCTTTAGGATTGCAATTTAAGGTGCTTGTATTTGATCCATTCTTGCAAGACAAAAAAGCGGAGGAATTAGGAGTTGAAAAAGTTTCTTTAGACGATTTATTTAAGCGTTCAGATTTTATAACGCTACATACACCACTTACAGAAAAAACAAAAAATATTATTGGCAAAGATTCATTTGCGAAAATGAAAAAAGGTGTTCGTATTATTAATTGCGCTAGAGGCGGATTAGTAGACGAAGATGCATTAAAAGCCAATTTAGATAGTGGCCATGTTGCAAGTGCAGCTTTGGATGTGTTTGTAAATGAGCCACCAGTTGGTAGCTCATTACTTGGAACAAAAAATTTAATTTTAACTCCACATTTAGGAGCATCAACTACTGAAGCTCAAGAGAAAGTATCGTTACAAATTGCAGAACAAATTAGTGATTATTTAAAAACAGGTGCAATAATGAACGCAGTTAATACTTTTTCTTTAACGGCAAAAGAATACTCATCAGTAAAACCATATCTTTCTTTATGCTCTTTATTAGGTAGTTTTGCAGGTCAATTAACAGAAAATCCAGTTACATCCGTGCAGGTAGAATTCGAAGGACAAGCCGCATCTATTAATACCCAGCCTCTTGTACAAACAATTATTTATTCACTATTAAAACCAACAATGGACAATGTGAATGTAATTAATTCCTTACTTGTTGCCAAAAGCAAATCCATAGCAATTGCAGAAGTAAAACATCAAAAGCAATCTGAATATCAAACTTTAATTAAATTAATTGTTACTACCAGTAAACAAACAAGGTCAGTGTCAGGAACTTTATTTGCTCAAAAGCCAAGAGTGGTAGAAATTAAAGGTATCGAGATAGATGCTGAATTGTCCAAACATAATTTGTATATTAGCAACCAAGATAAGCCCGGCTTTATTAAAGATCTATCTAAAATATTAGCAGACAACAATATTAATATTGCAACTTTTAATTTGGGAAGAAAAAATTCAGGAGGAGAAGCAATAGCACTAATCTCAACAGACAGTATAATTGAACCATCAGTACTTGAAAGTATTAAAAAAATTCCGTTAGTGATCCAAGCAAAATATTTAAGCTTTAATGCTGAATAAAGAACAAATTATTACCGCTGTTCACTCAAAGCCTATCCATGCTGAAGAAATTAAGTCTTATCTTATTTCTAACTACTCATTAACTATTACAAGTAGCAAATCATTATCTAATGAGGCCTGTGATTTTTATGTGTCATCTATTTCTGATAATCAAAAAAAAGAAATAAGAAATTATTTTTATAATCAAAAAATCGATTGTTGTATTCAAACAAAAAATAACAGAGAAAAAAAAATTTTATTATCTGATATGGATGCCACTATTATTGAAAATGAAACATTAGATGACTTAGTTAAAATTAGCGGTGTTACTGCTAACATTGATGAGACCAGTAAATTAGCGATGGAAGGTAAAATTGATATTAAAACCACTTTAAGTTTAAGAGTTAATTATTTAAAAAATAAACCCAAATCATTAATAGATCAGGTTTTGCAAGGAATTAAGTTTCATCCAGGTTCAAGCACGCTCGTTCAGACCTTAAATAAAAAAGGATTTATTACTAGTTTAGTTACTGGAGGTTTTGCACCGATCTCTACCTACGTTGGTAAAAAATTAGGGTTTCATAATATTATTAGTAATGAATTTAAATTTGAAGGAGATCTATTCACTGGAGAGTATGTTCCAGTCACAGGAGAGAAAAATTCTAAATTAATGTATATGAATCAATTAACTAAAGAAAAAAATCTTTCCAGTACCCAGGTTGTTGCCATAGGGGATGGGGCTAATGATCTTGGAATGTTAACTAATGCTGGACTTGGAGTTGGTTATTATCCTCACCAAATAGTTAAAGAACAGGTGGACAATCATATTTTATTTAACGATCTTACAACTCTTTTATATTATCTTGGGATTAGCAAAGACGAATTTAAGTTAAGCTAGGTTCTTAATAGTATTAACTACTTCTGCAACGTGATCTGCAACTTTTACGTTTTCCCAAATTTTCAAAATAGTTCCATTACTTCCAATTAACACCGTGGTTCTTTTGATTCCCATAAATTTTTTACCGTACATACTTTTCTCACCCCAAGCACCAAACAGTTTTAATACTTTAGCATGTTCATCAGATAATAAAGGAAATGGTAATTTAAATTTTTCAATAAATTTATGATGACTTTCCATACTATCTTTAGAAATTCCAACCACCTCTGTTTTTAATTTTTGTAACGTTTTATATTGTTTTGCAAATTCAACTGATTCTGTGGTGCAACCAGGTGTGTTATCTTTTGGATAGAAATAGATAACTAAATGATTTTTTAAATTCTTTTTTAATTCAAAGTCTTTGCCAGAACTAGAAGGTAAAGTGAAATTTGGAGCTTTTTTATTTTCTTGGATCATAATTTTGTACTGATATAATTATAACACTTTTATGAATTTAAAAACAGTAAAGCAACTTGTTGCTGAAGCAATGCAAGTCGTCAAAACAGTCAGGGCTGATGAAGTAAAAAAAATTACCGATAGTAATACAGAACATTTGTTAATCGATATTCGCGATGTCAGAGAGTTGTGGAAATCAGGAACGGTTGATGGTGCAAGACATATTCCAAGAGGAATGCTAGAGTTTTGGCTTGATCCAGAAAGTCCATATTACAAACCTGAATTAAAACCAGAATTACCTAAAATATTATTTTGTGCATCAAATTGGCGTAGCGCCCTAGCTGCTAAATCGTTAATGGAAATGGGATTTGATAATGTTATGCACGTTGAAGGTGGTTATCAATCATTGATTGATTTTGGGTTTAAAAAAAAGGAAGTCCAATCAAAATAATCTACATGCATATCTTGCAGGTATCCTATTCGGTTTTGGCATAACTAATTAAAAACAAATAGACTAGTTTTGCATTTATGAATTATGCAAATACCGCATGGATATTAACGTCAACAGCATTGGTTTTATTTATGACGTTACCTGGACTTGCATTATTTTATGCAGGTTTAGTTAAATCTAAAAATTCAATTTCAGTATTAGCACAATGCTTAGTCATTGCTGTGTTAGCCTCGGTCGTTTGGTTTGTAGCTGGATACTCTTTATCCTTTAGCGGGGACGGGTTGTTCATCGGTAATTTAGACAAAATGTTCTTAAAGACTGTTGGTTTAGAAAGCTTAACAGGAGATATTCCCGAAACCTTGTTTGTTATGTTTCAAATGACTTTTGCAATCATAACTCCTGGTTTAATTGTTGGAGCATTTGTTGAGAGAATTAAATTTTCGGCAGTAGTTATGTTTACTATTCTTTGGATTATTCTGGTCTATGCTCCCGCAACTCACTGGGTTTGGGGTGGTGGATGGTTAGCAAAAATGGGAGTTTTTGATTTTGCTGGTGGTTTAGTGGTGCATACAACAGCAGGTATTTCCGCATTAGTAATTTCTTATTGTTTGGGAGCAAGAAAAGGATTTCCTAAAACATTTAGTCCTCCCCACAGTCCAGTTTTAGCAATGATCGGAGCTTGTATGCTTTGGGTTGGTTGGTTTGGTTTTAATGCAGGTTCTGCTTTAGCAGCAAATGCAAATGCGGGTATGGCAATGTTAGTGACTCATATTTCAGCAGCTACTGCAACTTTGACATGGATGTTTATTGATTGGATTAAGAATGGAAAACCTGGTTTAGTTGGTATGATCACAGGAATGATTGCAGGTCTTGCAACTGTTACACCTGCCTCAGGATTTATCGGACCAATGGGTGCAATAGTACTTGGATTGTTATCAGGTTTTATTTGTTACTACTGTGTTGGATTTATCAAATTCAAATTAAAAATTGACGATTCTTTAGATGTGTTTGCAGTGCACGGAGTGGGTGGTATGCTTGGTACTTTATTGGTTGGAATTTTAGCAACAGTCTCTTTTGGTGGGCTTGGTTTAGAAAAAACAGTAGCAGAACAAACGATGATACAGGTGATCGGGGTTTTAACAGTTGCAGCATTATCATTTGTGGGAACTTTTATTATTGTAAAAATTATTCAAGCAACTGTGGGACTTCGAGTTTCTGAAGAAGAAGAAGTTGGCGAAGGCCTTGACTTTGGAAGTCACGGCGAAAGTAGTTATAATTTATAATTATTTTTTTGCTTCTTTAAAAACAAACTCAAGTCGGTCCTGACCCCAAAACATTTTGCCATTAACCACAAATGTCGGAGCTCCAAATATCCCTTTTTTAAAAGCAATTTCTGTTCTATTTTTTAAATCATCTTTAACTTTTGAATCTGATAATTTTTGAAAAAAATCAGTGTAATTAATATTCATATTCTTTAAGAATTTTTCAAATATTTTCTCATCATTTAGGTTTAAAGAATCAACCCAGGCTGCAATAAAAAATTTATCTATATAGTTATGAAAGTAATTATTTTGTTCTGCCACTAATGAGCCGCGCATAATATGAATACTTTTAATAGGAAAGTATCGGTTGAATTGGTAATTCACTTTATATTTATCTGCAAAAAGCTTTAGATCCTTTATTAAATATTTTCCCTTGTGTGGATTTAGTCCTGGAGCATGAATATCCGCAAGCCGATGCAGTCCACCAAGAAAAATGGGCATATAATTTATTTTTTCACCAGTTTCTTTTTCAAATTTTCTTAACTGGGTATGTGCTAAATAAGAATAAGGACTACTTATATCAAAATAAAAATCAATTTTTTTCATACAAATTACTCGTGAATTTTTATTTTTTGAACAATGATCAGTCTTAGAAATAGATATAAAAATAAGCCAAGTGGTCCTGTAAAATATGTTAGAATTAAAGGTAACATTACTACATATTTATGAATACCATTACGAGCAGCGTCTCTCGCTATCCAGGTACCTGTAAAAATACTGATAGTCAGAAAGTGAATCCAAAAAGTTAATAAAAATGTTTTATTACTCATCAAATTACTTAGCTGATCTAGGCTTCCATAAAGAGCAAAATTGTCCATGATTTTTGTGCTAGCATCTGCTGCGAACAATCCATCTATATAAAATTCCTGGTACAATAAATAACCGTAAGTAGCGGCCAAAATAATTGGAAGGGCAATCGAGTTAATTACAATGCTGGTAAACTTAGAATTGGGAAATAAAAGCAGCATTATCCATAATGGTATGACGCCAATATTTGTAACCATATAAATAGTATCTAGGGTAAAAAAATCTTTGATAGTTTCCATGTTATGATAGGTAAATATTATATATGAATTATTACAAATCTAGCAAGAAAACTTACGAAACTGATGAGGAAATTAAAGAACTTGCACTTAATTATTTAGATAAATATCAACCATCCAAAAAAGACTTGCGTTTATATTTGTTTAAAAAAGTACTCTCCGATGAACAGAGTTCTGCCAATAAATCAATTATTTTAGAACAGATAGATAAAATTATCCATCAATTAGATAGTCTTGGTCTTATCAATGATGACCTGTATTCAGAAATTAAATCTAAGAATTTTTTAAAAAGAGGTTACTCGCTTAATAAAATTAAAATGACATTGTCGCAAAAGGGAATTGGTAGTGAATTATTAAAAAAAACGATTGAAAATATTAAGAAAGACAATGAAGATCCAGATTTTTATTCAGCGATAAAAATTTGCAAAAGAAGAAGAATTGGACCGTATCGGCCCGATGCCAATAAAGAGATGTTTTTTAAAAAAGATATTGGGGTATTGGCTAGAGCTGGATTTAGTTATGACACTTCAGTCGAGGTATTAAATATTGATAAAAAAGAATTAAAAATACTTGAAAAAAAAATATAAATTATTCCTTTTTATTTTTCTTTAATATTTTTTCATCTTCAACTAATTGATCAATATGTCGCTTAAGAATTTGTCTTACAAAGCTAAACACAATGATTCCAAATATAGCTACGGATACAATAATAATAAGTACAGTTTTTAGCATAACTAAATTTTATTAGATCGTTTAACAAGCAATGATGGATTGTAAAATCTTGGTTTGCCGTAGGTTATTTTTTTATTATTATGAGTTCTTACAATAGCGCCAGCATGTTCAGCAATAGCGTGACCAGCTGCAATATCCCATTCTTTAGCTCTGGGTCTTGCTGCATAAATATCAAATTCACCGCTCGCAATCAGACAAAATTTATAAGAACTTCTTATATTTAAAAAACTTGTTGCTTTATGTTTTTTTAGAATTTTTAAAATAGAAGAGGAGGGATTAGACGAATTAGTCAATGCAGAGACTGTTTGTTTTGTATCTAAAGCGCAATTTAGTTTAAAGGCTTTTTTACCTTTGACTTCATAGGCATGACCTTTGCCGTAGGAGTAAAATAATCTCTTCTTTTTGGGTGCAAAAATAATACCTAGTACAGGTATTTTATTTACAATTAATGATGCATTCAAAGTATATTCGTCTTTATTTTTAATATAGGCACTAGTTCCATCAATCGGATCAATCAGCCAAAACGTATTCCTTTTTTTTACTTTATTTCTCTTAATAGTTTCCTCTGAAACAATTTCAATGCTAGGAGTTATTTTTTTAATAGCCGTTTGTAATATGCGATCTACGGCAAGATCTCCATTAGAAACAGGAGTGCCATCTTCTTTTGTAAATATTTTTAACTTAGGTCCAGAAAGTTGAATAGAAGTTTTTCCAGCTTTGATAAAAGCAGGAATCAATTTTCTAACAATGCTTTTATACTGAGATTGATTAAGCTTTGACATCATGCTTTTCTAGAACGATTTCATCTGTATTTATTGTTTTTTTACCAACATGTTCAAAATTTACTGTTACTAAGTTTTTAATAATCGACTGAACTTGTCCAATGCCCCATTCTTTTTGATTTGGGTTCGTTACGTAATCACCAGGATCGTAGTCAAAAAACATTATTCTCTTAAAAATTGTTAATTTATATTTATAACGTGATATATAGGATTTATGTCTTTAGCAACTTCCATCATCAGTACTAAATTAAATTCTTTAGGTTTTGCAAAATCTCCACAAGATACAAAAGTAGTAGTAGCAATGTCAGGTGGTGTTGATTCTTCAACAGTCGCAGCTTTACTCAAAGAGCAAAATTACCATGTGGTTGGAATTACTTTGCAACTATATGATTATGGAAAAATTGGAAAAAAAGCCGGCACTTGTTGTGCTGGTAAAGATATTTATGATGCAACAAAAGTGTGTGAACAACTAGATATTGAGCACCAAGTATTTAATTATGAAAATTTATTTAAAGAAGAAGTAATTGACAAATTTGCAGACAGTTATTTACGAGGAGAAACGCCAATTCCCTGTGTTAGTTGTAACCAAACAGTTAAATTTAGAGATTTATTTAAGTCTGCTAAAGATTTAGGGGCAGACGCTTTGGTAACAGGTCATTATGTCAAGCGCGTTGGTGATCTTACTCATTCTAAAATGTATCAACCCGTTGATATCAATAGAGACCAAAGTTATTTTTTATTTTCAACTACGCAAGATCAGTTAGATTTTTTACGTTTTCCTTTAGCAGATCTGCCAAAACAGCAAACAAGAGAGATTGCTAAAAAAATGAATTTAGTTGTAGCCGAAAAGCCTGATAGTCAAGATATTTGCTTTGTTCCAAATGGAGATTACAAATCTGTTATTGAAAAATTAAGACCCGAATCATACGACCCTGGTAATATTGTTGATTTGCATGGAAAAGTTTTGGGCACGCATAATGGAATTATTAATTTTACCATAGGTCAGAGAAAAGGAATTAAAATTGGCGGTCAAGAAGAAGCTATTTTTGTTGTGAAAATTAATCCTGATACTAAAGAAGTAATTGTTGGATCAAGGCAGGATCTAAATGTTAGCACAATACATGTTAAAGATATTAATTTTCTTTGTGATCCAAAAAATTTGGAGGGAAATTTTTTAGTAAAAGTCAGATCAACAGGAAAATTATTACCATGCACGGTTAGTAAGAATGCTACATTAGTTGTTCTTGATGAAGGTGAACCGGGTGTGTCACCAGGACAAGCTTGTGTATTTTATAAGCAGGATGACGTAGGGATGAGAGTGTACGGTGGTGGATGGATTACATCCACTTCTTAGAAAATATAGAATTAAACTAAAAATTACTTCTTCTTAGCTTTTCTTCTAGCTCTTCTTCTTTTGGAGCCTACTTTTCTTCGGCCTCTATGTTTTTTTGGGTATCCCATATAATTGACCTCTTTTAGATTAAAAAACAATCTTGTCACTAAAAATCACTCGTATCATAGGTTGCAAAATTTAAATTTAAGAGTTAAATAGCCGCAAAATAGCAAAGACAATAAAAACATTAATGTCACTTCAAAACAATCTTAAACAATCAGTAGA
This sequence comes from Pelagibacteraceae bacterium, assembly GCA_008638225.1. Taxonomy (GTDB): domain Bacteria; phylum Pseudomonadota; class Alphaproteobacteria; order Pelagibacterales; family Pelagibacteraceae; genus IMCC9063. The sequence continues at coordinate 75,634 of VTPP01000001.1, forward strand.
TCCAAAAGTTTCAGAGCAGAATGATGTTATTGATTTTAAAAATTATAAAAATTTTAAACCAAGACCCCATTCTTCAGTCAGAAGAAAAGTAAATCTACACGATTTAATCCAAGAAAATGTCACCGCTAATAAAGAGGAAATTAAAAATAAAATGATTATTTATTTCTCTGTAGCTGGATTTATTGTAACAATTTTTTTAATCGGACTAATCTAAATTTTTTTCCAAGTCCCATGATCACTACCGAGTTAACTTTTGCATTAGTATCATTTTATTTTGCAATGTTTATAACACCCGGTCCAAACAACGTTATGTTACTTGCCTCCGGTGTAAAATATGGATTTAAAAAAACAATACCTCACATATTAGGGATACCACTTGGTCATTTTGTTCAAATCACTGCTATGGCAGCCGGTTTAGGTTTTGTTTTTCAAACTTACCCATACTTACAGAAAATACTAAAAGTATTAGGATGTGCTTATTTATTTTTTCTTGCTTACAAAATGTTTGGTTCATTACATATTCAAGAAACAAAAAAAGAAACGGGAAGACCTTTAAGATTTTATGAAGCAGCCTTATTCCAACTTTTAAATCCAAAAGCCTGGATCATTGCAGTTACAGTCGTTAGTGTTTTTTTTCCAAAAGATGAAAGTTTTATAACTGGCCTTTTATTCGTTGCCATCCTCGCTCCAATTGTAAATATCCCGTCTATTAGTGTTTGGGTATTATTTGGTAGTTCTATCAGAGACTTCATTTCGAATCCTAAAATAAAGAAAGCAATTGAGATAATGCTAGCTCTTTTGCTGGTAGGTACTGGCTTTATGATTCTAATATAAAGCAAAATAGAGTCTAATTTATTCAAATGTCTTACTATTCGTTGACTTCGTGCCCGAAACTATATCTAACAACTGCAATTAATAATTAATAACAAAATCCCTAATGAATAATTTTCAAGAGTTGAATCTAAACCCGAGTCTGAATGCATCATTAATCAAGATGAAGTTTGACACCCCAACTCCCATTCAAATTAAAGCGATACCAATTATTTTACAAAAAAAAGATATTTTAGGATCGGCACAAACAGGAACTGGTAAAACAGCTGCTTTTTGTATTCCGATGATTGAATTAATTGCCAGTCAAAAAACAAAAAGAGCGATTATTTTAGTCCCAACCCGTGAACTTGCAAAACAAGTAAATGATGTAATTGAAAAATTACTATTTCAGCAAAGCGTTATTCGAAGTGTTTGTTTAGTTGGCGGCGAGCCAATGAATAAACAGCTAAAAAGATTAAAAACAAAACCTCAAATTATTGTTGGAACCCCTGGCCGAGTTAATGATCATTTAAACAGAAAATCTCTCATAATTAATCAGGTTGATTTATTAATCTTAGACGAGATGGACCGAATGTTAGATATGGGATTTAGCATTCAAATTGATGAAATTATTAAATTTTTACCAAAAGAAAAACAAACCCTAATGTTTTCTGCAACCATACCTCCATCCATAGAAAGATTATCCTCTAGATATTTAAACAATGCGGAGCGAGTAAGTGTGGCTTCTGCTAATGCAACCCTAATTACTATTAAACAAGAAGTGGTTCAGCTTCGACAGGAAGATAAATACAATACTTTGGTTGAGCAAATTAAAACAAAACATGGGGCAACTCTTGTGTTTGTAAAAACAAAACATAATGCAAAAAAATTAGCATCTAATTTAAGTAAAGAAGGATTTGAAGCAGATTCTCTGCATGGTAATTTAAGACAAAATAAAAGAAATATTGTCATCAGTAAGTTTAGAGCAAATAAAATTCACGTATTAGTCGCAACAGATATTGCAGCTAGAGGATTAGACATTCCTCACATTGAACATGTTATTAATTATGATTTACCACAACAAGCAGAAGATTTTATTCACAGAATGGGTAGAACCGGAAGAGCAGGAGCAAGCGGAACTGCCTGGAGCTTTGTAACCCCAAGCGATAAGAGAAAATGGTTTGAAATTGAAAAAATTTTAAATCCAGGATTAAAAAGTTCTTCAGATAATAGATCAAACGATAGAAGAGACAACTTTAGCAAGAAGAAATCATTTGGCAAAAGTGGCTCTAGAGATGGATTTAGAACAGGAAAAAGTAAATTTAATTTTAGAGACAAGAAAAAAAGTGGGTTTGGAAGATCAGACAGAAGAGAAGATAAAAGAGATTTCTCAGATAGAAAACCAAGAGAAGATAAAAGAGATTTTTCAGATAGAAAACCAGCAGAATTTTCAGCAGAACCTAAAAAAGAATTTAAATCAAAACCAAAAAACGAGGGATATGCTAGAAAAAATCCAAGATCGTTTGGTGATAGACCTAATAGAGAAGGTGGTTATCAAGAAAGAAAAAAGGGTGGTTTTGGTAGCGAGAGAAGAGAAGGATTTAGATCTAAACCAAAAAATGAAGGATACACTAGAAACAAAACTTCTGATTACAGTACCAAACCGAGAAGAGAAGATGGATTTAGAGATAAAAAAGATAGTTTTGTACCAAGACCAAAACCTGGTTTTTCAAAATCAAGAAACTCTTTTGATAGAAAACCTGGTGACGGCAGTAAATTTGGTGCAGCTAGTAGAGGTGGATTTAGATCCAGATCAAAAAATTCAGCAAAAAAAAAGTTTAGTCCTACTTTAAATTAATAATAATATATTATATACCTCAAAGACTACACGGCGGGATAGCTCAGGTGGTTAGAGCGCAGCACTCATAACGCTGAGGTCGGCAGTTCAAGTCTGCCTCCCGCTACCAAAATTTTTAGCCTACTTCACTTTTTTGCTTATCGTTTCTGTCAGCTGATATAATTTTTAATTGGATTTGATCGTTTTC
>VTPP01000037.1 GCA_008638225.1 Pelagibacteraceae bacterium
AAACAATTAATATTTTTGATGATCCTTTAATTGAAATGGGCCTTGGCTCCCAGCCTTTTGACTCTGAGGGGGTTATTAGTAATAAAATTCATTTAGTTAAAGATGGAAAGCTAGAAAATATTTTTTTAGATACTTATCACTCAAATATTTTAAAAATGAAAACTAATGGGCGGAGTGGTGGAAGCACTAATTTATTTTTTGATAATGGGATAATTACAAATGATGAAATGATAAAAAATAATAAAAAAGCAATTTATATTACTGATTTAATTGGTCATGGCTCAAACACTGTTACTGGTGATTATAGTGTTGGTGCCTCAGGTATCTTAATTGAGAATGGGGAGTTTAGTTACCCAGTTAATGAAATTACTATTGCTGGAAACCTTTTGGAAATGTACAGAAATTTGACCTTAGCAAATGATCTTGAATTCATTTACTCAACGAATTCTCCTACTATAATGATCAATCAAATGACAGTTGCAGGTAAATAATGAATAGTTATGCTTTAGTTAAGAGAATTTTTAAAACTCAAGTATTTAGATACCTATCGCAGTTTTTGGTTATTTTTGCGTTTATTATTATTTCAGCTCTATCCACCGCTGGGGTTGCGTGGTTACTAGACCCCGCTATTAAAAAAATATTTATAGAAAAAAATAAAGTGCTTTTATTCCTAATTCCTGCAGCAATTGTATTTGCGTTCATGCTAAAATCACTATCAACATATATTATCCGAATAAAAACTATTAAAATTTCTTTTAATATTATTAAAAATATTCAAATTTTGATGGCAGAAAAAATTCTAAAGTCTGACACCTCTTATATAATTAGTAAACATTCTGGAAAATTTATCTCAAACTTTACAAGCGACACCGGTACTTTGTTGGGAGTAATTAACGGAATTGCAATTAGCGCAATAAAAGAATTTATTACTTTAATTGCTCTGATGTCTCTAATGTTTTACCAAAATTGGAAGTTAAGTCTTTTGGCAATAATAATGATTCCGGTTGCTGCTTTTTTCACAAAAAAATTAGGAAAAAAAATGGGAAAATTTGTGAACAAGAGTCTGGAAGCAAGTGAAGTATTTACAAAATCTTTGTCTGAAATATTAAAATCTACATCGATTATAAAAATTTTTCAAAAAGAAGATCAAGAGCTTAAAAATTTTAAAAATGTTATTGAAGCCAGAATTGATGTGATGTCCAGAGTTGAAAAAACTAGGCTTGGAGCTGGTCCAATAATGGAAACTATTACAGGAATGGCAGTTGCTATTGTTGTATTAGCTGGTGGATATTTAAGTATACAAAATAAGATAGAGGTTGGAAGTTTCTTTTCTTTTCTTACAGCTCTAATGCTTGCCTATCAACCAGTAAGAGCACTTGCTGGAGTAAATATTGGTATAAATGAGGGAATAGCTGCTGCAAAAAGAATTTATGCCCTTTTAGATAATGTTAATGAAATTTCTGATCATGTTAAATCTGAAAATTTAATAATAAAAAATAAAGATATTGTTTTTGAAAATGTTACCTTTTCCTATCCTGATGGCACTATTGCTTTAAAAAACATATCAACAAAAATTAAAGGAGGATCCACTGTTGCGCTGGTTGGAAAAAGCGGATCAGGTAAATCAAGCTTTATCAATCTAATTCCAAGATTTTACAACATCACAAGTGGAGATATTAAAATTGATGGGCAAAGTATCAAAAATCTTAATATTGTTTCATTGCGCAAAGAAATAGCCTTGGTATCACAGGAAATAATTTTATTTGATGATACGATTAAATCAAATATCGCTTATGGAAAAATAAATGCGTCAGATGAAGAAATATTAACTGCCAGCAACAATGCTGTTGCAGATGAATTTATAAAAAAACTACCTAATGGGTACGATAGCATAATAGGGGAAAATGGAGTGATGCTATCAGGGGGGCAAAAACAAAGACTGTCTATTGCGAGAGCTATGTTAAAAAATAGCTCTATTATTTTACTTGATGAGGCAACATCAGCACTTGATACAGAATCAGAAACCAAAGTTAAATATGCGATAGATAACCTTATTAAAAATAGAACGACAATTGTAATAGCTCACCGCTTATCAACAATTAAAAATGCAAATAAAATTATTGTTCTTAATGAAGGTCAATTAGTGGCTGAAGGAACTCACGAAGAATTAATTCAAAATTCAAAAGATTACCAGAAACTATACCATCAGGAGATAACTTAGTTATTTGAATGCTAAATTTTTATATAAGCATAAGTTATTTTTTTCACTTTTTTTCTAATCTTTTTTTAAAAATAAGATTGCTCAAAAAAAAAGAAGATCCATATAGATATCAAGAAAAACTGGGTAAATATAAAGTTGCAAATGATAAAAATACAATATGGTTTAATGCATCAAGTCTTGGTGAAATCAAATCTATTGTTCCTTTAATTTTGCATTTTGCTAATGAGCAAAACCTTAGAATATTAGTGACAACGTCTACTCTTAGCTCTTCACAATACTTCCATAAAGTATTTAATGATAGTCCCAATGTCATTCATCAATTCAGTCCTCTAGATACGCCAATAATAGTAAAGCGTTTTTTAAAACATTGGAAACCTCGGGTATCAATTTTTATAGAGTCTGAGTTATGGCCAAATCTTATTATGGAAAGCAAAAAAACTTCTAATTTAGTTTTATTAAATGCTAGACTATCTAAGAAATCTTTTGCCAAATGGAAATTAGTTAAATCATTAGCACGTTTAATATTTGAACAATTTGATTCTATTACTGCTCAAAGCAAGGAAGCAAAATCATTTATAGAATACTTTAATATCAAAAATATTATTTTTATTGGAAATTTAAAATTTTCTTCTATGGAAGAATTACCAAACGATAATGTTTTTAATTTTAAAAAAAAACTAAATTATTCATGGGTTGCCATGAGCACTCACCGCGGTGAGGAAGAATTTGCTATTGCAGTCAGTAAAATCATCAAAGAAAAAAAAATAATCTCACAATGTATACTAATACCAAGACATATTGAGCGAATTAAAGAAATATTAGATTTGCTAAAACTTTACAATTGTAGTTATCAATTAAAAAGCGAAAAACCAGAGTCTCAGGCAGATAATGATTTTTATATAGTTGACTCTTATGGTGATACAAAAAAAATTTTTGAACAAATAAATTTAGTCTTTTTAGGTGGGTCGATAATAAACCATGGTGGCCAAAATCCTTTGGAAGCAGCAAAAGAGGGTTGCTCCGTATTTCATGGTCCTCATATTCATAATTTTAGAGAAATTTATGAATTTTTGGATAATAACGAAATATCTACACTTGTTAAAAACCAGCATGAACTTGCAACTTCTTTGATTTTAAATTTTGAAAAACCCAGCAATAATCAAAAATTTAAAGATATAATGACAGATCATAGTAAAACGATATTGCTAGATCACATCAATTATCTTAATTCTTTTATTAAATAATGACCCTAAACAAGCCAGCTTTTTGGGATCAAACAAAATTTTCTTTGTGGCCAATATTATTGTTGCCTATTACAATTTTATATTATTTTGCCATATGTTTAAAAAGAAATTTAACAAAAAAAAAACATTTTAATATTAAAGTAGTTTGTGTTGGAAACATTTATATAGGCGGTACAGGAAAAACCCCCTTAACAATTAAAATTGCATCTCTTTTAAGAAAAAAAATTAATCTAATAGTAATTAAAAAAAAATATCCTTATTTAAAAGATGAAATATCTTTATTAAAAAAAAATTGTAATACTATCGCCAGACAGTCAAGAGTTATGGCGTTAGATGAGTCAGTTAGAGATGGATATAAACTGGCAATTTTAGATGATGGTTTCCAAGATGAAAGTATTAAAAAAGATATTTCTATAGTATGTTTTAGTTCCTCACAAGGAATTGGTAATGGTTACATGTTGCCAAGTGGACCATTAAGAGAGAATCTGCAAAGACTTCGATATGCTGATATGGTCTGTATCAATGGAGATTTTAATCCAACATTGGAAAAAAATATTAAACTTCATAATAACAAAGTAGTAATATTTTATGCAAAATATAAAATATTAAATTTAAATACTTATAAGAATAAAAAATTTTTTGCTTTTTCAGGAATAGGTAATAATAATAATTTTATAAATTTGCTAAAAAAAAATAATATAAAAGTATTAGATTACAAATTTTTTCCAGATCACCATTCTTATACTAAATTGGAAATTGCTAATTTGAAAAAAATAGCATCTAGAAGAAAGCTGACACTTCTTACGACTGAAAAGGATTTTTTAAGAATTGGCGGTAAAGAAAAAAAAAATATTAAATATTTAGCAACTGATTTAATAATCGGGAATGAAAAAAAAATAATAGATATAATTTCTAAAATATGAAAATTATTAAATATTTTTTTGAATTCATTCTAATAATAATATTATTCTCAATATTTAAATTATTACGAAGAAAAATTTCATCAGACTTTGGCTGCTTTATAGTAACATATATTGGTTGTTATTTCAGATCAGAGAAACGTATACTTGCTAACTTACAAAAAGCATTTCCTAAAATAAATTTTGAAAATCAAAAAAAAATCACTAAAGAAATGTGGTGTAATTTTGGTAGAACTTTTTCTGAATACATGTACTTAAAAGATTTTAGAAAAAACTCTAATAATCATATTCAGGTTAATGGAGAGGAAATACTTAATATTATTAAGTTAACTAAGAAACCCACTGTATTTGTTTCTGGTCATTTTGCTAACTTTGAACTTATGGCTATGGAATTAGATAGAAGAAATGTAAATATAGCAGCAATTTATCGTCCCCTAAATAATATATTTCTTAACCCTCTCATGGAATACTTAAGAAAAAAATATATTTGCAAAAATCAAATTCCCAAAAAATTGCCTGGTAAAAATAAAAGTGGAACCAGAGAATTATTTAAAGCTATTCACAAAAAAACAAACATTGCAGTAATGGTTGATCAAAGTATTACCCAAGGTATGAAAATAAATTTTTTTGATGAATTGGCATACACAACTCTCATACCATCTCAATTAGTTCTAAAATACGATTATCAAATAGTTCCTGTTTCAATACAAAGGGTTCACAAATATAACTTCATTATGGATATCTTGCCACCACTTATCATCGATAAAAAAAATGATAATGAGTTAATTATCGGAGAAAAAATTAATAAACAAATAGAAAAAATGATTCTAAAAAATCCTGGTCAGTGGATATGGACTCATAATCGATGGAAAATTTAATCAGTTAAGACAAGTTCTGGATCAACAGGAATTTTAGTCCAATAAATTCCAAAATGAAGATGTGGTGCTGTAGATCTGCCAGTCGAACCCATTGTTCCTATTAATTGACCTT